>JBJTDZ010000017.1:0-26518 GCA_046092585.1 Pirellulales bacterium | reverse complement strand
GGGCCCGCCCCCCTACCACCCCCGCGCGACCCCCCCCCCCCCCCCCCGGCCCGCGGCGCGTGCGCGCACCCCGCCTCACCAGGGCTCTTCCATGAGGCCCACGATCTGCTGGGCCATTTTCACAATCGCCTCCTGCTGCGTGCTGGCGACGGAGCGGCCGAACTCGGGCACGAGCGCCGCCGACTGGCCCACGTCGACCGTCGCAGCCGGGAGCGGCACCTCGCCCGAGGCGATCACCGTGCCACCGCGGTCGGCCCAGGTGACGAGTGTCTGGTAGTTCATCTCCACCATCCGCGACTGGTCGGTCGGGCTCTCCACAACCATCCGCTTGGTATCGGCGACGATCCGTGCGGTGAGCACGCTGTCGGCCCCTTCCGCGCTGCCCACCACCTTGAACGGCGTCCGCTTCTCGATCTCCTTGCAGACGGCCTCGGTGAGCCGCTCGCCGACGTCGATCGCGGGCGTGGTGCGAAAGCTGTCGCTCTGGATCATCGGCACGTAGATCGTGCGGACGTTCGAGGCGTAGAGCGTGTTGTTGCCGAAGCGATAGCTCGCACATCCCGCTGCCGCCACGAGGACGGGCGCGATCCAGGGAAGGAGCCGGCGGAGGGCGGCGGGGCGCATGGCGGCATCCATCGATCCGGGGGCGTTCAGAACCGCGGTGGCGTGATCCCCGATTCGTCCTGGCGGGCGATCTGGGCCTCCGATTCCGCCATGGCGTCGAGTTCCGCCTCCTTGAGCGAGTCGGGGTTGAGCACGCGGGTCAGCAGCGGAAGCGGGTCGTCGGAGACGTCGGCCTTGTCCTTGATCGCGAGGTATTTCTCGCGGGCCTGCTGGGCGAGCTGCGTCTTCGGGTAGTCGCGGGCGATCATCGCGTAATAGATGCGGGCCGACGTGTAGTGCTTCCCCTTGGCGTAGAACTCGGCCCGCTTCCAGTGACGCAGCGCCTGCTGGGCAGCGATCTCCGCACGGGCCGTCTGCACCCGATCTTCCTCCTCGCGGCCGAGCTGGTCGGGGAACTGCACGACCACCTGGTCGGCGAGGATCTCGGCCTCGTCGAGCACGCCGCCCTCGTAGCCCGGCCCCTGGTAGGCCCGGAGCTTGGCCTGCAGGCCGAGCAGGTGGGCCTGCAGGAGGAAGTCGCTGTCGGGATACTCGCTCCGCAGCAGGCCGTAGAAGTAGTCGGCGTCGAGCCACTGCCGGTCGAGGAAGTGAGCGTTGGCCGCCGCCATGATGCTGTCGTCGGCGAGCGGGCCGCGGGGATCGTTGATCCGGACGTGGTCGAACGCCTTGAGCGCCCGGCCGCGGGTGTCGAACAGGGGGCGGCTCCGGTCCACGAGATTGGGCACGATCACCGGGAGGTGAGTCTTCTGGTCGAGCGCGATCCAGTACTGGGCGATCACGAACTGCCGCTGGGCGATCCGGTCGAGATACCTGGTGTTGGCGTACTTCTTGACGAGCTCGTCGTACTGGTCCTCGGCCTTCGGATACTGGTCGGTGAAGAAGTAGCTCTCGGCGAGCTGCCACATGGCGTCCTCCTCGATCACCGAGTCGGGCCAGCGGTCGATCGCCACCTTGTACTTGGAGATGGCCTCCTTGTACTTGCCGTCGCGGAAGAGCGCGTCGGCCTCGGCCAGCGCCTTGCGGGCGACCGGCTCGTTGGGGCCGCGGCCAACCATTTTCTTCCACCGCTTCTTGACGTTGTCTCCCTTGAAGTAGTCCCAGCCGGCCTCGGTCGACGAGGAGTATTCCGACGAGATCACCTCGGAATCGGCGTCGGCCCCCAGCTCGCCGTCGAGTTTCTTCTCGGCGGCGGAATCGTCGGCCTTCGCCCACGGCCACTGGGGCTTCTGCAGCGACGCGCAGCCGCCGGCCGCACCGGCGGCGAGCACGGAGGCGAGGAGACGGCAACAAACGTGGCGGTGTGGTCGCATCGGGAAAGCGCGGCTCAGGAGGTGCGGCGGTGGGGGCCTCCGCGGGAGGGAAGCCGCGCGGGCACCCGCAACGGGCGGCCGAGCGTGTGGGCAAGCAGCGTGGTCATGATTCCCCGCACCTCCCCCGCGAGGGTCGCGGCGAGGGGCACGTCATCAGGCGAGACGCGGTTGTCGGCGAGCAGCCGCAGGCTGTTCAGGGCCGGCGACGACACCGACACCACTCCGCGACGGCCGGCGCGGCAGCGGCCGCAGAGCGTGCCCCCGTCGAGCATGCCGAAGGCCGTGCGGGGCGCCGCGGGCAGCCCGCCGTGGCACTCCGCGCACCGCGAAAGCACAGGTCCCTGGCCGATGAGCCGCAGGATCGCCAGTTCCAGCCGGGTGAGGAGTGCCGCGATCGGCCCCTCGTCGCCCTGCCAGTCCGATAGCCTCCGCAGGGTCGCATGCGCCACGTCGAAGAGCTCCGGGTGCGGGTCGGCGTCGGCCGTGAGGGCGTCGAGTAGTTCGGCGACGTGCAGGCCGCCGAGCACCGCCGCCAGGCTCGATCCCACGCGGAAGCGGTGTTCCAGTCCCGCTTCCGTGAGCAGATCGAGCCCGCCCGACGATTTGCGGAGGACGAGTACCTGACACGACGAAAGCAGGTCAAGGGCGCCGTCGAAACCGCTCTTGGGCCGCCAGGCCCCCTTCGCCAGGGCCCGCAGCTTGCCGAACTCCCGGCAGTAGATGGTGACGACGCTGCTTGTCTCGCCGAACGGCGTGGTGCGGAGGACGAGCGCCCGGGACTTCTCAACGGCCATCGGCGGGGGCCCGCTCGAGTCGCTCGACCCTCACGAGGTCGATTCGCCGTCGGGTGGCGGCGAGCACCTCCAACGCCACGCCGTGCGACTCGATCCGTTCGCCCACCTCGGGAATCCTGCCGAACTGGTGAAAGACGAAGCCGCCGATCGTCTCGAAATCCTCCTCCTCCGGCAGGCCGATGCCGAGCCGCTCATTGACCGTGGCGATGCGGACGTGGGCCAGCGCCTCGCAGGCGGTGGTCGACGTCATCCGGATGCCGTCGGTGAACGCCTCGTCGTGCTCGTCGGCGATCTCGCCCACGATCTCCTCGAGGGCGTCCTCGATCGTCACCAGGCCGGCGATGCCGCCGAACTCGTCGGTCACGATCGCCATGTGGGTGTTGCCGCGCTGGAACTCGAGCAGCATCTTCTGCACGCTCATCGCTTCGGGCACGAACCACGGGGGCCGCAGGAACGACCGCAGGTCGGGAGCCGCTTGCGGCCGGTCGGCCGCCGGCGCCTCGGTGAGCCGGGAGAGCACGTCGCGGGTGTGGAGGATGCCGACCACGTCGTCGGGGGAGCGATCCCAGACCGGGAGCCGCGTGTGGCCGCTCTCGGCCGCGAGGCGGACCGCCTCGGACCAGGGCGTGTGGAGCGGGATGGAGATCATCCGCGTGCGGGGCGTCATGATCGTGGCCACCCGCACCTCGTCGAGGCCGATGATGCCCTTGATCATGTCGCGGGTGGCGCCCTCGAGACGGCCCTCCCGGTGGGCGTCGTCGACCACGAGCCGCAGCTCGTCGCGGGGCCGCTCCTCGTCGGGGGTGTCGCCACGGCGTCCGAAGGCCGCCGCCACCGTGGCAAGGGCCGCGACGGCCGGGGCGATCAGCCCGACGATCGGCCGCCACACCGCCCACGTCGCGACCACGATCCACGGGCCCGCGAATCGCACCAGCAGCATCGGCACCACGACGAGCGCCAGCCAGACCACCGCGATCCAGGTGGTGACGGCCGAGATCTCCAGGGCCAGCGACCGGTCGCCAGCCGACCGCAGCGCCGGGAAGGCCAGCAGCGTGGCCCCTGCCGCGGCCATCGTCACGATCGACGCGGCGATGAAGGCGATCGTCTCGCTGGCGGCCACGATCTCGCCGTACCGCTCGGGGCGGCCGCGGCGTTCACAGAGTTCCTGGATCGTCGTGCGGCGGGCGCCGCGGACGGCCCGGGCCTGCACCGCCGCGAGGCACGCGACCGCGAGGAGGACCGCCGCCGATTCGATGCCGAGCAGGGCCGCGCCGGTCATCGCGACCCTCCCCGCGAGGCGGCGGCGCGACGGCGGCGCGGGGGCCGCGGCAGTCCGGCGGCCTCCATCACGAGCCGCTCGCGGGCCCGCATCCTGCGGCGGGCCGCAGGGTGCTGGTCGTCGTCACCGGCGAGGTGCAGGAGGCCGTGCATCACGTAGTAGGCGAGTTCGTGCCGGGGCTGCCAGCCGAGTTCGCGGGCCATGCGGCGTGCCGTCTCGGTGCTCACCGCGATGTCGCCCTCGAGGCCGGCGGCAGTGTCGTCGGCGAGGTCGAAGGTGATCACGTCGGTGGGGCCGGGGATGCCAAGCCAGCGGTCGTGGAGCGCGGCGATGCCGCGGTCATCGACGAGCAGCACCGTGATCTCGGCCCGCTCCACGCCGATCGCGGCCATGCCCCTGGAGACCGCGCGGCGCAGCCACGCCGGGGAGAGCCGCAGCAGCTTCTGGCGGTCGACGACCTCGACGACGATGCCGTCGTCCGGCCGCCCGCGGGCGGCCGACCGCCCGGCCCGGAAACGCGGCCGGGTCACGAGGCGGTCCTCTGGTCGGGATACTTGACGCGGCCGTGGTACACGGCCGTCAGGCTCTTCACGAGGCTCTGCTCGACGAGGCCGAGTTCCTCCAGCGTGAGGCCGCACTCGTCGAACTGGCCGTCGAGGAGCCGCTTCATCGCCAGCTCGTGCACGAGATTGGCGATGCGGGCCGGCGTGGGCTCGGTGATCGTGCGGCTGGCACTTTCGACGGCGTCGGAGAGCATCAGCACCGCCGACTCCCGGGTGCTCGGCTTGGGGCCGGGATAGCGGTAGGTCTGCTCGTCGACATCCTCGCCATGAGGGTTGGCCTGCGACCGCTCCTCGGCGCGGCGGAAGAAGTATTCCACGAGCGTGGTGCCGTGGTGCTCGCCGATCAGGTCGATGATCGGCTGCGGCAGGTTGTACTGCCGGGCGAGTTCCACGCCTTCCTTCACGTGGGCGATGATGATCAGCGTGCTCATCGCCGGCACGAGCGACTCGTGGCGATTCTCCTTGCCCTGGTTCTCCACGAAGTAGGCCGGCTTGAGCATCTTGCCGACGTCGTGGAAATACGCCCCCACCCGCACCAGCAGGCCCCGGGCCCCGATCGCCTCCGCGGCGGCCTCCGCGAGGCTCGCCACGTTGATCGAGTGGTTGTAGGTGCCGGGCGCGCGGCGGACGAGCTCCTGCAGGAGCGGGTGGGCCACGTCGCCCACCTCGAGGAGGCTCAGGTCGGTGAGCACGCCGAAGGTCCGCTCGATGAAGGGCAGCAGGCCCGTCATCAGGAACCCTGCCAGGAGCGTCCACACGCCGATGCGGCCGGCCTCGTAGAGCATCTGCGAGTCGAGCGAACGCTCCTCGAGCAGGCCGCTCCCGAGCTGGGTGAGCGCGGCCACCGCCCCCGCCCAGAGGCCCACGTAGATGAGCTTGCTGCGGCTGCGGATCCGCCCCATCCAGAAGACCATCGCCGCAGCGGCCGAGGTGAGGGTGATGTAGGAGGCCAGACCCCAGCCGAGCCCCTCCACGACGACGAGCGCCACCTGGGCCGTGAACAGGAGCGCGAGATCCTCGTCGTAGGCGATCGCCACCGTCATGGCGAAGACCAGCAGCGGCACGATCTCGGCCTGCCAGGCGTCGTTGGCCGAGAGCATGCAGAGCACGATCGTGACCAGCGAGAGCCCCACGAGCGTGAGCACGTCGCCGATGTCGTCGAGCAGGCGGCGATGGTGGAGGTGGACGTAAAAGCCAGAGAGGGCGAACATCGCGGCGAACAGGCCGAGCATCGAGAGGGCCCGGGCGAGCCGCTGCCGACCGTCGCGCTGGCGGAGGTATTCGTCGTGCTCGCGACGCAGCAGCAGGAGTTCATCGGCCGAGACCGGCACGTTGGCCTCGGCCAGCACGTCGCCCTGGGCGTAGCGGACGAACTGCAGCGGCGTCTTCTCCACCGCCTCCAGCTTGGCCCTGTCGGTGCCGTCCCGGTCGATCTCGAGCGTGCCGGACAGCCGCGGCTCGATCCAGGAGAAGATTCGGTCGACGAAGCCGCCCTCGCCGAGTTCGTCCTCGAGCCGCGTCTTCAGCCGGGCCTTGGCCTCCACGAGCACGACGTCGGACACCTGCACCCGCGTGGTCTCAGCCGGGTTGCCGAGCGGATGCACGTCGATCTCGTTCTGGCTGCCCTCGTCGTAGGCGTGCTGGATCTTCTCGAGCACGCCGACATTGACGAGATCCTGGAAGGCGAGGTCGATCGCCTTGTCGAAGAGAAGCAGTTTGTCCTTGGTGTCGATGAGGCCGCGGAATGTCTGAAACTCGCGTTCGGCGTCTGCCGGGGCCTCCGGCTTCGGCGACGCAGGAGCGGCACCGTCAGGCTCGGCGTCCGCGGCGTCTTCTGGCCTGGCGGGCTCGGCGGCCGGTACAGAACGCTCGGGCTTCGTCTCGCCAGCCGGTGCCGCCGCGAGCGCCTCCGCCGCTTCCGGGGCAAACTCGATCCAGGCCGGCTGGATGCCCGGCGTGAGGGAGTCGGCTGCGGCGATCTCGGTGACCCGGTTCTTGAGCCCGTCGCGGAGTCGCACGATCGGGGCCTTGTCCTGGGCGTAGACCACCCGCACCTTTGCCGCCGCCCGCGCCTGCGCGGTGCGGGTCGCCTCGGGATCGGGCTTTTCGAAGGCCACCCGGGAGACGACGCCGCGCGGCGGCACCGCGCCGAGTCGGTAGGGGAAGGGCTCCGACCAGCCGTGAAGCAGGAGGAGCAGCACGACCGCGGCGCCGAGGCAGATGCCCATCCGGGCCAGCGAGCCGGGCTTGGTGGCCCGCTCCACAAGCGCAGCCCAGAATCCGTGGGGAGCGTCGATGGAGCCGCCCCTGCGGGTGCGGCGACGGTTGTGGAGTGAGGAAAGCGACATGGTCGTTCAGCGGTCGTAGGCCTCGACGATTCGCTGCACGAGCCGGTGGCGGACGATGTCGGCGCCGCCGAGCCGCACCTGCCCGCAGCCCTCGACGCCCTGCAGCCGGCTCATCGCGTCGACGAGGCCGCTGGTGCGATCGGCCGGCAGGTCGATCTGGGTGATGTCGCCGGAGATCACCATCTTCGAGCCCATGCCGAGCCGGGTGAGAAACATCTTCATCTGCGAGACGGTCGTGTTCTGCGCCTCGTCGAGGATGATGAAGGCGTTGTTGAGCGTGCGGCCGCGCATGTAGGCCAGCGGGATCATCTCCACGATGTCCTGCTCGGTGAGCCGCTTGAGATGCTCGTAGTCCATCATCTCGCGGAGCGCGTCCATCAGCGGCCGGAGGTACGGGTTGATCTTGGCCTGCAGGTCGCCCGGCAGATAACCGAGGCTCTCCCCCGCCTCCACGGCCGGCCGCACGAGCACGATCTTGCCGACCTGCTCCGCCCGCAGGGCCGCCACCGCCATCGCCACGGCGAGGAAGGTCTTGCCGCTGCCGGCCGGCCCCGCGCAGAGCACGATGTCGTTGTCGCGGATCGCCTGCACGTAGGCGGCCTGTCCGGCGGAGCGGGGCACGAGCTGCCGGCCGGGTTTGTGCACCTCGATCGGGTCGTGTCGCGGAGGCGGCTCGCTGCCCGTCGCGACCGCGAGCAGCCGGGTCAGCTGGTCGCTCTCCACGCCCCCCTGCTCGCGGGCGATGCGGTCGAGTTCCTCGAAGATCTCGGTCGCCCGACGGACGGCCGGCTCGTCGCCGTCGATGTGGATGGAATCTTGGCGGGCCGACACGCCCACGCCGAGGGCGTCACGGATGCGGCGGAGGTGCTGATCGCGCGGTCCGAAGATGGCGCCGAGTCGCTTCGAGTCGACGACCGCGATCGTGGAACGGGGCATCGAAACCCGCGATGGCTTCGGGGCCACCGTCGGTCTCGGGGGAACGAAACCTCTACCACTACTATAGCCCACCCCCCGCGGGCTCCGTGGGGCCGCGGAATCCTGGCCGCGGACGGAGCAACGGAATCGCGGCATTCGGCCGCAAGAAGGCCCCTTCAGCCCGACACCCAGAGGGTCCAGGCCACCGGGGCGGCCAGCAGCAGGGCGTCGATGAGATCGAGAAAGCCCCCCATGCCTCCGAGCGACCGGCCCGAGTCCTTGGCGGACAGATCCCGCTTCACCAGCGACTCGGCGAGGTCGCCCGCCATCCCGGCGAGCCCCACCAGCAGGCCGAACACCGGCCAGCTGCCGGCCGGCCCATGCGCGAGTCCGGATCCACCCCGCTCGATCACCAGCCATGCCGCGGCCAGCGACGCCGCGAGCGATGCGGCCGCCCCCTCCCAGGTCTTGCCAGGGCTGAGCGTCGGCGCCAGGCGATGGCGGCCCACCAGCGAGCCGACCACGTAGGCGGCGATGTCGCCGGCCTTCACGACCGCCACGAGGCTCACGAGCGGCACGAGCACCGCAAGGGGCGGTGCACCGGTGGCGACGGGCTGGCCCAGGAGCCGCAACCCCACCATGAACGCCAGCGGCAGGCCGATCGCCGTGGCCGCGAAGCCGCTGCCGCAGATCCGCACGAGTCCGCCCGCCCCCGGGGCGTACCGGATGATCTCCACGATGAACGCCGTCGCGAACGTGGCCGCGATCGTCACGGCGGCAGCCCCGATCGCTGCCAGTGGACAGCCGCCATCCAGGCCTGCCCATGACAGCGCGGCGGGTGCCACCGCGATGCATGTGGCTGCGATCGGCACGAGCCATGCCGAGAGGGCGATGCCCCGGGCGGCGGCGAGCTGCACCGCCTCCCGGCCGGCACCGAACGCCGCCAGCGCCGCGACTGGCAGGAGCCAGGCCACGGGGGGCGCGGTGCCAAGGCTCGTCGCGTCGGCCCAGGCGAGCCCGCCGAAGGCCCCCAGCACGACCGTCGCCATGACGATGCGCGAGGCGAGGCCGCCCTGTCCGGATGCGGGTGAAGGAGCGTTCACGATGGCGACAACCCTCCGAAGCGGCGGTCGCGGCTCGCGTAGGCGGCGAGCGCCTCGTCGAGATGACGCTCCTCGAACTCCGGCCAGGCCACGGGCGTCACCCAGAGTTCAGCGTAGCTGATCTGCCAGAGCAGGAAATTGCTGATCCGCATCTCGCCGGCGGTGCGGATGAGCAGGTCGGGGTCTGGCATGCCAGCGGTGTCGAGCCGTGCGGCGAAGGCCTCCTCGTCGATCGCCTCGGCGGCGACCGCGCCGGCGGCGGCCTCGCGGGCGAGCCGGCGGGCGGCGTCGACGATCTCGCCCCGACCGCCGTAGTTGATCGCCAGGCAGAGCCGCATGCCGTCGTTGCCGGCGCAGAGTTCCGCAGTGCGATCGAGGGCCGCGAGCGTCGCGGGGGGAATGCCCTCACGGTGGCCGATCATCGCCAGCCGGATCCGCTCCCGCATGAGCAGCGACCGCTCCTCGACCATGTACTGCTCGAGCAGGTGCATGAGGAACGAGAGCTCTGCCTGCGGCCGGCGCCAGTTCTCGCTCGACAGGCAATAGAGCGTGAGCTGTTCGATGCCGAGGCGGGCGCAGTGCTCCGTGATTCGCCGCACCGTGGCCACGCCCCGCCGGTGCCCTTCGATGCGGGGCAGACCCTGCCGCTGTGCCCAGCGTCCATTGCCATCCATGATGATGGCGACGTGCCGCGGCGGCCGGCTGGCATCGCCGTCGGTCGTGGCCGCGGGGGCGTCGGCCTCCGTCAGGCGTTCGCCGGCTCGAGGGGATGCCATGGCCGCCGCCTGCCTGCGGTGTCGCGGATGATGGTCTGATCGCGGTCGGGCCCGACCGACACGATCGACACGGGACGCCCGACCAGTTCGGCGATCCGGTCGACGTATCTGCGGGCGTTGGCGGGCAGGCTCCGCTCGTCGCGGGCGGTGGAGAGATCCTCCCGCCAGCCGGGCAGCGTCTCGTAGACCGGCACCGCTCGCTCGAGGTCACGAGCCTGGCTGGGGAACTGCGTGGTGCGGCGGCCATCGATCTCGTAGGCGGTGCAGATCTTCAGGTCGTCCATGTCGCCGAGCACGTCGAGGAGCATCACCGCGAGTTCGTCGACGCCGGAAAGCCTGGCCGAGTAGCGGGCCGCGACGGCGTCGAACCAGCCGCAGCGCCGCGGCCGCTTGGTGACGGTGCCGTACTCGCGACCCCGTTCGCGGATCTGGGCGCCGGTGGGATTGTCCTGCTCCGTCGGCATCGGGCCGCCGCCGACGCGGGTGGAGTAGGCCTTCAGCACGCCGATCACCCGGGTGACGAACCGGCCCGGCACGCCGGATCCCGCGGCCACGCCCAGCCCGGACGAGTTGCTGCTCGTGACGTAGGGAAACGTGCCGTGGTCGATGTCGAGCAGCGCGCCCTGCGCGCCCTCGAAGAGCATCCGGCTGCCCGCTTCGGCGGCATCGAGCAGGAAGGCGGTCGTGTCGGTCACGTAGGGCCGCAGCCGCTCGGCATAGGCCGCGTACTGGTCGTGGATCGCCGCGGCGTCGAGCGGGGCGGCGGTGCCGGATGGCCACGCGGAGAAGAGCCGGTTCTTGAAGTCGACGACGTGCTGCACCTTGCCGCGGAAGTCGTTGCGGTAGAGGTCGCCAAGGCGGATGGCGAGCGCCCGGCCGACCTTGTCACGGTAGCAGGGGCCGATGCCCCGCCCAGTGGTGCCGATCGCGCCGCCGCCGGAGAGGCTCCCGTCGAGCAGTTTGTCCTCGACGACGTGCCACGGGAACACGACGTGCGCCCGATCGCTGATCTGCAGCCGACCCTGCATCGTCACGCCGCGGGCCTCGAGGCCGTCCATCTCATCGATGACCTTCGCCGGGTCGAGGACCACACCGCCGGTGATCACGCAGCCCACCCCGGTGCGGAGGATGCCGCTGGGGATGATGGAGAGTTTCCAGGTCTGGCCGCCGGAGACCACGGTATGCCCGGCATTGGCTCCGCCGGCATAGCGAACGACGAGGTCGTGGTCTTCCGTGAGGATGTCGACGAGCTTCCCCTTGGCCTCGTCGCCCCACTGCAGACCGATCACGCAGGTGCCGGGCACGGTTCGAAGATCCTCACGACGTGGAAAACGACGGAGGCTTCGGACGGGCGACCTCCCGGAACGAGTCTAAAACCGCTGAAAAACCGGTCAAGCGTGGTTCCGGTGCGGCGGGCGTGGCATGATCGGATGCACCATGAAGCGAGTCTCCGGCACCGTTCACCATGTCGCCACCGCCGATGTCGGCCAGACCCTGGCGGCGTTCCTGCGCGGACGCCTCGCCGGGGCGAGCTGGTCGCAGGTGCAGAAACTCGTGCGGTCGCGGCACGTGCTGATCCACGGCAACCTCTGCACCGATGCCGCCCGGCGACTGAAAGACGGCGAGGTGGTGAAGGTGCTGGAGGTGTCGGCGGCTCCGCCCCCGAAGGCCGACGACGTGCGGAGCGTGCACCTCGACGACGTGGTCGTGGTCGTGGACAAGCCCCCGGGCGTGACGACGACACGGCATCACGAGGAGGCCTCGTGGCCGGCGCGACGGCGGCAGGTGCAGCCCACGCTCGAGGAGATGATGCCCGATGTCATCGGCAGGTATCTCGCCGCGCGGGCCGGCAGAGCGGTGCGCGGCAAGGCGGCAGCGGGCACGCAGCCGCCCCGGAAGCCCGGCCGCGCCGGCCCTGTGTATCCGGTGCATCGCATCGACCGGGAGACGAGCGGGCTCGTCGTGTTCGCCCGCACCGTGCCGGCGGGGCGGATTCTCGCCGAGCAGTTTCGGCTCCATGCCACCAGGCGGCGGTACCTGGCGATGGCCATCGGCCGTGTGGGCGAGGGCACGATCGTCACGCACCTCGTCCGCGACCGTGGCGATGGCCGGCGCGGATCGTCGGAATCGGGCGAGGGCAAACGCGCCGTGACGCACGTCAAGCCGATCGAGCACTTCGGCGACGACTACACGCTCGTCGAATGCCGCCTGGAGACCGGCCGCACGCACCAGATCCGCATCCACCTGTCCGAGATCGGCCATCCACTCTGCGGCGAGAAGGTCTATTCATCCTCGCGGGGCACGCGGGTGGTCGACCGCTCCGGTGCCCCCCGCGTTGCCCTGCACGCGACGGAACTCGGTTTCGTCCATCCGCTCACCGGCAAGGAGCTGACGTTCGAGAGCCCGCTGCCGCCGGACATCCTCAAGCTCCTGGGCATGCTTCGCACGTAGCACGTGTGCCGGCATGCCCCGGCCGTACCCTGCCCTCGTGTTCACCAAGCCGTCACGGCTCCATTCATGATGCCCAGCCGCTTCACGGCCGAAGCCTTCGGCACCTTCTGCCTGGTCTTCGCCGGCACCGGTGCGATCGTGATCAACGACGTGTCGGGCGGCGCGATCACGCACGTCGGCATCGCGGCCGTCTTCGGCCTCGTGGTGATGGCGATGATCCACACGGTGGGTGACATCTCGGGTGCGCACCTCAATCCCGCGGTCACGATCGGCATGTGGCTGGCGGGGCGGCTGCCCGGGGCGGCGGTGCTGCCGTACTGCGCCAGCCAGGTGGCCGGCGCAGTCGCCGCGAGCGGACTGCTACGGGTTCTCGTCCCGGTGCACGCAACGCTCGGGGCCACCGTGCCGGCCGGCACGGCCTGGCAGTCGTTCGTGCTGGAGGCCGTGCTCACATGCATCCTCATGGTGGTGGTGCTCCGGGTGTCGAGCGGCCCGCGGGAACGCGGCATGCTTGCGGGCATCACCGTGGGGGCGGTCATCGGTCTGGAGGCGATGTTCGCCGGGCCGATCAGCGGCGCATCGATGAACCCGGCGCGGTCGCTGGCCCCCGCCGTCGTCACCGGTGAGCATGCCCACCTGTGGGTGTATCTCGCGGCGCCCGTGGCCGGGGCGCTGGCGGGCGTGGCGATCCATCGGCTGCTCCACGACGGCCCCTGACACGCATGGACACGATCCGCTTTCGCCACGCCCACTTCTCCGCGCGGTTGCCCGTCGCCTACCGCTACGCGGCCTCGCACTTCTGGCTCGCACCGGCCGACGATGCCGCGATGATCGCCGGCGACGGCGGCTGCACCCGCGGCCTGTGGCGGGTGGGGTTCACGAAGTTCGCCACGCGGATGCTCGGCGAACTGGTGGAGATGACGCTGGAAATCGGCCCGGGAGATGCCGTGCAGGCCGGCCAGCGGCTGGGCACGGTGGAGGGCTTCAAGGCCGTGAGCGAGCTCTACTGTGTCGCGGAGGGCACGTTCGCCGGGGCGAACGCCGCGGTCACGGCCGAGGCCTGCCTGACGCACTCCGATCCCTACGCCGCCGGCTGGCTGTATCAGGTCGAGGGCGTGCCCGAGCCGAACACCCTCGACGTGCATGGCTACATCATGCTGCTCACGCAGACGATCGATCGCCTCCAGGCGTCGCGGTATGATGGCGGCGGCGGCGACACCGAGTGAGCGTCGGTCGATCCCCGGCGGGCCGCGATGAATCACGCAGACGAGACGGGCGACATGCAGGCAGGCGGCTCGGCGAAGGCCCGCTACGTGATGATCGGCGGCTTTCTCGGCGCCGGCAAGACGACGTCGATCCTCCGCTTCGCCTCGTGGCTCGCCGCCCGCGGGCTCCGGGTGGGGCTCGTCACCAACGATCAGGGCGGCGGGCTCGTCGACACCGCCCTCGCGAACGCCCAGCGGATGCCGGTCGAGGAGATCGCGGGAGGCTGCTTCTGCTGCCGGTTCAACTCGCTCGTCGAGGCCGCCGAGACACTCGTCCGCGATACGGCGCCCGACGTGCTCCTCGCGGAGCCGGTGGGCAGCTGCACCGACCTCGTGGCCACCGTGACCCTGCCGTTGGAGCAGATCTACGGCGACCGCTTCACCGTCGCGCCGGTGAGCGTGGTGGTCGATCCGCTCCGCGCCGAGCGGGTGCTCGGGCTCGCCGCAGCGAGCCTCTCCGAGCACGTGGCCTACATCTACAGGAAGCAGCTCGAAGAGGCGGAGATCGTCGTCATCAACAAGTGCGACCTCGTCGATGCCCCGCGGCTCGTCCGGCTGCGGGCCGCACTCGCCGCCGTCGCGCCGCGGGCCGAGGTGCAGGAGTGCTCCGCCCACGCGGGCACCGGGCTCGAGCCGTGGTTCGAGCGGATGCTCGCGACGACCTCGCAGGCCGCCGCGATCGCCGACATCGACTACGACGCCTACGCGCACGGCGAGTCGCTGCTCGGCTGGCTCAACGCCGAGGTGCGGGTCGGCGCCGCGGACGCCGACGAATACGACGGCACCGCGCTGCTCGTCGGGGTGATGACCCGTGTCCGCGAGGCGCTGGCCCGAGCCGGACGGGAAGTCGCCCACATGAAGGGCACGCTCGCCGTCGAGGGCGATCCCTACGAGCTCGCGGCGGCGAACCTTGTCCGCACGGCCGACGCGCCCGCCGTGTCGCATCGGCTTGCCGAGCCGGTCGATATCGGCCGGCTGCTCCTCAACCTCCGCGCGGAGGCGGCGCCCGAGGAACTCCAGGCGGCCGTCCGCGCGGCGCTCGACGCCATTCCTGACCGGCTGCCCTGCGAGATCCTCCATCTCGAGCACTTCCGCCCCGGTCGTCCCGTCCCCACGCACCGCATCGCCGCCCGCGCCTGACCGCATCCTCCACGGCCCATCCCCGCCATGATCCTCCCGCAACTCGCCTTCCGGATGGTGTCGACCGTCGCGCCGAACTGCCTGTGGAAGTTCGGCTGGAACTTCGGCGTGAAGGGCATGCTGTCGGTCGAGCGGTTCAAGAGGCGGCTCAGGAAGGGGGTCGTCTTCCCGCCGTTCCTGCACCTCTCGGTGATCAACTCCTGCAACCTCCGCTGCCAGGGCTGCTGGGTCGACGTGGCCGCCCCGCGGGAGATGGTGCCGCTGGCCGAGCTCGACGCCGTGGTCCGTGACGCCAAGGCCCACGGCAACGCCTTTTTCGGCCTGCTCGGTGGCGAGCCCTTCCTGCACCCGCAGCTGCTCGACCTGCTCGCGGCCCATCGCGACTGCTACTTTCAGATCTTCACCAACGGCCAGTTGATCACGCCGGAGATCGCCGGACGGCTGCGTCGGCTCGGCAACGCCACGCCCCTGGTGAGCATCGAGGGCGACGCCGACGTGAGCGATGTCCGCCGCGGCTCGCGGAACGTGCTCGATCGGTCGCTCCGCGGCCTCCGGCACTGCCTCGACGCCGGGCTCGTGACGGGCGTGGCCACGAGCCTCTGCCGCTCGAACCTCGACACGCTGCTCACGGAAGCGTGGCTGCGGCGGCTCATCGACCTGGGCGTGCACTATGCCTGGTTCCACGGCTATCGGCCCGTGGGGCCCGACGCATCGCCGGAACTCGCGCTCTCGCCCGAGGAGCTCGTTCGCGTGCGACGGTTCGTCGTCGAGCAGCGGGCCAAGCAGCCGATCGTGATCGTGGATGCCTACTACGACGGGGAGGGATCGGCGCTCTGCCCGATGGCCACCGGCCTCACGCACCACGTCGGCCCGTCGGGCGGCATCGAGCCCTGTCCGATCATCCAGTTCGCCGTCGAGCGGGTGGGGGGCGAGTCGTTCTACGACTCGGTCACGCAATCGGCGTTTCTGGCCGACATGCGCGGGGCGGCGGCGAGCCACAGCAGGGGCTGCATCGTCCTGGAAAACCCCCGGCTCGTCCTCGAGATCGCCGACCGGCACGGGGCCAGGGATACCACGCAGCGCGGCACCGCCCGCGAGGAACTGCTGGCGATGGTGCCGCGGTCGAGCCAGGATTTGCCGGGGCGGGAGATCCCCGAGCAACACTGGATGTACCGGTTCGCCAAGCGATATTGGTTCAACGACTTCGGCACCTACGCCGCCGCGCGGAAACCCACGCCACGATGAGCGACACGGCCTCCGCCCCACCCCGCGTCCTCTACTGCCGCTGCGCGTACGCGCAGGTGGTGCCGGACGCGGTGAAGGACGCGGTGCTCGATGGCCTGGCGGCCACCGGCATCGCGTTTGAAGCCGTGCCCGATCTCTGCGAGATGGCGGCCCGTCGCGACCCGCATCTCCGGGTGCTGGCCGATGGCTCGGGCGGCCTGCGAATCGCCGCCTGCTGGCCGCGGGCGGTGCGCGGCCTGTTCGCGCTGGCCGACGCGCCGCTTCCCGGCCACGGCGTGGAGGTCTTCAACATGCGCACCGACACGGCCGAGACGGTGCTCGCCGGGCTGCAGGCGGCCGTCGATTCCGCTCCTCGGCCGGCCGTCGATCCGGGAGCGTCGTCATGATCGCCGCCCTGCTGCCACCGCGGGTGATCGTCTACGAGGGCCCCGGGGCGGCGCCGTTGCCCCCGGCGGATCGGGCCCGACTGATGTCCGCCCTCCTCGATCGGGGCTACGCGGTGACGCTTGCCGGCGTGGGCGCCGCCGCCATGACGGAGGCCGCGCTCGTCGTCGTGGGCTGCTTCGCAGGCGAGCCGCCCGCCGTCACCGGGGGCGATGTCTCGGTCTGCGACATCAGCGGGCGGTCACTCGACGAGGCGGTGGCCACCGTCGAGGCCGCGCGGGGCGGGCGGATGATGAACCGGCCCGAGCCGGCCCGCACCGCGGCCGATCAGGCCACGGAGACGTGGAAGCCGTGGTTCCCGGTGATCGACCCGGCGAGGTGCACCAACTGCATGCAGTGCCTGAGCTTTTGCCTGTTCGACGTCTACGGCGTGTCGGCCGACCATGCGCTCAGGGTCGAGAACCCCGCCAACTGCAAGGTGAACTGCCCGGCCTGCTCGCGGGTCTGCCCGGACGTGGCCATCATGTTCCCGAAGTACCACGCCGGCCCGATCGACGGTGGGCCGGTGTCGGATGCCGACGTGACCCGCGAAAAGATGAAGGTCGACATCTCCGCGCTGCTCGGCGGTGACATCTACGCGAAGCTCCGCGAGCGGAGCGCCGACGCGAAGGCGAGGTTCTCACGGGAACGGGATGCCAACCAGGCACTCGTCGAGCGGCGCCGCTGCCTGACGAAACTCGCCGAAGCTGCCGCCATCCCCCGCGAGGTGCTCGACGCACTGCCCTCGCCCGAGGAGATCAAGCGACGGTCGGAGGAGGCCGCGGCGCGGGCAGCCGCCGCCCGTGCCGCCGCGGCAGCAGCCCCGAACCCACGCCACCACGCGTAGGCCGCCGGTCGGGGGCCCTCTTTGGTTGTGGCCCAGAGGCCGCGGTAAGATCCGGCTATGTCGCCCATCGACCCCACGTCCATCCCGCTGGCGGTCCTGCCCTCGGCCGTGCCCCCGGCGCTGATCCGCTCGCGGCCGCCCCAGCCGACGATTCCGCAGACGAAGGCTGCGCGAGACGCGCTCCTCGACGCGATTCGCCGGGGCATGGCTCGCGAGAAGCCGGTGCCGCCGGTGGGGATGGAGGAGCTGCGGCGCCGCGCCGGCGAGGCACTCGCCGAGGCGGGCCTGGCCGACACCTACCTCGACTACGCGGTCGTGCTCGTCAACAACGAGTCGTGGCGTGACGCCCTCGCCACCGTGCCCTTCGAGCGGCGGCTCCTGCTCATGCCCAAGTGCCTGCGGGAGGAGAACCGCTGCCCGGCTCCATTCGACGAGTTTGGCCTGCTGTGCAAGCAGTGTGGCCTGTGCTCGATCCAGGATTTTCAGGCCGAGGCGGAGCGGCTCGGCTATGCCGTGCTCGTTGCGGAGGGGTCGGCGCTGGTGATGGCGATGGTCCAGACCGGACAGATCGAGGCGATCGTGGGCGTGAGTTGCATGCCGGTGCTCGAGAAGACCTTTCCGCACGTGCAGGCTGCGGCGATCCCGGCCGTGGCCGTGCCGCTCCTCCAGGACGACTGCATCGACACGACGGTCGACGTCGACTGGGTGTGGGACTACATCCACCTCGAGGCGGCCGACCGCTCCCGGCGTCTGGACCTGGGCGGACTCCAGGACTCCGTGAAGGCGTGGTTCGAGCGGCCGGCGCTGGATGCGGTGATGGGGCCGCCGCAGGGACACGCCGAGGAGGTCGCGCGGCAGTGGCTGGCCGTGGGCGGTCGCCGCTGGCGGCCGTTTCTTGCCGCCGCCGTGTTTTCCGCGCTCGAGCCCGATGCCGACGTGGCTTCGGGCGACGTGATCCGGCGGATCGCCGTGGCGGTCGAATGCTTCCACAAGGCGTCACTCGTGCACGACGACATCGAGGACGGCGACATGGAGCGCTACGGCGAGCCGACGCTCTGCGGCGCGCACGGCGTGCCGATCGCCCTCAACGTGGGCGACGTGCTGATCGGCGAGGGCTACCGGCTGCTGGCCGAGTCGGGGCTCGATGCCGGCCGCGTGCGCGAGGCGGTGCGCGAGGCTGCCGCGGCACAGCGCCTCCTCTGCCAGGGGCAGGGCGCGGAACTCGCCTGGAGCCGCGATCCCGGCCCGCTGTCCAGTCGCCACGTGCTCGAGATCTTCCGGCTCAAGACGGCCCCGGCGTTCGACGTTGCGCTGCAACTCGGCGCGATCGCCGCCGGCCGGGCCGACGACTGCGCCGCGGTGCTCCGTGGCTACAGCGATGCCGTGGGCGTGGCCTACCAGATCAAGGACGACCTCGACGATCTCGTCGACGACGCGGGGCTCGTGCGCGGGGCCGCCTCGCGGCCGAGCGTCGTGATCGCACTGGGCGCGGAGCGGGCCCGGGGTGACGACCGCGCCTTCCTGGCCGGGCTGGCTGCCGGCCGACCCGAGCACGCGGTCACCGCCGAGCGACTGCGGGCTGCGATCGGCGCCGCCAAGGCCGACGAGAAGGCCGCGCTGCTCCTCGAGGCCTACAAGGAGGAGGCCGTGCGGGCGCTCGACGGGCTGGCGGATCCGACGCTCAAGGGACTGCTGCGCCGGATCGTGGCACGGATCTTCAATGAACTGTCGTTCGCGGGATACTGTCGCGAGCAGGAGACGAAGGCCCGCGATCGGGAGGCCGTGCAGGCCGGCGCCGGCGATGCCACGCGGCCAGCGGCGGGGGCATGAGCCGCCGGCTGCAGATGCTGCAGGTCGCGCGGCTTGCCCGGCGGTCGCTCGGCGACTCGGCCGATCTCGTGGTGGACTTTCTTCGCGGGCTCGCCCTGCCCGATGGTGGCTACGCCAACCGTGCCGGCCGCTCCGATCTCTATTACACGCCGTTCGCGCTCGACGCGCTGGCCGCGCTCGACTCGCTGCCGACGTTCGATACGGCCCCCGAGCAGGCCCACCGCACGCGCGGCTGGCTCTGCGGTTTTGGCGACGGGAAAGGCCTCGACGTCGTCCACCGCTGCTGCCTGGCGAGGGCCTGGGCCTCGCAGCCACCCGATGCCTGTGAGGTGGGCCTCCGCGACGCGATCGCATCTCGCATCCGCGCGGGCCGCGCCGCCGACGGCGGCTACGCCACGCAGGCCGGGATCGCGGGCGGCACGGCCTACGGATGCTTTCTGGCGGTGAACGCGCTCGCGGACCTGGGCCAGCAGCCCCCCGCCATGGAGGAACGGGCCGCGATCATCGGCTGCCTCTCGCGGCTGCGAAGCGCCGATGGCGGCTGGGCCAACGCGCCGGGGCAGCCGCAGGGCTCGACCACGGCGACGGCCGCGGCCGTCGCCACGCTGCGTTCGCTCGACGCCCCGGTGCCGGAGGGGGCCGCGACGTTCCTTCTCGCGCAGCGGCATCCGGCCGGTGGATTCGTCGCCTCGCCCGACACCCCGTTGCCCGATCTGCTCTCCACCGCCGTGGCGCTCCACGCCCTCGACGCGATCGACGCTCCGTGGCGCGACGGGCGGGATCATGTGCTCGACTTCCTCGATTCACTCTGGTCGGCGCAGGGGGCGTTTCACGGATCCTGGGCCGACGACCACGCCGATGCCGAATACACGTTCTACGGCCTGGTCGCCCTCGGCCATGCGAGCGTATGACGAGCACGAGCAACGCATCCGGGTTCACCACGTCGGCCGAGTTCGACGCTGCCCGCAGGCGGGCCATCGACGGCCTGCGTGCCGCGCGGGATGGCAAGGGGCATTGGGTCGGACGCCTGTCATCAAGCGCCCTGGCCACCGCGACGGCGATCACGGCGCTTCGGCTCGCGGACCGCGAGGGCCACGCCGACGCCATCCGCGGCGGCGCAGCATGGCTGATGGCCACCCAGCTGCCCGAGGGGTCGTGGGGCGACACGCCCACCTGCAGGGGCAACCTGTCGACGACCCTGCTCTGTTGGGCGGCCCTGGCCGCACTCGAGGATGAGGGCCGCGCCCGGGGCGACGCAGAGGATGCACGCGCGGCGGCCGTCGAGCGGGCGCGGGGGTGGATCGTGCCCCGCACGGGCGGTCTGGATGCCCCCCGCGTCGCGGCGGCGCTCGCCGGGATCTACGGCCGCGACCGGACGTTCAGCGTGCCGATTCTCACCCACGTGGCGCTCTGCGGCCGGTTCGGAGATCCTCGCGCTCCCAACACCTGGGCCGCGGTGCCGCAGCTTCCCTTCGAACTGGCGGCGCTTCCACAGGCCTGGTTTCGCCTCGTCGACATGCAGGTGGTGAGTTATGCGCTGCCCGCGTTGATCGCGATCGGGCAGGTCCGGCATGCGGTCGCGCCGAACGCGGGGCCGGGGGCGTGGCTGCGGTCGGCGGCCGTGTCGGCGACGCTCCGCACGCTCGAGGCGATCCAGCCGGAGAACGGCGGGTATCTCGAGGCCACGCCGCTGACGTCGTTCGTGACGATGAGCCTGGCCGGCAGGGGAGCGGCGGACCACGTGGTCGCGCGGCGCGGTGTCGGGTTCCTGCGGGCGTCCCAGCGAGACGACGGCTCCTGGCCGATCGATACGAACCTGGCAACGTGGGGCACGACGCTTTCCGTGGCCGCCCTGGCGGCCGGCGGCCGGCTGGCGGAGCATCTCGACATCCGCGAACGCACGGCGATCCGGGGGTGGCTGCTCGGCCAGCAGTGGCGGCAGGTGCATCCCTCCACGGGAGCGGCGCCGGGCGGCTGGGCATGGACCGACCTCCCCGGCGGTGTGCCCGATGCCGACGACACGAGCGGCGCGGTTGCCGCACTGGCCAGCCTGCAGGCTGCGGAGGCGCGGCCGGCGCCGGCCGACGTGAGTGCGGCGGCGGCGGCGGGAATCGGCTGGCTGGCGGGACTGGCCAATCGGGACGGCGGGATCCCCACGTTTTGCCGGGGCTGGGGCCGCCTGCCGTTCGACACGTCGTGCCCCGACATCACGGCCCACGCCGTGCGCGCGATCGATGCCTGGGCGGTGACGCCGGTCGTCGACGGGAGTGCCGCCGTCAGGCGAGCCAGGCGCGCGGCGCTCCGCTATCTCGCGGCCACGCAGCGGGCCGATGGCTCGTGGGTGCCACTGTGGTTTGGCAACGAGCACCACCCGAACCAGGAGAATCCCGTCTACGGGACGGCGAAGGTGGTGCTCGCCACCGCCGACGAGCGGGGCGCGACGTGGCTCCTCGCCGCGATGCAGGCCGATGGAGGCGTGGGAGGTGGTCCCGGGCTTCCGCCGAGCGTCGAGGAAACGGCGGCGACCGTCGAGGCCCTGGCGCGGGTCGCGACGGATCCATCGGCCACGGGCATTCATGCCGATCTTCGCCGCCGCGCGGTCGAAGCGGTCGAACGCGGCGCCCACTGGCTGGTGGAGCGCACGGCGGGCGGCCAGTCGTTTCCGGCCGCGCCGATCGGTCTCTATTTCGCCAAGCTCTGGTACGCCGACGACCTTTATCCGCTCGTCTTCACCGCCGCCGCGTTCGAGCGGGCCACGCTCGTCAGGTCGATTCGGTGAGCGGCACCCTCGGCAGGCCGTCGCCCCTGGCGTGAACGGCCGTCGCGACCGCTTCGGCGGCAGCCAGCCACTCGTCCGGCGTGGTATCCCAGCCACCGGAGAGCCGAACCATGCCGCGGAGATCGCCATCGACCAGGCCCAGTGCCTCGCTGCCGATCGCCGTGAGGATGCGGGACGCAGCATCGGCTCCGGTGCTGCATGCCGACCCGGTCGAGGCGGCGATCCCGAGCCGGTTGAGCCGGGCGACCAGCTTGCGACCGTCGGCGCCGGGGATGACGACGGCGAGCGTGTTCCAGAGGCGAGGTGCCCCGGCGCCGAGGACGATCGCGCCGGGAAGTGCCGCGAGGAGTTTCCGCTCGGCGGCGTCGCGGGAGGCCTGCCACGAGTCGATCCGGCCGACGATCTCCGCGTCGCGGGCTTCGAGCGCGGCGACCATCGCGGCGATGGAGGCGACATCCTCCGTGCCGGCGTGGCGGCCGTGTTCTTGCGGCCCGCCTCGGTCGCCGCGAAACGCCGTGCTCCCTCCGGGCACGACCAGAAACCCCGCCCCCTTCGGGCCGCCGAACTTGTGGCCGCTGCCGGTGACCCAGTCGCAGGCTCCGAGGCCGCGGGCCGGGAGTTTGCCGATCCACTGGGCGGCGTCGGTGTGGAAGGGAATCCCGCGTCGGCGGCACCCGGTGGCGATCGCCCGCCACGGTTGGATCGTGCCCGATTCGTTGCTGGCGGCCATCACCGACACGATCGCCGGCGGCTGGGCTTGTGCGTTCAGGAGCGTCTCGACGGCGTCGACCGTGACGACGCCGTGGCGGTCGACGGGGATCTCCACGATCCGCCCGGGCAGTGCGGCGTGGAACGACTCGGCCACGCAGGGGTGCTCGATGGCCGAGATAATCGCACGGGTTCCGGGAGCAGTCGTGGCGCCGACGTGGCGGGCGATCGCATTCGCCGCGGCGGTGGCGCCGGCCGCAAACACGACGCGGGCGGGATCGCAGTCGAGGATCGCGGCCAGCCGTTCGCGGCATTCGTCGAGCAGGTCGCGGGCGGCCGTGGCCGCGGCATAGAGTCCGGAGGGGTTGTGCCACGTCCGGTCAACGGCTTCGAGCCATGCCTTGCGGGCCGCGGGGTGCAGCGGCGAGGTGGCGTTGCAGTCGAGGTAGATCACGGTGAATTGCCCGACTAGGATTCGAACCTAGACAAAGGGAACCAAAATCCCTTGTGCTACCGTTACACCATCGGGCAGAAGCCCTCACTATACCGCCCGCGGGGGCGCGGCTTCAGTGGTGGGGCGGGGCGTCGGCCGCGGGCTTCGCCAGGTGTGACGTCACGGCGAAGGTCAACTGCTCCAGTTCGATCGCCAAGTCCACCCCCACCACCTCGACGTGGGGCGGCAGGGCGAGTGTCACGGGGGCGAAGTTCACGATTCCCTCGACGCCGGCCGCGACGAGCCTGTCGGCGGCCTCCTGGGCCCGTTCGCCCGGAACCACGATCATCCCGAGGCGGATTTTCCTGTCGCGGATGGTCGCCGCGAGTTCGCCGAGCGGCTGGATCGTGATCCCCTGGATCGTCCGACCCACCTTGGCGGGGTCGGCGTCGAAGGCGGCGGCGATCACGAAGTTCTGGCGTCCAAAGCCCCGGTAGCCGAGCAGCGCCTGGCCGAGGTTTCCCACGCCGATCATGGCCACGGCCCAGGGATGGTTGGTGCCGAGGATGTCGCGCATCGCGCGGATCAGTTCGTCGCAACGGTAGCCCACGCCTGGATAGCCAAACTGGCCGAAGAACCCGAGGTCTTTCCGCACCTGCGCGTCGCTGAAGCCCAGGAGCGTGCCGAGCTGGCCCGACGAGATCGTCTGCTGGCCCGCGGCCACCAGTCGCTGGAGTTCGCGAAGGTAGAGGCTCAGCCGATTGACGACGACCTTGGGCACGCCGGCATCCGACGGCAGGTCTGACGGCTGCAACGGTTGAGGACGCTGATCGGACATGGCAAGGCCTGCCGGTGGGCGTGCCGGTGGACGCGGTGGGACTGTAACGGTCGTGCCGCGGATCGCCAACAAACGACTGCCCGACCCCACGACCGGAACGGTTGTAACGCGCCAGTGACTCTGGAAAAACCCCGACGATTGCGGTGGATGGTCAACCTGCGGGGAGTTTGTGGCCGATCTTTGAGGTTGAGTGGACGTGGTCTGCCACGTCGCTCCCCAACGGTCGTTTCCCGGTTCACCCCCAGTGCAGGAGGCCTCCTCGACAGAGGCGGCAGACATGAAAAGGACGTGGTTCGCCTGTGTGGTGGCGATCGCCAGCGTCGTGACGACGGCCCAATGGGCCGACGCCGCGTATTGCGGGTTCGCCAGCTACGCGCACCGCGGCGCGAAGATGACCACGGTCAGCTTCGCGAAGGCGCGTGCGTCGTGTTCGAGTTGTGAGTCGTCCGACGAGCCGAGTTGCAAGGCGGCGCCCTCGTGCGCCGGCACGCGACTGGTCAAGGACGTCGTGTACGAGCAGAAGCAGTACACCTGCTACAAGACGGTCTGCGAGAAGGTCGTCGAGCAGCGGGAGATCGACTGCGTCCGCTACGAGACGGAGAAGTCGTTCAAGGAGGTCGAGTACACCGTCTGCAAGCCCGTCTGGGAGAACCGCTCCCGGACCATCAACTACACGGTCTGCAAGCCCGTGTGGGAGACCGTGGTCAAGGAGATCCCGTACACGGTGATGAAGCCGTGCTACGAGACCAGGACCCGGGAGATCCGCACCACCGTCTGCAAGCCCGTGTGGGAGACGGTGACCAAGGAGATTCCCTACACGGTCTGCAAGCCGGTGTACGAGACCCGCGAGCAGTGCTACACGGTCTGCAAGCCCGTGTACGAGACCAAGACGCGGGAGATCCGCACGACGGTCTGCAAGCCGGTGTACGAGACCTGCACGAAGGAGATCCCCTACACGGTCTGCAAGCCCGTGTACGAGACCCGCGAGCAGTGCTATACCGTCTGCAAGCCGGTGTACGAGACCTGCACGAAGGAGATCCCGTACACGGTCTGCAAGCCCGTGTACGAGACGCGGCAGCGGACGTACACGGTCTGCAAGCCGGTGTACGAGACCTGCACGAAGGAGGTCCCGTACACGGTGTGCAAGCCCGTGTACGAGACCCGCGAGCAGTGCTACACGGTCTGCAAGCCGGTGCACGAGACCTGCACGAAGGAGATCCCGTACACGGTGTGCAAGCCCGTGTACGAGGAGCGGCAGGAGACCTACACGGTCTGCAAGCCGGTGCGTGAGACCTGCACGAAGGAGATCCCCTACACCGTCTGCAAGCCGGTGTGGGAGACCCGCGAACGCGACGTCTGCCGCACGGTCTGCAAGCCCGTGCACTTCACGAAGACCGTGCAGGTGTGCAGCGGCCGCTGGGAGACCGAGTGCTGCGAGATCCCGGGCCCCGTCGTGAAGCGCTGCGTGCGCGAGCCAGGTCACTGGGAGTGCGATCCCTGCACCGGCAGGAAGTGCTACGTGCCAGGCAAGGCCTGCATCGTCGAGGAGCAGTGCCCGCCGCGGACCATCACCAAGAAGGTCTGGGTGCCGGAAGTCTGCGAGAAGGAGGTCAAGTGCGTCCGTTACGAGCGCGAGACCATCGTCGAGAAGCAGTGCTACAAGGTCTGCAAGATGGTCTCGGAGCAGCGGGTGAAGACCTGCACCTACACGGTCTGCCGGATGGGTCCGGAGGAGCGGGTTCGGTGCTACAAGGTCTGCAAGATGGTGCCCGAGCAGCGGGTCCGGACGTGCACCTACCAGGTGTGCAGGATGGTGTCCGAGCAGCGGGTCCGCACCTACCAGGTGTGCCGCATGGTGCCCGAGCAGCGGATTCGCACCTGCTCGTACCAGGTGTGCCGCATGGTTCCGGAGCAGCGGGTCCGCACCTACCAGGTGTGCCGCATGGTGCCGGAGCAGCGGGTCCGGACGTGCACCTACCAGGTGTGCAAGATGGTTCCGGAGCAGCGGGTTCGCACCTACCAGGTGTGCCGCATGGTGCCGGAGCAGCGGGTCCGCACCTGTCAGTACCAGGTGTGCCGCATGGTGCCGGAGGTGCAGGTTCGCACCTGCCAGTACCAGGTGTGCCGCATGGTGCCCGAGCAGCGGGTCCGCACCTACCAGGTGTGCAAGATGGTGCCCGAGCAGCGGGTGAAGACCTGCTGCTACAAGGTCTGCCGGATGGTGCCCGAGGAACAGGTTCGCGCCTGCGAATACCGCGTGTGCCGGATGGTGCCCGAGCAGCGGGTCAAGACCTGCACCTCGAAGGTCTGCCGGATCGTCCGCGAGGAGCGGACCCGGGAGGAGTGCTACAAGGTCTGCACGATGGTGAAGGAAACCCGCACCAAGCAGGTGCCGGTCTGCACCACCCGGCCGGTGCACTACACCAAGACCGTCGAGGTCGTGAAGATGGTGCCGAAGCAGGTCGCCTACACGGTGACCCGCTGCGTGCCCACGACGGTGTACCGCGAGGTGCCGTGCTGCGAGTGATCGCGGCGTGAGCCGATGAGCCTGCGTCGCCGCCGCAGCCGCGGGTGCGACGGGAACGACTGGGAAACGGGGCGGGCCGGGGGGAAAAGCCCGGGCCGCCTTCGTTGGTGCGCTCGGGGTTAACCGTGCCCCATCGCCGGACGTTCGCTGCGTGGCAAGCCCACTTGCCGGGCCTTTCTCCGGGAAGCCCAATCGCGTAAGCGATGGGGACAGCGTCACCGTCACGCAGTCGTACCGCTCACGCGGTTACGCTTCCCGGTCGTAGCGTCGGCGGTGCACGCCGCCCGGGAAGCCCAATCGCGTAAGCGATGGGGACAGCG
>JBJTDZ010000016.1:0-12563 GCA_046092585.1 Pirellulales bacterium | reverse complement strand
GGATTTCCTCGCCCGCGCCCGCCGGGCCGTGCTGGCCCTGAAGGAGTAAGGGCATCCCGGCGCCATGAACGACACCCGCACCATCGCGCTCATCACCGGCGTGCTCGCCCTGCTCGCGGCGGTGACCGCGGTCGGACAGTTCCTGAAGCGGCACCCCGATCGCGGCCTCGACCCGGCGGCGATCCGCACCTTCAACCTGCGGATCCGCGGCTGGTGGGTGCTGTGCACCGTGCTCGCCGCGGCCTTCTGGCTGGGAACGATCGCCACGGTCGTGCTCTTCGGGCTGGTCTCATTCTGGGCCTTGCGGGAATTCATCACGCTCACACCCACCCGCAAGGGCGTTCACCGCGCCCTGTTCTGGGTCTTCTTTGCGTTCACGCCACTGCATTATCTGCTGGTGGGCCTCAACCGCTACGACATCTTCAGCGTCTTCCTGCCGGTCTACGCCACGCTCTTCATCCTCGCGCGGGTGGCCTTCGCGGGCGACTACAAGCGGTTTCTCGAACGGACGGCGAAGATCCAGGCCGGGCTCGTGGTCTGCGTCTACTGCCTCTCCTTCGCGCCGGCCCTGCTCCAGATCCCGATCCCGGGCGCGGCCGACGCCGACCGCAGCGGCAACTTCCGCCTGCTCTTCTTCCTGATCCTGCTCGTGCAGTTCGCCGACTGCATGCAGTACGTGTGGAGCCGGATGCTGGGACACCACCTCGTGGCCCCGGCCGTGAGTTCCAACCGCACCTGGGAGGGACTGCTCGGCAGTGCCACGAGCACGTCGCTGCTCGCCGCCGTGCTCTGGTGGGCCGCGCCCCCCTTCCAACTCTGGCAGGCCACCCTCGCGGGCCTGGTGGTGGCGATCATGGGCTTCGCCGGCGGCATGACGATGAGCGCCATCAAGCGCGACCGCGGCGTGAAGGATTACGGCACGCTGGTGGTGGGCCACGGCGGCGTGCTCGACCGCATCGACTCGATGTGCTTCGCCGCGCCGGTCTTCTACCACATCACGCTCTTGATCACCGGCGCGAAGCCGGGCTGATCGCCGCGCCGGGCTGACGCCACGGCCTGCGATGCCCCATGAAGCGTCACCGCGTAAGCGGGAGGGCTGTATGACGCCCAGCGTGGTCCCCATCGCTCACGCGATTGGGCTTCCTGACGCCACGGCTTGCGATGCTCCCGGGAAGCGTCACCGCGTAAGCGGTACGACTGCGATCAGCGGGGCTTTGGGGCGTCGGCCCCGAGACGGGCCTGCGCGTAGATCGACGTGCGGGCGGCGCTCGTGGCCACCGGGGCCGATGCCACGGGCACCGGCGACTCCGGCGGCACATCGGGGCTCTGGCCGCGGGTCGTCGCCGACCAGGCACTCGCGGGCGGCGGCACGGCGGCGGCGAGCGACGCCGGCGGCGCCGGACAGCCCTGCTTCACCCAGTCGAGCCAGACATGCTGCATCTGCGCCACGCCCTGCACGCCGTAGTGCCTGCCCAGTGCCGCCGACCAGTCGTCGGAGGCGAGGCCCTCGGCCACGAAGGCGACGTACTTGTGCCGGCCGCCCCGCTCGATGAGGTAGCGGGCCAGCGAGTAGCCCTGCGAGTAAAGCGGCAGCACGTCGGCCGGATATTCCTTCATCGCGAACATCTCCGGGAAGGCGATGCCGCGGCCGGTGGTCAGAAACTCGATCAGGAGCCGGTGCTGGCGGGCCCGCTCCACCGGATGCTCCACGGTGGTGCAGGCGCCCTCGTCGGCCCAGCGGGGCAGCGGCCGCCGGAAGTGGCTGGCGAAGATCGTATGGGTGATCTCGTGCGGCAACACGGAGTCGAGGATCCGCTCCTCGCTCCCCTGGATCGTCATGGTCCAGTTGTAGACCTCGCCGCGGTCGAACACGAAGCTCGTTGCGCCGCCGGCACCGAGATGCGGCGCCACCTGCGCCGTGATCGGGCAGGGACGGCTCCACCGCGGCAGCGGGCTTCCAGTCCACTCGACGGCGAGGGTATGCCGATACTGCTCCGCCGCGTCGCCGATCCGTCGCGCGAGGGCCTCCGTGGGGGCCTCGACCACGAAGTTCGCGGTGCGATATCCGGCGGCCGAGGCGGCCGCTGCTGGCACCAAGGCCGCCACCGCGAGGGCCCACCGGCCCATGCTTCGTCCACGCACCATAGCCTGCCGCGCCTCCATGCTCGTCGCCGGCCGTGGGGCGGAATCCTTTCCGTACCCGGAGCCAACGAGCGGCGGACGGTAGCGGCGGCCTCCGGGGCGGGCCAGATCGCTTTCGATGCTTGCCTCGTCGCCCCGATTTGCCGTCGCGCCGGCGGCAGACGGCGTTCAACGGGCCCTGAGCGTGCGTGTGGAACCACAGGCCACGTCGTCGGTTGCGCCGTCCGCGACGGCCCGCGTGCGGCGGGCGGCCAGCGTGATGCCACCGACCGCGAGGATCGCGGCGCCGGGCAGCGTCGGCTCGAGCGTGGCAACCCAGACCGTGCCCACCGCCACCGCGATCCATGGCCATGCCCGCCGCAGCGTCCCGGCCCACACCGTGGGCCAGCGGCCGGCCAGGCTCCAGCCGGCGGCGAGTGCCGCCACGATCCCGACCGTCACCAGGCCGCGGGTCGGTGTCGTCGGATCGATCGCCCGCGCCGCACGAACCGTGACGGGGGCATCGCCATCGGTCGCGACGAACACCCGCGACCGGCTGCGGTCGTCCGCCGCCACGACGGCCGCCTCGACCAGGGCTTCCCGCGGCAGGGTGCCGCCGGCCGTGCGCCGCGCCGCAATCTCGACGAGCCGCGTCCGTTCGGCCCCCTCCGCGGCCTCGATCGCCGCCGCAAACGCGTCGGCCAGCCTGCCGGAGGCCTCGGCGGCGGCCTCGTGCCATGCCGACTGCGTGAGCACGTCCGCCGGCTCGGCGATCCGCAGCTGCATCGCCGGCGGGGGATCGATCGACCAGAGCACGCGCGTTGCGGGCATGCCCACCAGCCGCGGAGGATCGAGCCGCAGGGCGAGACCGCCGTCGAGGCCGCCCGCCACGTCGCCGGAGAACACCACCATCAGCGACCTCGGCCAGCGGACGTCGTCGAGGGTCACCGCCCATGTGTCCGTCGCCTCGGGCACGGCCTCGGTCTCGCGACCGTCGACGAGCACGTCGAACAGCCGCATGCCCGCCGGCAACTGCAGCAGCATGCGGCGGTCGCCGACGACCAGATCGAACCGAGCAGTGCCCCAGACACGACCACGGGGCTCGAGCACCAGATGCACGGTCTCGAGATCGACGGCGATCGATGACGACGCCGGAGCGGCGGCCGCCGGGGCCGCGGGAGGAGCCGGGCTCGACGGTGCGACCACGTCGGCCTCGGCGAACACGTATCCGGGCACCTCCTCTCCCGGCTGCACTTCGATGAAGTCGTCACCCTCCACGGGAACGAGGCCGGACGTGATCGTCCGCGGCACGGCGCCGCTCACCTCCACGGCCTGGCCCGACTCCGCGAGCCACGTCACCACCAGCGGCACCTCTCCGGGCAGCATGGCCCGGGCCAACGGCATCCGACCGCGGGTGGCAGGCGGCCCCGGCAGGCGGGCATCGACCCGCAGCCGAAACCGGCCCGACCGCGGCCGTTGCACGACGACGTCGATCCGCGTTTGCGACCGCCGCATCACGGCCACGTCGACCGGCGCGGCCTCGTCATCGGTCTCCCGCTCGACGATCACGCGGTCGACGACGCATTCCGCGGGCAGGTCGACGGGAACTTCTGCGAGTGGCACCGAGGTCGACTCGATCTGGCAGAGCAGCGACAGTCCCACATGGGCCTCGGCGAACGTCACCTGCAGCCGCTGGCTGCCCCGCGGCGGCTGGGAGCGACGCCGCACCGCAACGCGAGGCCGCTGCCGATCGGCCGGAACCGCCTCGCGGAACACACCGCCCGCCCCGTGCTCGGGCCCCGCCGAGATCGACTCCGACCGCCAAACGGCGACCACTTCGGGACGCTCCGGCTCGCGGGCCCTCAGGAGCGACATGCTCCCGGGCAGTTCCGGCGTGACGTCGAGCGTCGCGGGGGCGACGAACCGCACGGTGCGGTCGTCGGCGCCGACGCCCTCGAGCCACGCCTCGGGCACCTCGAACACGCCGACGGGATCGACCAGCGGCATCGTGAACGCGACCGCGATCCTGCTGCGGCCGGCGGTCGGCTCGGCACGCTCCAGCAGGTAGCGACCGCCTCCCAGCGGGCTGCAGACGGCATCGCCCCTCGGCTGCGGCTCGAGGCCCGGCGAGGCCCGCACGATCACGCTCGGCACGATCGACGTGCCTGCCTCGATCTCGAACGTGGCCTCCACGCGACAGCCTTCGCCGGACCAGATCACGTCGTTGCCGCTTCGCGCCTGCGGCACGCTCGTGGCGATGCCGCCCCGGGGGTCGAGCGACCTCGTCAGCCGCACCCGCGCGGCCCGCGACACGTCGAATCCGCTTCCGTTCCTGGTCGCGCGGATCCAGGCGCCGGTGCGGCCCGCCTGCTCGCAGAGCAGGCGACGCGGGTCGGGCCGGGCGGGATCGTCGCCGACCGCCGCGAGTTCGACGGTGGAACGCGGCGCCGGAGGCACGCAGGCGGTCGACGTCTGCACGCCGCCGAGTTGGGAGATGGCCGGCGCGATCCCGAGTTCCACCCGATGCCGGCCGGGCGCGAGCGCCACGAGTCGGGCGAGCGTGGCGGTGGCATCCAGCTCCACCAGCACGCCGGCAGGCGGACGGCCGACGGGCGGCAGCCAGCGGCTGCCGGCCGGCCGCTGGTCGAGCACGAGCACGCCGCCGCGGTCGGCGTCGAGTTCGACCACGAGCCGCCAGTCGTCGGGCCCCGGGCCACCTGCCAGCACGCGGCTCGTGACGACCCGCACGGCGGAAGCCGCAGCGGCGTCGTCGACCGCGAGCAGGCGATACAGCGGCTCCGGCACGAGCGCGGTGCCGCCGTTCTCGCCCGGCGACAGGAGCACGCGATAGGGTCGCTCGGCGTCGCCGCGCTCGTCCGCGACCGCCGCCGACCACCCGATCGCGAGCAGCAGGCCAACCGTCGCCGGCCGGAGCGTCACGCGGGCAGGCCCCGCACACCAGGCTCCGGCGAGCAGGCCCCACCAGCCGGCGCGAACGACCGCCGCCACGCCGGAATCGACCCAGAGCGCCGCGATCGCGAGACCGACGGCGGCCAGCGCCACGGCCGTCGGCCGGCGACGCATCAGGAGCAGCGCGGCGGCGGCCGTGGCCAAGCCCGCGAGCAGCGACACCGACGCGATCACGCTGCGGCGGGCCACGAGCGGCCGGCTCGCCGCCGCACGGGCCACGGGCACCTCGACCCGCCGAAATCCCAGCGTGTCGACGTCGTCGGCCGCGGACCTGCGCACGACGTCAGGCTCGGCGTCGAAGAGCCTCGCCAGCCACGAGCCGCCAGACGCCGCCGCGCCACCCGACAGGAGGTCGACGTCGGGCGGCAGCATCAACTCGAGCGTCCGGCCGAGCACCGGCATGTCGATCGCGACCGCGACCGGATCGATCCGCCAGATCCCGAATCGCGGCTGACGGTCGGCCACGCCGCAGATCACGAGGCGGACGCGGTCGCGGCCCTCCGGCAGCGCGACCACCATCTCGCCGCCGGCGGCGGTGGGTGCATCGACCGCGACCGAGAGTCCGTCGACGAGCACGGCGTCGACACGCAATCCCTCGGGCATGTCGAGCGTCACGGTCTCGCGGCCACGATTCTCGATGTCGTAGATCACCTCGCACTCGATCCGCCCCGAGGCATGGCAGGTGCAGTTCATCACCTCGCGCCATGCCCAGGCGCGGCCGGAGTCAGCGGCCGCAGGCGCGATCTCCGCGGCCGGTGGACCGGCCGCGGAGATCGCGGCGGGGCCGCCGTATGCGAACTCCGCGCGCGGCGCGGCGCCGCCGTCCGCGATGATCGCCGCGGGCGGCACCTCCCGGAGGCGACGATTGACGATCCGCAGAGGCTCGCGGCCGGCGCTGCGAACCTCGACGGTGCCCCGCGACGACGTGCAGCCCTCGACCCATGCCAATGGCACGGGCTGCGGCCCCGTGAAGGGAACCGTGCGGGTCGACTGGAACACCACCTCGCCCGTCACGGGTGGCCGAAACTCGAGCAGCCATGACTGGGCGATGCCCGACTGCCCCGCAACCTCGCCACGCTGCTCCGCGCCGGCGTCGAGCCGCCCGGCGACGACGGGCGCCGTCCCGGGGCTCACGCACCACCCCTGGACGTCGTCGCCCGTCGGTTCCGAGCCGTGCACCACGATCGCGTCGAGCACGCCCGCATCCGGACGGCAGGCGAACGTGGTCGTCTGCGACAGCCTTCCCTCGCCGGCCACGAGCTTCACCAGCACGTCGGCGGTGAGCGGCGGCCGGCGCTGGACGAGCCGCGCCTCGCGAAGCGGAGCCCGGCCCCCGCCACGGATGCGTCCGCGCGGCGTGCCCGGCTCCACGAGCCTGGCGAGCCGTCCCTCCACGGGAAGCAGCCCCGCCGCCTCGCCTTCGATTTCGATCAGTTCCTCGGCTCCCACGCGGAAGTCGACGAGTGACGAGCCCTCGCGCTCGCCATCGATCCGCAGCATGTCCATGTCGCCGGTGAGAAACTCCCCTCCGATCGGCACGCCGGAGCGGTGGCCGGTGATCCGCAGGCCGAGCCCCCGGGTTCGCGTGGCCGCCTCCGCGAGGCCGATGCGGAGTTCGCTCGACGTGGGCGAACGGACGATCCGCCAGTCGATGGCCCGGTCTGTCGATGGAACAGCGATCGCCTTGAGCGCGGTGCCGGCGTCGGCAGGCCCGTCGCCCTCCGCCTCGCCGGCGATCCAATCGACCGCCTCGACGGAATCGATGAACCATCCCGGCACTACCTCCGCGTTCAGGCCGAAGGCCTCGCCGGCCATCACGCGAATGTCGCACGAGGCCCGGCCGAGCACCGCGGCCGGCGACACCTCCACGGTCGTCACCCTCGCGACGTCGAGCACGGCCTCGCGAGGCCGCAGCTCCACGACGACGCGACCACCGGGCGCCTGCTGCTCGACGTGCAGGCAGGCGGCCTCGACGTCTTCGGACGCGGCCGCCGGCATCGGCCAGCCCGCCGCCGTTTCCGGTGCCACGGCCACACCCTCCTCGAGCGCCATCCCTGCGATCACGAACTCGCGATCGACGACCACGGTCGTGCCACCTCCCGCCCACCGCTCCGCCGGCGGCCGCACCAGTGGCAGCGCACGAGCGGCCGGGCCGGCCATGTCGGCGACGCCGCGGATCTCCAGCGCAACGGTGGAACCCGCGAGCGCAGCGGGCAGTTCGACGTGAAACTCGGTTGCCTGCACGTCACGGAGGCCGATCTCGCCCACGCCGGCGGCGCTGCAGGCCGTCGGAATGAATCCGGCGTCGCACCGCATCACCACCTGCCCCGCCGACCACGCCGCTTCGGGCACCACGCGGGCCACGAGGTCGACCCGCCGCGGATGGAGCAGCGCTCGAGTCCAGACCCGCAGCCGGGGCGGGAGCGGATCGCGGGGAGCGACGACGACCACGGCGCCGGCGGCGGGCCCCGCGTCGATGTGCCACGATCGCCGAGGCTCGGCGGAGCCGGCCGGCAACTCCACGACCAATGCATCGCCCCCTTCGTGAACGAACCGGGGCGCGAGGCCGGCGGGCAGGTCGAGTTGCACGGTCGTGGCGAGCGCCGGCACCAGCGGCACCACGAACTCCCCGGGCGTCGGGGCGGGCGCGATCGCGAAGTCACACTGGTAGCGTCCGGCGTCGGGCGTTCGCATCGCGACGGCCCCTCCCGGTGTGCCGAAGATCACGGCGTCGCCGACGCCGTCGGCGGTGGTCATGATGCCGGACCGGGCATCGACGGCTCCGAGCACGACGTCGCCGGCGAGGGCGGCGGCTGCGGCCCCGACGTCGAAACGCAACCGGCCTTCGAGACGGCCGTCGGCAGCGACCGCACACTCGTAGGAGGCGGAATCGGCGATCCACGCGGGCAGGCCCCGGGGAACGGCGGGAGATTGCAGTCTCGCCACGGCCCGCTCGAACTCGGCCGTCGGCATCGGCACGTGACGCTCACCACCGAGCGGCACGTCGGCAACCTTCCCGTCGGGCACGTGCACGCGGACGAACTCGACGGCGGCGCGTTCGGTGGCAGCCGGTTCCGCAGCCCGCACTGCGGCGGCGGCCAGCGCGCATGCGATCCACGCGAGCCTCCTCATCGCGGTCGTGCCTCGGTCGCGGTGGGCGCGTCGTCGATCCCGGCCGACACCACGAGTGACGGCGCCGCGGCGGGCCGCGTCAGCGAACTGGCCGGCAGTGGCCACGCCCCACCACGGCTCGCCTGCGGGCCGCGTCGGGCGAGGATCAGGCGGGCCGTCCACGCGATGATCGCGATCGCCACTCCAGGCACGGCAGCCTGCACGACCAGCGGCGCCACCTCCGGCGCCGCCACGGCACCGAGGCCGATCACGGCGGCGGTCGCGATCACCACCGGCACCCGGCGAAGCGTCGGCTTCTCGATCGCCGCCATGCCGGCCGCCAGCGCTGCCCCCGAGGCGACGAGCACCGCGATCCACTCGGGGATCACCCAGGGCGACGCCGCCCCCGGCCCGCCGATGCCCGAGTAGACGAACGTCTTTTCAGCAAGGGGCGGCGGCACGGGCGGCACGGGCGTCGACGTGGAGCCGGCGGTGGACGCGATCCATGTCGCGAGGTCGGCCGACGACACGGTCGAGGCAACCCGCCAGCCCCAACTCGTCCTCTTCCAGTACTGCTGCGTGGTCCATTGGCGTGGCACGCCCAGGACGTGCTCGTCGGGCCGCACGTGAAGCGTCCAGTAAAACCGCCGCTCGAGCACGGCCTCCTCGAAGACCGGGGGCTCGAGCCGCACCGGCGCCGGCAGGCCCAGGAGCGCCGCCCTGGCCGACCAACGACCACCCCGCGGACCGGCGGTGCGGATGTCGAGCCGCCACCGCCGCGCGGGATCGACCCGCGGCAGGTCGACGACGATCCGCCCGCCCGGCCGTGCGGCCCCGACGACCACGGCGCCGTCGAGCAGCACCTCGACGGTGTCGGGATCGCCCTCTCCCGACGCCGGCAGCACCATGGCGATGCGGTCGTCGGCTGCCGTGAGCACGTAGGTGCGGATGTCCTCGCGAACGGTGGGCAGCAGACGGGTCTGCAGCCAGGCGGCCTCGATCACCATCCGCCGGGAGGCGTCGCTGCGACGGGATGCGATGGCCAGCGGCAACGTGGGCTGCGAATCGACCGCCGACCACGACTGGGCGGCGCTGCCCGGGGTGGTGCCGACCTCGCGGCGCCAGGCACTGTCCCGCGTCGCCACGGTGAGCGATTCCGGCGCGTTCACCGCAACCGACTGTCGTCCGATGCTCGTCCCCAGCGGCAGCGCCAGCGGAAGATCGAAGGCGACGGTCGATTCCGGCGGCACGGCGGGGGCGGGAAGCCTGTAGCGGATCGTCACGGCGCCGGTGCCGAGCAGGGGCTCGGCGAGGATCGCCCGCAGGCAGACCGTCGCCGCACCGTCGACGGCCGCGGAGTCATCGTCGCCCGCCGGCTGCCCCGCCGAGGCCACCTCGGTGGGATCGAGCAGCGTGTCGCCCTGTCGCATCTCGAACGTGGCCGACGAGGCGACGGTGGCGGGCACCTGCAGTTCGACGAACTCCAGCGGCACGTGCAGCACCTCGAGCCGCACCGTTTCGTCGACCACGATCTCGGCCGGGTCGAGTGCCACGTCGGCCGTGATCTGCGACTCCACCCGTCGCGGCAGGGAACGACGGGCCGCGGCGAAACTCCCCTCCGCACCGTCGAGCCGATAGACGAGCGCGGTGTCGCCGGCATCGCCCAGCGCGACCGCGGCGGCGGTCTGCCGCACGAGCCCGGCGATCCCCTCGTTGTCGGGCACGAGTTCGATGTCGCTCTGCGAGGCGACGATGACCGCGGCGGGGCCGACGAGGTCGGCCCTGGGCACGGGAGTCTTCCAGGCGATGCGGGCCGACGACTTGTCGACGGGGCGGCTCGCTCGCACCTCCACCACCGTGTCACCGGCGAGGGCCTGCGTGAACGGGATCACCGTTTCGCCGCGCTCGGAGACGACCGCGGCCACGTCGATCGCGCCCGCGGGCCCCACCTCGTCGATGCTCCACGACGAATCGAGGCCGATCGAGATGCTGCTGATGGGTGTTCCACGAGACGCCACGCGGAACCGCGCGGCGAGCGTGATCCGTGTGCCGCCCACGTCGTAGCGATACTCGGGCTCGATGACCACGCGGCTGCGCCTCGGCCGAACCCGCAAAAGCAACGAGCTGGGCTGCGCGTCGTAGGCGAAGGCCGCGACGAAGCCGGCCTGCCGTGCCGAGGCCGGCGGGTCGACGCGACGCAGCTGGTTGCCGTCGGCCCACGTGGCCTGCCAGTCGCCCTCGACCACCAGGCTCACGCGGCCCCATTGCCGCCATTCGGGAATCCCCTCGACGAGAAGGCCGATCGCCTCGAAGGCGGAGTTGCCCGACGGATCGACGGGCCGCTCGCACACGAGGTCGACCACGGCGCGGCCGGCGGCATCGACGTCGACCGCGATCTCCGCGGAGGGAGCCTCCTCGGTGCCGCCCCGGCCAACGAGCGTCGCCGGCGGCCGCACGCTGCGCAGCACAGCCCGCGATGGCAGCATGACCGTCACCGTCCTGGTGCCGGCCGCGAGGTTTCCGAGCCGGATCACCGCGTCGGTCACGGCGTTGCGGCCGTCGATCCGCACGGTGCTTTCGGTCACCGCCTCGGCGGCGCCGCTCGTCTCGCGATCGTCGCGACGATCGGTGATGCGGATGCGGGCGTTGCCGACGAGCCCGGCCACGGCGATCAGGCTGCCGCCCTCGGCCGCCTTGACGTTCACGTCGGCCGCCGCAGGTTGCGTATGGACCACGGGAGCCTTCCGTGCCGACCGCACCTCGACGAGCCCCGCGACGGCGGCCGGCAGGCGGATGTCGATCGACTCGTGGTCGGCCGTCGCCACCACGGGCAGGCGGCCTTCGAGCACGACCGTGTGCCGGGTGTCAGGGGCGGCGTCGGCCGGCAGGTCGAACCAGGCCCGGTAGCCACCGCCGGGCTGGGCGTCGACCACGATCCGCCCCGGGCCATCGTGCCGCGGGGGAGAGGCCAACAGCAGCCCGCCCAGATCAATCGGCACCATCGCCCAGCCGCTCCGGGCCTGCCGCACGATGCACTCAGCCTTCGCCGGGCAGGTGACCGTGGGCGAGGCGTCACCATCCCCCGCGCCCACATCACGGGCGTCGATCGAGAGCACCACCTTCTCGAGCACGGCTGCCGGGGGCTGAAGCGGGCCCGCGAGCCCCTCCCGCATCCGGAACAGGTCGACGAAATCCCGGTAGCGAAACCCCGGGACGGGCACGAGCTTTCCTGCGTCGTCCTCCATATAGAAGAGTTCGGGCCCGACCTCGTGCACGCCGGGAGAGGGGGCCGGAAGGACGGGGTCGGCCGCAACCGCGCAGGCGGCCGCCGCGCAGACCGCGAGGAAGGCGGCGAACGGCACCACGAGCGCGGCGGATGAAGGCGGCCTGGGACGGTGGAGCATCGGCGTGAGCGAGGTGCAGGGGACCATCAGAAGCGTAGCCCGAAACGCCGCGCAGAGCGCGCAGATTCCGCGGCCCCCGCGACCGGCACGATCGCCACAACCGGCACGCCGGGGCCGGGGCGGGTCAGCCGAGCATCCCGCGAATGGCGGCGAGGAGTTCCGGCGTGCTGGCGACGATGAACGACGGATCGTCGAGCGCGATCGCATCGGAACGCCCCGCGAAGCCGCCCAGCACGCAGCCCGCCTCGCGGGCGATGAGGATGCCGGCAGCTGCATCCCAGCAGCAGATGCGTCGCACCCAGAAGGCGTGCAGCCGGCCGCAGGCGACGTAGGCCAGATTGAGGGCCGTCGACCCGGTGCGGCGGATGGCCTGCACGTGCGGCAGCACGGCGAGAAAGTCGGCCACGGCCGGGGAATCGACCGTGACCCGCGCCGGAAAACTCACCGCCGCCACCGCCTCGTCGGCCACCGTCACCCGCGGCGGCGCGATCGCGATGCCGTTGAGGAAGGCACCGCCTCCGCGGCGGGCCGTGAAGCATTCGTCACGGAGCGGATCGTAGATGGCGGCCACGAGGATCTCGTTTCCCTCGGCCAGTGCGATCGAGACGCAGTAGGCGGGAAAGCCGTGCACGTAGTTGGTCGTGCCGTCGAGCGGATCCACGATCCAGCGCGTGCCCGTGCGCGAGTGGCCGGCCGCCCGCACCGTGGCCACGCGGTCGGCGTGCGACCAGGCCGTGGAACTCGTTGGCGCAGCAGCAGCACGCACGGGCAGGAGTACGCTCCGATCGCGGTCGAGATCATGGCCGTGTCTCCCGGGATGCGGACCACGGACTGCGGAGCATACCGGAAGTCGCGGGCCGCGCATGGCGGCCGGCCGCGTCAAACGGGCGGTCCGCGATCGGAGCGTACTCCTGCCCGTGCGTGGTGCTGCGGCGCCCACGAGGTCCACGGCCTGGG
>JBJTDZ010000015.1:0-14640 GCA_046092585.1 Pirellulales bacterium | reverse complement strand
GTCCTGGATCGCCATCGCGCCCGAATCGGGATCCCAGGCCACCAGCTGCACCCAGCGATTGGCCACCATCCGGCGCACCGCCGGCAGGCGCTCGAGAACCGCCGCGATCCGCTCGCGTGTCGCGTCCACCACCACCAGCAGCCGCACCGGCTCGTGGATGTCGACCCCTTGGAAGGGGAGCCCGGTGCGCAGATCGCTCGCGTGCCCGTCCATGACGCCGATCAGGCCGGTGATGTTGTGAGGAAGCTTCGTGCCGGCGCCGTAGCCGAGGCGATCGACCGTCGAGAAGAAATATTCCAGGTTGATGCCGGCCCCCACGGGGCCGACGGCAGCGAGGGTTCGGGCGAGGATGTCGCCGGCGGCGTCGCCCTGCGGATCGTAGGACACGAGAAACGCGCGGCGGTCGAGGAACAGTCCACGTGTCCGCCAGCGGCGGCCGATGACGGCGACCGCGTTGGTCGCATGCCCGAGTTCCGGCCGCACCTGGGCGAGGTCGACGCTCCGGGCCTCGACGTGGGCGAGGGCCTGGGAGGGTGTCAGGTCGAGTGGGGCCGACTCGAACCGCCGACACCGCTCGTGGGCATCACGCGACGTGGCCGTCGTCGTGGCCTCGTGGAGGCGTTGCATGTCGGCGCGATGGCTCTCGGGCAGCCGGTCGAGGTCGAACCACGTGATGCCATCGGAGCAGGTGTCGAGCATGCCGCCGATGAACCGCGTGTCGGCCGGAATCTCCAGGCCGGCCGCGGCAAGCGCGGTTCGCACCTGCGGGTCATTGGCCATCAGTGCGAAGGCCCGGGCGTTCGGCCCTCCCTTCCCGCCGCCGCAGGCTCCGCAGTCGTAGGCGCTCTCGTGCGGGTTGTTGAGGCTGGACGAGCCGTGACCGAGGACCGCCACCAGCCGTGCGAAACGCCCCGTGAGGCCGATGTCTTCGAGCACCCGGCGGACACTGGCGGCCATCTCGGAGACGTCGAAGCCGGGAAGCGTGCCGTCGTCCAGGGGCGATGTGGAGGCATCGCGAAACAGGTCGAGCCTGGTGGCGATCCGCCCCCGGGCGAGTTCCCGCGCGGATCTCCCGATCCGGGCCGAGAGCCTCGGGAATGCGACCCGGGCCACGAGGGGCACGGCGGCCAGGCTCCCCGCCAGGGCCGTGAACAGCCCGCCCCGAAGCAGGGTTCGCGAGCCCGCCGACAGGCTGTCGGTGAACTGGCCGTAACGACGGCGGCGGCTGACGTTTCGATGATGGTCGGCGACGGACTGCTCCTCGGGTACCTCCACGACGGTGTGCGACGGCCGCATCACGATGGGGCACAGTGGCGAGGCGTGCCAGTCGTCGAGCCCGCGGTAGTACATGGGCACCGCGAAGAAGCCGGCCGTCCCGAACGTCTCGTGGCCCTGCCCGAGTTCCTCGAGGTGCCGGCGAAACGACTCACACCGCTCGTCGATGCAGACGACGACCTGGGCGGGCGGCACCGAACACCCGGGCGGAGCCGCCACGGAGGCATGGGAGGCGAGGGCGTCGAGCACCATGATCCGGTGGCGGCGTTCGTAGGCCAGGTGGAACAGCCGCCGCCTCGTGGTCACATCGAACGCCGCGATCGCATGCTCGAACCGCAGCACCTCGTTTTCGTCGAGGGAGCGAAGCTCGGCGCCGGTCAGGCCCACGAGTTGCGACACCTGATGCAGCAGGAATGCGCGCGCGAGCGTGCCCGGGCCGCGGCGGGTCGGATACTGGTCCTGGAGCTCGACGCGCCACCGTGCGAGGTCGCAACCGGTGCCGCGATCGGGCGGCAGGCCGCGTTGCCACGCAGCCCACTCAGCGGCGACGCGGTCGAGCACGAGTCGCACGGCGAGGAAGTCGACGAGCCTTGCCGGCACGGATGACACCGGGGCACGATCCGGCCGCTCCTCGAACTGCCGGATCATGCCCGCCCATCCGCGAAGCGCCAGGAGGGTGCGGCGGAGGAATTCGCCCACGTCGTCGTGCGGCACGCCGAGCCTCGCGAGTTCGGCAGTGATCACCTTCTCGGCCGGCATCCCCCGCACCGCCGCGAGCGCGGCCGGGAGCCCGCCGCTCCATGGTTCGGTGGGGGCGAGGCGGTTTGCGTACAGGCTCGTGACCGCATGCCACAGGCCGCGGTCGCGATCCGGCATCGGCCAACTCGCCACGCCCTGGTCGAGAAAGGCTGCGCACAGGCGGATCAGCAGAGGATGCACGAGTGCATCGGTGTCGAGCGATGGGTCGACACCCCTGATCAGGTCGCGGTGTCGCACCGGTGGCCGCACATGCAGGATGGCCGGTCGCGACGTCGCCACGGCCTCGATGCAGGAATGCCACAGGTCGCTGCAGACGCGACGCTCCTGCCCGTGCGCGCCATGCGCGGCCTTGGCATAGGTAGCCCGGCGGGCGGCCTCGTCCTCCGAGTTCGGCAGTCGGCTGCCTCCAGCGAGTTCGTCGTCGTCCTCGGACCGGCCGTCGGCGAGCAGCCGCCGGCGGACGGCCGCCGGCAGGTCCGCCCGAAGTTTTTCCAGAACGTCGCTTTCGGTGAGCGTCCATCGAACGGCGGCGTCGGACTCCTGCCGGATCGGATGCAGCAGCAGAACGCGGTGGAGGTCGCGTGCCGTGATTCGGCCCCCGGCGAGCGGAGCCGCCAGCACGTCCCGATCCTCCCGGTCGAGCACCGCATCGATGTCGGCCACGCGGATGCGCTCACGAGCGAGCTCCTCACGGTAGCGGATCTCCGGCAGGAACGGCTCGGAGTCGAACACGTCCGCCGCGCGAATCACCGCCGTCTCGAACCGGTCGCCCTCGAAGGCATGCAGCGTGTTGTGGTGGATGAAGACGTCGATCGGCCCCTGTGCGGGTAGCACGTGGGCTGCATCGGCGATCAACGCCGAGAGGTCACCGGGCTCCGATGCATGGCGGCACACGGTCATGGAAGGGCGCAGGAGAAGGCGAGGGTTGGGCGGGGAGCGGAGCGACCATGGGGAGTCGTCCACCACGGCCATACGCGAGAGGACGGCGGCCGGCAGAATCCGGCCCCGTCGATGTCAGCCGATCGTCGGCGGACCGCGGACGCGGTCGGTGCGGCCGGGCACGCGCACCACGGTGGATCGGGTCGTCGGTGCCGCAAAGGCGACCGTCGAGCCGAGATCGCACGCCAGAACGGTGGTGGCGAAGAGATGGAGTTCGCGGTCCTCCTGCTCGTCGCGATCGTCCTCTTCAGCCTGCTCCGGCCGCGTGCCGGAGTCATCCTCACGGCTGCCGTCGAGCGCGGCGGCATCGATCGCGTGGATCGTCGGATCGGCGGGCCACACTTCAGCGAGCAACTCGCGGAAGCCAGCCAGGATGGTCGCTGCCGCGGCCGCGGCCACGAGCAGGGTGCGGAGGGTACGAAGCATGTCGTTGGTCACGGGGAATCAACTGCCTCGCAAGCGAGTGTACCGTTCGAACGACGGAGCGGCCAAACCCGATTTTCCTGCGTGCGCATCGGAAGACAGGCTCGCTGTCGGGATCGCAAGACGCTGTCATCAGCCGTCCCGGCCGGCGCGACGCGATCTCCCTCCCCGGCCGCGGGGCCGCTCGGCCGCCGGATCGTAGCGGGGATTGTCCTGTCGAGGGATCATCGCGGCCGAGTCGCGCTGCCATGCACGAAGCGTCTTTGCGAGTGCGGCGGCCTGCTCGGGCATGGTCGTGGCGAGATCACGGCGCTCCTCGGGGTCGTCCTCGAGGTCGTAGAGTTCGATCCTGCCGCTCTTCTCGAAGAACTCGAGGAGTTTGTACCGGCCTTCCCGGACGGCGCTCGATGGCGTGGCTCGGCCCACGTAGCAGGGAAAGTGCCAGTAGATCCGCTCCCGGGGCAGGGCATCGCCGCCCCGGAGCAACGGCACGAGGCTCGCCCCGTCGAGGGCCTGGTCGGCGGGAGGCTTCGCCCCGGCGAGGTCCACGAGCGTGGGGTAGATGTCGATGCTCGACACCGGCACGGTGCAGGTGGCACCCGGCCGCTGCACGCCGGGTCCGGCCACCACCAGGGGCACGCGGATGCCCCCCTCGTAGAGTTCGCCCTTGCCACCCTTGAGCGGCGGTGTGGAGCGCGAGGTGCCGCCGTTGTCGCTCGTGAAGATCACGAGCGTGTCGTCGGCGAGGCCGAGCCGGTCGATCCGCTCCATGATCCGCCCCACGTTGCGATCGACCGTCTCGACCGTGGCAGCCTGCGCGGGATCGTTTCGCGGATCGTTGCCTGCGGCCGCCTTGGTCTCGTACTTCGCGAGCAACGCGGGCTCGGGGTCGTAGGGTGCGTGGATCGCATGGTCGGCGAGGTAGACGAAGAACGGCGAGCCCCGCTGTCGCTCGATGAAGGCCAGCACCTCGTCGGTGAGCCGGTCGGAAAGCTGGCTGCCGTCGTCGTCGGCATACGCGTCCTTGGCGAAGCCGAGTGTCTCGGGAAACACGACGGTGTCGAAGCCCTGGCCGCCGGGCGTCACAGGCCCGGTGCGGCCCCGGCCGAGGTTCCACATGCCGAAGAATGCCGTGGCGTAGCCGCCGGTTCGGAGTGTCTCGGGAAGCGTGACGACGTCGGTGGCGAGTTCGGATCGGCTGTCGGCGGCGAGGAGTTTGTGCCACGGGGAGCCCGGCTGCTGCTGCGGGTCGACCACGGTGTAGATGCCGTGCCGGGGCGTGTACTGGCCCGACAGCAGGCAGGCACGGGTGGGCGCGCAGTTGGGGGCGCTTGCGTAGGCCTGCGTGAACACGAGGCCCCGCTTCGCGAGTCGGTCGAGGTGGGGCGTCTCGACGAACGTGTTGCCCATGAAGCCGACGTCCCGCCAGCCCATGTCGTCCATGAGCACGAGCACCACGTTGGGAGGCCGCTTGTCCGCGGCCGACACGTTCATCGCAGCGACCGCGAGCAGGCATGCCAGCAGTGGTCGAAGGGCATGGGTCATCGCGCTGCCGGCCTCTCGTAGGTGAACGTGAGCGTGCCCTCCGCGAGCGTGGTGTCGGTGATCGCGGCGAGGATCGCCTCGCGGGTGGCGCCGCCCGGGTGCAGCTGCGGAGCCGCCGAAAGGGCAAAGACGGTGACGTGGTAGGCCTTCGCGCCCGGCCCCTTCGAGCACATCGGGTCGTAGGCCGCCTTGCGCTTGCCGTTGAGGCCCGTCACGCCGATCGATTTCGATCCCTTGGGGAGCGAAGTCACCGTTCGCGGAATGTCGTGGACGATCCAGTAGGTCTTTACCTGTTCGGGAGCCTCATGCCAGAGCACGAGGGCATAGGAGACCGTCCCCGCCGGGCCCGCCTTCCATGCGATGGGTGGGGAGATTCCGGCGCCGTCGCAGGTGAACTCGACGGGAAGTTTGCCATCGGGGCCGATCGCGGAACTCGTGACGCCGAGAGCGTCGGCCTTCGCCGATTGCCGTCGAGGCGGAGACGCCGCTTCGGGGCGCGGGGGCCTGTCGCGGCCGCCCGGCGGCGGACCGCTGCCACCCGGACCGCGGCGGCGCGAGGTATAGGCCTCGGTGGTCACGCGGCCCTGCGGATCGGTGAAGGTGAACGTCGCCGAGCCGTCGTCCTTCACGGCGTAGTCGACGGTTCCTCTCCTGCCTTCCACCTCGTAGGTCAGCGTTCGCGACGTCGGGCCCGTGGCGTCGAAACCGATGATTCTCGCCCCCTTGAGCGGCGGCAATGCCTCCCGCACGCCCTGGGCCCGCGGCTGCGGGTCGACCTGCCCGTCGCGCTCAGTCACCACGCCGCGAAATCCGCCGTTGAGATATGGGTAGGACGTCGTGGCGTGGTAGTGGTAGAGCCCCTTCGGGTCCTCGTGGCCCCCCATCCAGTCGAGATCCCTCACGGGCGATCCGTCGGGCTCGGTGAAGCCATAGATGGGGTAGCCGTCGAGCGCGTAGGCGATCGGCACCCCCTTGCCCACGACCTTCTCGAGGTGCACCGGGGCCACGTGGTAGTGGTAGTCGTCGGCGCGACCGCAGTGGCCGCCGAAGTCGTCGAGTTCGCCGATCGCGAGCGTGTCTTCGCCGCGGTTGTTGAGCGGATTGAAGATCGGGATGCCGTTCACCGCCACGGCGATCGCTCCGCGCAGGAATCGGTCCTTGGTGGTCTGCGGGTTCGCGGCGGGCGTCGGGTGGAGCGGAATCTGCCAGGCGTTCTCGCCCACGTACTTCTGCGGCAGGGGCACCTGCTGCTGCCAGGCCCGGATGCCGACCATCAGCGGGTGGTCCGGGATGCCGTTCGATTCGACATAGAACCAGCGGTCGTCGCGCCGCGTGGCGATCGCCTTTCGTTTCTCGAACGGGGCGAAGGCGGCGGCGATGTCGGGCGAGGCAGCTGCCGGCTTCGCTGCGGACACCAAGCGGAATGGAACGCTCGCGGCGGCCGGTTCATCGGAGGCGTCGTCGGCTTCGGTCTCGACCGCCGGTTCCTGCGTGGTGCGGTGCCGGTGCCACGGATGCGCCTCCGCCGAATCGCATACCGTTGCCACGACAACCACCAGGCACGGAACGAGGAACCGGATGCCACTCATGGCCGCTCCTTTTTTCTGCCGCCCTTCATGCCTCCCTTGCCGCCGCGTCTTGGTGGCTCGGCAGGCGCGTTGGGATCGAACTGCGGATTCACGGTTGGAAGCTGGGCATGCAGGGCGGCGAGGTGACGTTCGAGGCGATCTCGCAGTTCCGCCGCGTCGCCAACGCGATGCGGTGCCAGGTCGCGCTGCTCGCCGATGTCCGCCGCGAGATCGAAGAGCTTCAGGCTGTCGTCCTCGTAAAACTGCAGGAGTTTCAGGTCGCCGACTCGAATCGCCGAGTGGGGCGCGTGGCCGCTCTGGTAGTGCGGAAAGTGGAAGACGAGTTCCTCACGCGGCCGCTTCACCGCGCCGGCACCGGTGAGGACAGCCGCGATGCTCCCACCGTCGAGATCATGGGGCAGCGAATCGGCCGGCACGCCCGCCCATTCGCAGAAGGTCGGCAGCAGGTCGTAGCCCACCACCGGCACGTGACACCACGAGTTCGCCGCGATGCCCGGCCCGCGGACGACGAAGGGCACGCGGATGCCGCCCTCCCAGACGGATCCCTTGCCGCCCCCGAGGCCGGCGCGGCGGTCGCCGCCTCCACCCGCGCCGTTGTCGGAGGTGTAGATCACGATCGTGTCGTCGACGAGTCCGAGGCGTTCGACGGCGTCGAGCACCATGCCGACGCCCGTGTCGAGGTCCTCGCTGATCGCGGCCACGGTCGTCCGCCGGTCGTTCGGCCCGGCGCCGGTCAGGGCCGCGTACTTCGCGAGCGTGGCCCGGAGCGCGTTCCCCGGCGCATGCAGCGCGTTCCAGGAGAGCTGGATGAAGAACGGCCTGCCGTCCCGCCGGTTCTTGTCCATGAAGGCCTCGGCACGGCGGGCCATGCCGAAGATGTCCACCGGATTGGGGTCGGTGAACCCGGAGGCCTGCTCGTTGCCCGTGTCCCCGTCGTGCTCGTCGTAGCCGTGCCTGCCGGGGCCTCCACCGGCGATGTGCCACTTGCCGTAGTGGGCGGTCGCATAGCCCGCCGAGCGGAGAAGCTCTCCGATGGTCACCTCCGTGTCGGCGATCTGCTTGACCAGCGTCGGCTCGAGCAGCTTGTGGCCCGGCTCGGGCGGCGCGGCCTTCGTCCAGTGGAGCCGCGCCGGGCTCTTGCCCGTCTGGAGGCTGATCCGTGTGGGCGAGCAGACGGGGGCCGGGGCATACGCGTTCGAAAACCGCATGCCCCGCGCCGCGAGCCGCTCGAGGTTCGGAGTCTGGATGATCTCGCTGCGGGATGCCGGCAGGTCGGGGTGCATCGCCACCGACGTGCCGTTCCAGCCCTGGTCGTCGGCCAGCATCAGGATGATGTTGGGCCCGTGGGTCCGTTCACCGGCCGGGGACGGGACCGCGACGAGCGGCACGACGATGGCTGCCCCGACGAGAACGGCGAACAGCGGGCGGCACGGCAGCATGGCCTCGTCGGTGGGGGACGGCGTCGCCCGCGGCCCGGCGATGACCCGGCGAAAGATCACCGTCGAGATGATGGACCGCGACAATCGCATCCGCTGCCTCCTGATCCTTCAACGGTCGGGGCGGCGGCAGGTTTCGCGAGGTGTTTACTTCTTCGCCGACTAACTCGTCGGCGTCCGCGGGCCCTGCCCGAGCGGCAGGATCGTGGCGAAGGGATTCGGGGCCTTGCCCGTGCGGATCTGCTCGCGGTGCTTGTCGTACTTCGACCGCTCGGGGCCCAGGAGCCGGCCGTCCTTGTTCTCGTCGAACTGGTCGAAGAGTTCCTTCTCCTTGGCCATCCACTCCGTCTGCACCCGCTGCACCTCCCGCTGCCGATAGGCCATCTCCTCCTTCATCTTCTTGACCTGGGCGGCACTCGGCCGCCCGGGCCGGGCTTCGGCGTCAGGATTCATGACGAACAGGGCCGCGAGGACGGCCAGCGCGAGACAGCGGGGCATGAAACAGGCTCACGAGTGACGAGGAAGGGGCACCCTCGGATCGATTTCCAAGTATCGCGGATCGCCTCTGTGCTTGTCACCCTCGAGGTTTCGCGAGCGGGGATCGCGGCACGAACCACGGGTAGATCGCGGGCACGACGAAGGCGGTCAGGAGGGTGCTGGTGATGATGCCGCCGATCACGACGGTGGCCAGCGGCCGCTGGATTTCGGCGCCCGCCGACGTGGCCATCGCCATCGGCAGGAACCCGAGGCTCGCCACGAGCGCGGTCATGAGCACCGGCCGGATGCGGACCTCCGCGGTCACGAGCGACGCCTCGCGGGGGGCGAGTCCTCCTTCACGGGCGTGCTCCGCGCCTGCCACCCAGACGAGGCCATTGAGCACCGCCACGCCGAAGAGCGCCACGAAACCGACACCGGCGGCGATCGAGAAGGGCATGCCCCGCAGCGCCAGTGCCGCGATGCCCCCCGACGCCGCCACCGGCACGGCCACGAAGATCAGCGAGGCGAGCCGCAGTGACTTGAAACTGGTGTAGAGCAGGAGCGCGATCAGCCCGAGCACCACTGGCGTGATCAGCAGCAGTCGGCGGCTGGCGCTCACGAGATTCTCGAAGTCGCCGCCCCAGTCGATCGTGTAGCCGTTCGGCATCGGCACCTCGGCGGCGATCCGCCGCTGGGCCTCGGCGACGAAGCTGGCGACGTCGCGGCCGCGGACGTTGGCCGACACGAACGTGCGCCGCCGCGAGTTCTCGTGCTCGATCGACGGCGGGCTCTCCTCGATGCGGATGTCGGCGAGTTCGCCGAGCGGCACCGGCCGGCCCCCCGCGGCCTCGACGGGGATCTGCGGCACGAGGTCGGCGTCTTCCCGCCACTCCTCGGGAAACTTCACCATCAGCGGAAACCGCGGGCGGCCCTCGTAGATCACGCCCGTCTGGATGCCACCCATCGCCGACACCGTCTGCATCACGTCGATGCCGTCGATGCCGTGGCGGGCGAGTTGGTCCTGGCGGGCGTCGATCCGCAGGGTCGGCACGTCCGCCTGCCAGTCGGCCCGCACGTCCGCCGATCCCCGGATGCCCCGCAGCACGCCCTCGATCCGCTTGCCGAGGCTGCCGAGGGTGGTGAGGTCATCGCCGTAGATGAGCACCGCGACGTCGGCCTTCACGCCCGCCACGAGCTCGTCGACCCGCATCTCGATCGGCTGGCTGAAGCCGAAGTTGGCGCCGGGCACCGCCGTGGCGAGGTCCGTCGACATCCGCTCCACCAGCGCGTCGCGGGTGACGCCCGCAGGCCATGTCGCAGGGGGCTTGAGCATGACCCAGACGTCGGTCTGCTGCACGCCCATGATGTCGTTGGCGATCTCGGGACGGCCCGTCTTGCAGAACACCGTCCGCACCTCGGGAAACGCGCCGAGCACCTTCTCGATCTTCGTGGTCAGCGGGATCGAGTCCTCGAGCGTGGCGCTCGGCAGCCGCACCACCTCGATGAGGATGTCGCCCTCGTCGAGCCGGGGCATGAACTCGGCGCCGAGCCGCAGGGCCACCGGCACGCTCGCCGCCACGAGCCCGGCCGCGATGAACGAGATCACCACCGGATGGTTGACGGCGAAGCCGGCCAGCGGGCGATAGACGCGGTGGAAGATCCGCATGATCAGCGGCTCGTGCTCCTCCTCGCGGGCCAGCACCGTGGCGGCGAGCACGGGCATGAGCGTGAGCGAAATCACGAGCGACCCCAGCAGCGCGAAGAGCACGGTGAGCGCCATCGGGCGGAAGAGTTTTCCCTCCGTGCCCTCGAGAAAGAGGATGGGCAGGTAGACGATCGCGATGATCAGCTCGCCGAACATGGTCGGCCCGCGGACCTCGACCGCCGCGTCGCGAACGATGTCGATCTTCGACGTGGTCGGCGAGGCCAGCCCGAGTCGGCGAACGCAGTTCTCCACCATGATCACGGAACTGTCGACGACGAGCCCGAAGTCGATCGCCCCGAGGCTCATCAGGCTCGCCGGGATCCCCACGGCCCACATCAGGTTGGCGGCGAAGAGCATCGAGAGGGGGATTGCCAACGAGACGATCAGCCCCGCCCGCACGTTGCCCAGCAGCACGAGCAGCACCCCGATGACGAAGAGCCCGCCCTCGGCGAGGTTGTGGAGCACCGTGTCGAGCGTGCGGGCGATCAGCTCGGAACGGTCGTAGAGGATCTCGATGTCGACCCCCGGCGGGAGCGTCTGCCGCACCTGCTCGAGCTTCTCCTTGGCCGCGGTCACCACCCGGCGGCTGTTCTCCCCCCGCACCATCATCACCATCCCGGTGACGATCTCGCCGCGGCCGCCGCGGGTGGCCGCCCCCTGGCGGACGAGCGGGGCGATCCGCACCGTGCCGATGTCGCGGATCAAAAGCGGCACGCCGCCGGCGGGGCTGCGGACGATCACCCGCTCGATGTCGTTGACGTCACGGAGCAGGGCCTCGCCGCGGATGAACCGCTGCTCGCCGTTCTTCACCACGTAGCCGCCGCCCGTGCTCGTGTTGTTGCGGTCGAGGGCGGCGAGCACCTCGCTGAGCGCGATCCCTCGCGACGACATCCTGTCGGGGTCGACCTGCACCTCGTAGCTCTTGGCGTAGCCGCCGTGGGAGTTGATGTCGGTGACGCCGGAGACGGTCCGCATCACCGGGGCGATGTCCCACTCGAGGATGCTGCGGAGATCCATCAGGCTTCGGTCGGGGCCGCGGACCTCGAACTGCAGCACCTCTCCGAGGGCGGTGGAGAGCGAGCCGAGTTGCGGGTCGGCGTCGGGCAGGGAGATGCCCCCGCGGGCCGCGGGCAGCCGTTCGGCCACGAGCTGCCGCGCCCGGAGGATGTCGGTGCCCTCCCGGAAGACGATGGTGACCGACGAGATGCCGAGCCGGGAGACGCTCCGCAGTTCCTCCACCGAGGGCAGGCCGCTCATCGCCAGTTCGACGGGGTAGGTGATCAGTCGCTCCACCTCGAGCGGTGGCAGCGTGCCCGCCTCCGTGATCACCTGCACCTGCACGTTGACGAGGTCGGGTACCGCGTCGACGGGGATCTGCGTGGCAGCGTAGAGCCCTCCGAGCGCCATCAGCACGAACAGCGCGATCACCAACGCCCGGTTGGCGAGCGACCACTCGATGACACCAGTCAGCACGTCCGCCCCCCCGTGGCCGCAGCCGCTTGCGTGTCAGCCCTCGTCCTCGAGCAGCAGTTCGCTCTTGACGAGGAAGGCCCCGCGGGCGACCACCCGCTGGCCTGCCTGCAGGCCGCGAGTGATCTCCACGAGGTTGTCGGTCTCGATGCCCGTCTCGACGTCGGTGCGGCGGAAGCCTCCGTCGTCGGTCGGCGTGAACACGAAGGCCTTGCCCTCGTGCCGCATCACCGCCGCCGCCGGAACGGCCAGGGCCTCGTGGGGCTCCCCCTGCGGCAGTTCCACCCACACGAACATGCCCGGCTTGTAGTGGGCGTCGTCGTTGGTGAGCGAGCCCACGATGGCGACGCTGCGCGACTCAGCGTCGACGGTGCCGCCGATGTGCTTCACGCGGGCCGTCGTGCGGTGCTCGGCCGCGCCCGGCACGGTCACCCGCACCTCCTGCCCTTCGGCGAGTTCGACGGTGGTCCACTGCTTCTCGTGCACCTGGGCCCGCACCCAGAGGTCCGACGTGTCGGCCACGACGAAGAGTTGGTCGCCGCTCTTCACCCGCTGGCCGCGGCTCACGAAGATCTCGTCCACGATGCCGGCGAACGGCGTGCGGAGCACGATGGCGCTGATTTCGCCGTCCGCGACGTCGTCGTCGACATCGGCATCGGACGCCTCGAGCCTGCTGCCCACGAGCGTGCGGAGGTTTTCCCGCGACACCCGCACGAGCCGTTCGGCCTGCTCGAGCGCCGCCTTGGCCTTGTCCCGTTCCTGGAGCGTGGTGAACTTCGCGCTCTCGCAGGCCGCCGTGAAGCTCGCCCGCGCCACCTCCAGGTTGCTCGTTCGCTCGTCGATGATCCGGCCGGAGAGCACGCCCCCCTCGCCGAGTTGTTGCGTTCCGGCCTGCACCTTCTCCACGTAGAGCAGCCGGGAGTAGGCCGCCATGATCTTCTCGCGGTACTCGCCGAGCACGTGCCCGGCGAACTGCTCCTCGACCACGTCGAGCGGCGGGTGGCTCTCGAGAGTGACGAGCAGCGATTGCACGTTGTCGGCGACGGTGTTGGCCCAGTCGGCCGCCTTGCGGGCGATCTCGCGATCATCCTCCCGCTTCTTCACCTCGTCTCGGGCCACGCCCACCTCGGGGCTCGACACCGCCGCGAGCGAGGCGCCCTTGTCGACGTGCTGGCGGACCGTCACGAAGAGCCGCGACACGATCCCGTCGACCGGCGAGTCGTACTCCAGCCGGCTGCTGGCGTCGTAGTCGAGCCGGCCCGGCACCGTGAGCCGGTTTTGCATCGGCCGCGTCACCACTTCGGCCATGTCGATCTCGTCGGCGGCCACGCCGGGAGGCAGCGTCACCACGGCCGGGGCCGCTGGCTCCGCCGGCCGGCCGGAGCCGGATGCCCCCGGAGCCGCGTGATCCTCGTGCTCCGTGCCGGCGAAATGGTGCGTCGACAGCCACCACCAGGCGAGCCCGGCCGCCGCCAGGAACGCGAGGCCGGTGAGACTGCGGCGGAGCGCCGCCAGCCGCGACGGCCGGGCATGCGGGGCGGCCGGGCGCGGCTCGGGTGCATGCGTCGAGGGGGTGCTCATGGGGCTGGCCGCGCTCTGGATTTCTTCGGACCCACTCATGCTACCGGACAGCGCCTCGGGAGGCGATCGTCGTCGGCCAGGTCTGGCGCGAGATCGATCATGGTGCGGCCGCAGGCACCGGCACCGGCGTCTCGATCGCCTCCGGGAGTGCCGCGGGGCCCGCGGGCGCGTTGGGATCGCGACCGGGCAGTGCGTCGGGGCCAGGAGGGGGCGGGGCGACGGCCGGTGCCGTGGGCGGCGGCGGAAACTCCTCCAGCTGGAGGAGGTCGGCGATCCGCACGGCGCCCGTCCAGCGATCGGCCTGTGCCTCGACGAACGCCAGCTCCGTCTCCGTGAGCGTGCGCTGCGCCTGCAGCAGGCTCAGGAAGGTCACCTCGCCGCGGGCGTAAAGCTGCTGCGTCAGCTGCACGGTCTCGCGGGCCTTCGGCAGGATGTACTGCTCGTACCAGTCGGCCTGCCGCTGGGCGGTGCGATAGGCCGCGATCGCCTCGGCGGCCTGTGTGGCGAGGTCGAGTTCGACCTGCCGCAGGTCGGCTCGGGCCGAGGCGATGCCGGCCCGTGCCGAGCGGATGTTGCCCTGGTTGCGGTCGAAGAGGGGCACGGCCATCGTCACCTGCATGAGGCCCTGCTGCTGTGCCGGGCCCACCTGCCGCTGGTAGCCGCCGAGCACGTTGATGTTGGGGATCGGTTGGACCACCGCCCGCTCCAGCGCCCACTGGTTTTGGGCGATCCGCGCCTCGATGGCCCGGGGCTTGGAGTTGGCCTGCATGATCGCGTCCTGCAGGTTCTTGAGGTCGAACCAGGGCATCTTGTGGAAGAGGTCGCCCTCGATGGGGCCCACGTCGGCCCGGGGCAAGGCGATCGCCGCCGCCAGCTCACGCCGGCCGGTCTCGATGAAGACCGCGGCGTTGAGCAGCCGGACATCGGCACGGTCGCGCTCGATGCTCCAGAAGAGAACGTCGGCCTTCGTGCCCTCGCCCGCCTTGGCGAGCGCGTCGCCGATCTCGTACGACCGCTTGGCGATGTCGAGCAGCAGCCGGTAGATCTCGACCCTTCGCTGGGCCACGAGCAGCGAGTAGAAACTCTGCCGGACCCCCGCGAGCACGTCGTAGCGGGCGCGGATCAGGTCGTATTGGGCCTGCTGCACCTCGCGGAGCGCCGCCTGCTGGGCGAGTTTGAGCTTGCCCGCGGTGACAACGTCCTGCGTGACGTAGTAGTTCCACTGGCTTTCGGGGCCGGCGATCTGGGGCGAGCCGGCAGAGGCCATCGGGTTGGGGTAGAGCCGCGCCTGGCCCGCCTTGCCCCGGGCGGCCTCGACGGCGGCCCGGGCCGCGCCGAGCCGGGGGTGATTCCGCTCCGCGTAGGCGACGAACTCGGCGCGCGGGCGGGGCGCGGGGCGGGCGTCGGCCCCCACGTGGCGGGCAGCGGCGGCGTGCGCGGC
>JBJTDZ010000014.1:0-38219 GCA_046092585.1 Pirellulales bacterium | reverse complement strand
GCTCGAGCGTCGTCAACTCGCCCAACCCGGCTGCGGACGCCCCATGCCCCGTCGCCGGACGTTCGCTCCGCCCATCCTGGGCTCCGCTCACTCGATGCTGACTGCGCTTCGGCATCGTGCCTCCGCTGGTCAGCAACGCCGGCTCCCGGGGCATGGGGCGTCCGCAGCCGGGTTGGGCGAGTTGACGACGCTCGAGCCCCCCGCTCCGTCACGCCTCCTCGCGGAGCAGCGGCGGCGGCTCGTCGAGATCCTCGAGTTCCGGGGGCAGTTGCAACTGCCGCATCGTCTCGTCGGTCTTCCGCATCCCCTCGGCCACCTCGTCGACCCGCTGGGCGATGTCGGTGACGTCGCGCTTGGCGACCGAGCTTTCGGCGAGGGCGGCGATCTTGGCCTCCATCCGCTCGATCTCAGCGGCCACGAGGTCGAGCTTCCGGCGGGCCTCGTCGATGTTGCCGAGCCGCTCCCGGCTGGTGGCGAGATGGTCCTCGAGCGCAGCCCGCATGGCGCCGGCGCCGGGGGCGTCCGCGGGAAGTTTCGCCAGCCGCCGCTCCAGGTCGGCGATCCTGTCCCGGATCGCCCCGGCATCGGTGCGGTCGAGGAAATCGGACAGCGTTTTGGCGCCCCAGATCATCCGCAGATAGCCCCAGAGCAGGCGGTCGAGCGATTCGAGCGCCGTCGTGTCGGGCAGTTCACCGCCCGGGCCCCGCATGCTGCCGCCAAGTTCCACGAGCTTGAGGCAGTGGTCGCGGAGCTGGTCGAACCGCTTGAGCAGCGCGGGAGGGAGGTTCGCACGGATCCGCTCGTAGGCCTCGCGGGCTCCGGACGCCTCGGCGGCTCGGCGGGCCTTGGCATCCTGGGCCTCCACGGCGCTGCGAAAGCGGTCGTTCGTGAGCATGCTCGCCAGGTAGTAGATCTCTCCGGCGACCACGAGCGGCAGCACGATGCCCGGGACACCGCTGATGAAGGCGGCCGCCACGCCGCCCCCGAAGAGCAGCAGGTTCCACCGCGTGGTGAAGGCGGTCTTCAGGTAGGCCCCGATGCGACTGAACACTAGCGACTCGCTCCGTTTGGACGCTGCGCCGCCGCCTCGACCTGCTCGATCCGGGCCTGCAACGCGTTGACCTGCTCGTGAAACCACGGCTCCGACTGCGTCTCGCGGGCCGGTGCGGAAGCGGCGGGCATCCGCACCTCGTCGACGATCCGCCCCGGTGTTGTCGCCATCACGAAGACGCGGTCACCGAGGTAGACCGCCTCCTCCACCGAGTGCGTCACGAACAGCACCGTCGCCTGCACCTCCCGCCAGAGCTTCACGAGGAGATCCTGCATGTCGAGCCGCGTGGCGGGATCGAGCGCCCCGAAGGGCTCGTCCATGAGGATCACCCTGGGGCGGAGAATCAGCGTGCGGGCGATCGCCACCCGCTGACGCATCCCCCCGGAGAGTTCGTGGGGATACTTGGTGGCGTCGCGACGGGCATCGAGACCCACCCTCGCGATCCACTCGAGCCCTTCGGCCTCCCGCTCACGCCGCGGCACGCCCCGGCACTCCAGGCCGAAGACGACGTTATCGAGCACCGTGCGGTTGTCGAAACTCGTGTAGTCCTGAAAGACCATGCCGCGGTCGGCGGCCGGTCCCGCGATCGGCTGGCCGAGCACCGTCACGGTGCCGCTCGTCGGCGGGTGCTGGGGCCCGAGGCCGGCCACCAGCCTGAGCACCGTGCTCTTGCCGCAGCCGCTCGGCCCCAGGAACGACGAAATCTCGCCATGGTCGGCCACGTCGGGGATCGTGAAGCTGATGCCGGAGATCGCCACGTATTCCCGCGGGGTGCCCTCGCCATACACCTTCGTCACGTCGCGAAACTCGACCACCGGCGGTCGATCGACTCCGGCGGCGCGGGCGGCGGAAGCGCTCATGCCGAGGCCTCCGCATGGCGCGACGTGCCGTGCAGCAATCGGCGGAGCAGCCGCGGGATCGCGCCGCGACCGCCGTAGCGGTGCGGAAAGAGGTCGCACTGCAGCCACCAGAGCAGCCGATCGATCGCGTAGGCCACCAGCGGGATCACCACGAGCACGACCAGGATCGGCTCCCGCTCCCCGCGCCGCTGGGAGACGTTGATCAGGTCGCCGAGGCCACCGGTGTCGCCGCCGAGCTTGACCACCTCGGCGAGCATCACGTATCCGAAGGCGATTCCAAAGAGCAGCCGCAGGGAGTTGAAGATCGCCGGAGCCGCCAACGGCACCAGCACCTTGAGGATGATCTGGAGCCGCGACGCCCCGAGCGTCAGGGCCGTGTCGACGTACCGCTGCGGCACCTCGAGCACGGCGGCGGTCGTATCGCTGAGCACGAAGGCAACGCTGGCGATGAACAGGAACATCACCTTCTGAAACTCGCCGATCCCGAAGAAGAAGAACGTGAGGGGGATCAGCGCCGCGACGGGGATGTTGCGGCCGAAGATCGTCAGCGGCGCCACGAATGCCCGCACCGCCGGGAAGCACGCGGCGAGCACGCCCCCGGGCACGCCGACGAGGGCCGACAGGCCGAACCCGAGGCAGACACGACCCAACGTGACGAGGGTATTGGCCACGAGCCTGCGCTCGCCGAACACCGCCGGCACCTTGGCCACGGTCTCCCCGGGGCTCGGCAGCGTGGCGGGCCCGATGAAGCGGGTCTCCGCCTCGCCCGCCGTCGCCAGAAACCACACGGCCAGCACCGCCGCCACACAGGTCACACCCCAGAACAGCCCCATGGCCGCGGGGAGTTCGCCCCGCAGCGGCCTGGCCGGCTCCGCGGCGGCCCCGGCTGGCGTCACCGGCGCTGATCGCGTGCCAGTCATTCCTTTTCCGCCGCGTAGACCTTGATCTCCACGCGACGGTTGAGTGCGTGGTTGTCGGGCTGGTCGTCGTCGGCAGGACGGTCCCAGCCGAGCCCATCGACGGCAAAGCGGTTGTCATCGAACTTGAACTTGTCGACGAGCGCGTCCTTCACCGCCTGGGCCCGCTCGAACGACAACTCCTTCACCATGCCGGCGGGCACCGCGCCCCGCATCGAGGAATCGGTGTGCCCCTCGACCACGATTCGGGCGTTGCCAAACTGCTTCGCCAACGCGCCGGCCTCGTCGAGCACGAGGTCGACCTTCGGGTCGTAGGGCTCCTCGACATCGCGGCCGTCGATCCGGCGAACCACCTTCTTTCGCAGTTCGGCGCTGTTGGGGAAGAAGTGGATCACGATCGTATTCGTGAGGATCTCCTCGTTCTCCGCCCGGATCTGCTGGACCGTCTTCGGCGGCAGGGAGGCGGTGTACTCGTCCTTCGAGTTCGCGTACTTCGGATCCTGGCCGAGTTTCTGGATCACCGAGAAGTCCATCACCTGGTCGAAGGGCACCGGGTTGTTGGAGATCGCGCCGATCCGGCGGTAGAGCATGTAGGCCTGCTTCCAGATCCGCTCGAAGTTGGCCGGGTTGTTGCGGTTGAGGAAGAACTGGTAGTTCTCCGCCCAGTTCGTGGAGTGGGCGTCGCCGAGCATCGACAGCGCATCGTCCGCCGGAATCGCGTAGCCGTCGGCCATCAACTGGGCCACTTCGGTGCGGGAGGCCTCCTTTTTCAGCTCATCCATCGCGTCGAAGATGCCACGGGCGATCGCCTCGATCACGTCAGGACGATCCTTGGCGAAGTCGGCCCGCGCGAACCAGACGTCGGCGATCAGCCGGTTGGCGGTCTGTGTGGTGACGAGCATCCGGTTGCCCTTCGCCTCCGCGAGGTTGTAGATGTCGGGCGCCCACGACACGCAACCCGCGATGCTCTTGTCGCGATTGAAGGCGGCGGCGGCTTCGAAGGCCGTGGTCACGTAGACCATGTCCACGTCGGCCGGCTGCAGGCCACCCGCCACGAGCATGTTGAGGGCGAAGAACTGGCTCGGCGAGTTCTGGGCCATCACCAGCTTCTTGCCGGCGAGATCCTTGACCGTCTTGATCGAGTCGCGAACGACGATGCCGTCGCCGCCATTGGAAAAGTCGACCTGCTGATAGACTCGCGGCATGATCCGCGAGTCCTTGGCGAAACTGTCGACGAACAGGGGAAGCATGTCGAGCGTGGCCCAGCCGATGTGCACCTCGCCCGCGGCGTAGGCATCGCGCATCTGGACGGGGTCGTCGATCAGCACGAGCTCGACCTTGAACGGCTTGCCCCCCGGGGCCTTCCAGAGTTTGCCCGCCTTGAAGCCGTTGTTGGCCCGGATGATCGGGGCCCAGCCAGCCCACACATTGAGGGCGAAGCGGACGGTGTCGTCCTGGAGCGGCTTGTAGCCGCTCACGCCCTTCACCGGGGGCAGCTTGTCCGCCGGACGGAACGTGTATTCCTTGACGGTGGTGGGCACCGACACATCGGGCGCCTCAGTCATGCCCTCGAGGCCCCCCTCGGCACCCGCACCGGCACCGCCGGCCACGGGGCGGCCGCCGGCGCCAGGACGGCCGAGCCCGAACTGGTCGAGCATGCCCGCACGCCAGGCGGCGAGGCCGACGAGCCCGAAAATCACCGCCCAGACGGCGAGCCAGAAGGGAGCCTTGGGTCGACCTGTCATGAAATGCCTCCTGGGATGGGGATGACGTGCCGTGGCAACAAGCATGGCGCGGCCTCAGCCGCGAAACTTCGTCTTCGTGCGGGCATGGCCCGCCATGTGGAGCGCCTGCATGAGATCGTAGGCGGTCACCTCGCAGAGCAGCCGGGTGACCTTCTCATGGGCCTCGGGGGAGAGCAGCGGCTCGACCTCCCGCATGAGGGCCACCACACGCTTTTCCTGGGCGTCGAGTTCGCGCATCTCGACCTGCGAGTCGGCGATCGCGTCGAGGAAGGAATCGAGCTTGCGGGCATACTCGGCGATCAGCGGCGTCTCGGTCGAATCGTCGAACCAGGGGGTCTTGGCTGTCATGGGCACTGCTCCTCTCGTCGTCGGAAAAACGTCGTTCGTCAGGAACCGATCACCTCGCGGATCGCCGCGAGTCTCTCCTGCAGCCGCGACCGGCCGCCGGGCTGGGCCACCTGCTCCCTCCACCGCTCGGGCAGAAACCGCTTTTCAGTGCATTCGAGCACCGCGGCAATCTCCTGCATCTCCTTCTCCAGCCCCTGGGCGCTGGGCATGAAGTCGGCGAGCGCTGCGGTGAGATCCTCGGCGGCGATGGTATCGGGAGCCGGCTGCCCCACCTCGGCGGCCCGCTCCAGCCCCCGGCGGCGGGCGGCGAGCACGACGCTCTCGATATCGGCGCCGGAGAGGCCGAGGTCAAGGTCGACGGGGCCCGGCAGGGCGGCGGCGAGCTTCACGCCGCACTTCCTCGCCATGGCGGCGAACATCGCGTCGATCTCAGCCTGGTCGTGCGGGTAGAAAAGCGGGATGTGCACCTCCGCCCTGCCCTGCCGCTTGAGGTCGATCGGCAGGAGATCGGGGCGACTCGTGAGCAGCATCCAGACGATCTTGCCACGGTAGCGCGTGTCGCCCATCTGGCGGGCGATCATGGAGAACACGCGGGCGCTGGTGCCCGAGTCGCCGTCGCTCTGCCGGTTGCCGAGCGCGGCGTCGGCCTCGTCGATCACTACCACCACGGGCCCGAGGCTGCGGAGCACGCCGAGGGCATGCTCGAGGTTGCCCTCCGTTTCGCCCACGTACTTGCTGCGAAAGTTCTTGAGGACGACACAGGGTATGCCGACGCTGCCGGCGTAGCACTCCGCGATGAAACTCTTGCCGGTGCCCACCGGGCCGCAGATGAGATAGCCCATCGGGGCGGCTTCGAGCTGGCCCCGGCGAATGGCCCGGGCATCGGATTCAAGCCGCTGCTTGGCGTCGGCATGACCGGCGACGGCGTCGAGCGTCAGCCGCGGCTGCACAAACTCGATCAGTCCCTGGCACGACCTCTCGATCAGGTCCTTCTTGCGGGCCGCGAACTCCGCGCCGTCGGGCGGAGTGCCCTCGCGGGCAGAGAGACTGATCACCGCCCGCAGGCTCTCGAGCGTCAGGCCGCCAGCGAGCGCCGCCGCCCGCCGCACGGCCTCGTGCTGCTCCGGCTTGACACCCGCCGCCGTGGCGGTGGCCAGCGCGAACCGTTCCCGCTCGGATGCCTCCGGCATCGGCACCTCGATGGCGGTGATCGCGGGATTCTGCACGAGCCGCGGATGCACCTCGGAGATCGTGTCGGCCAGCAGCACCACCGCCACGTTCACCCGGCGCAGGAGTGGATTGGTGGCCCAGCCCAGCACCCGCACCAGCCGGCTCGCCGCCGACCGCGCCCCGGCCTCGCCGCCCGGCACGAGATACTGGGCGTAGTCGAGCACGACCGCGATCCGCTTGCGCTGCTCGGGTGGATCGATCAGGTTGCGCTCCAGGATCGCATCGATCGCCGCGATCGCCTGGTCGGGATCACGGGGCCACGTGGCGGCGTTGCCCATCCGCTCGGTGAGCCACTGCGCCATCGCCCGCAGCCGTGCTGGGTCGGTGCCGGCCAGAGGCCGCAGCCCCTTGCCCACGTCATACGCCAGGACGATATCCCACCGGCCGAACATCTCGCGGGCGAGAAAATCGGGCACCGTGCCCCAGGCGGCCGGATCAGCCGCACCGCCGGCCGCGGCCGGGGCCACCGGCACGAGGTCGCGCACGTTGCCGTGCATCAGGAACACGCAACTCGTGCCGGAGAGATAGGCATCACCGAGCCGCTCGGCCCAGCCCGGACACCATGCCGGCAGGGCGCTCGATCCCGAGACCGCAGCAGCCGTACCGAGGGCATGCGCCTCGGCCACGTCGGAGGAGGAAACGGAGACGGTCACGGTGGGCTCCCGGTGAGTCGCTGCGGATCACGGCCGCCGTTCAGGTCGCCTTCTGCGCGGCCCGCTCCGACCCCAGCTCCTTGTCGTCGGCCTTCACGCCGGCGGTCTCGGGCGTCACCATTCCCATCTCGATCTCGAACTCCCGCAGCGCCTGATCGGCCATCGACTTCTCGACCGCCTCCTCGCGCTTGATGTCCTCCAGACCCTCGCCCGACAGGTCGGCAGCGACCCGCACCTTCGCCCGGTTGAGACCGATCTTGTCCTGGATGACGTCCTCGATCTGGCCGAAGTCGGTGGTGACGTCAAAGTTGAAGCTCGTGGCCAACTTGGCCAACTCCGCCTCGGCCCTCGAGAGTTTCAGCTCGGCGTCGTATTTCTGGATCTTCTGCTTGAGGTCGGCAAGCTTCTTGGTGGCGTGCTTGATCTTGGTGACGTTGTTGGTGTAGGCCGTCTCGTGGAGCTTGAGCTGGGCCTCGTTCTCGGCGAGTTCCTTTTTCGCCTTCTGCAACTCCAGGGCGAATGTCGACGCCGTCTCGCGTTCGCCGGCCTGGAGGTAGGCCTTGATGCGGGCCTCGAGTTGGGCCACGTGCTGGCGGTCCCCGTTGACCTGCCGCGTCACCCGCTCGACCAGCGCCCGGTACTGCTCGAGCCCTTCGCGGCCCTCCTTCATCTGGTCGACGGCCTTGTCGTACTCGTACTGCAACTGGGCAATCGGGTCGGCTGTCCAGAAGAAGTTGGCGATCTTGTTCATCTGGGCCGCGAGGGCCTTCCAGAGCTTGCCGAGAATCATGGGTGAATCTCCAGGGGAATGGGCTGCGGCAGGACACCACGGCACTGTGCGACGACCCCGGGAGGAGGTCTTACCCCTGAAGGGGCGCGTCGTCAATCAGTCCCGGGAAACCGGCGCGACTCGCTACCGGATCGCGCTGCCAGACGGCACCAACGTCGCCATGGGCACGGTGGCCGACGAACCGTGCACGTCGAGATCGACATTCACCGACTTGACGATGATCACCGGCTCGAAAGACCGGGCAAGGGTGGCTGACGGGACTCGAACCCGCGACCCTCGGTACCACAAACCGATGCTCTAACCAGCTGAGCTACAGCCACCACGGGATGCGGAAGTGTACCACATCCGCGGTGCATTTCAGGCCCGCCAGGCGGCAGTCTCGTCGCGGGGATCCTTTCGCGGCGCCGTGGCCGGCCCGGCAGGGCCCGCAGCGGGCCAAATCTCCGCCGCTCGACGCTCGATCGCCCGGCCCAGCGACGGCCGGCGCCTCATTCGCGCTGGCGGGAGTCGATCGTGATCGTGACGGGCCCGTCGTTGACGAGGGCCACTTGCATGTCGGCTGCGAACACGCCCCGCTCCGGCCGGCCCACGAGCGGCTCGAGCGCGGCGAGAAAGCCTTCGTAGAGCGGGATCGCCTCCTCGGGCCGGGCCGCGCGGACGAAGCTCGGCCGGTTGCCACGGGCCGTTTCCGCGACGAGCGTGAACTGGCTGACGACGAGCACGCGACCACCAGCTTCGACGACACTGCGGTTCATCTTCCCCGCATCGTCCGAAAAGATCCGCAATTGGGCGATCTTGCCGGCGAGCCATTCGGCATCGGCTGCCTGGTCGCCCGCTTCCACGCCGACGAGCACGAGCAGTCCGGTGCCGATCCGGCCGACCGTGTCACCGGCGATCGTCACCCGCGCCTCGGATACCCGCTGGATCACAACCCGCATGGCCGCAAGTGTAGCCCGGCGGCCGCGAAACCCGCCTGTGAAGAATGCCCAGCCTTCCCTACGATCCCGCCCCCGACCACGGCGGCAACCCAATGGACACGCCACCACTCACGGTATCGACCTCGCCCCTGCCGACCGGACACGGCTGCGTGTCCGACGTGGCGATGCTGGCCCGCTCGCTGCCGCTCTTCCCGGTGGACCGCGTGCTGCGACTCGACGCCGTCGCCGCCGCCCGCATGGCAACCGGACGGCGCATCGGCTGGGCGGCCCTCTTCCTTAAGGCTTACGCCCTCGTGGCTCGCGAGATGCCCCCGCTCCGCAGCTGGCTCGCGGGCAGCCTTGCACCACGGCTGGCCACGAGTTCCGAAAGCGTGGCGGTGCTCGCGGTGAATCGAGCAGAACCCGACGGCGAACGGCTCTTGTTCGCCCGGCTGCCCCGGCCCGATGCACTGCCGCTTCCACTCCTGCAGGACGCGATCGACCGCTTCACGACGTGGCCGGTGGATCGGGTCTTTCGCCGGCAGCTCCAGTTGGAGACCGTGCCCGGCTGGCTGCGGCGAACGATCCTTCGGTGCAACATGCGCTCGGCCTCGCCGAAGCGGCCCACGCGGATCGGCACCTACAGTCTCTCGACCCTGGCCGGCTTCTCCGCCACCAACCGCTTTCATCCCACGATCTGCACGTCGAGCCTCTCCTACGGTCCGCTCGAGCCGGACGGCCGCTGCGTGGCCACGGTGATCGCCGACCACCGCCTCCTCGACGGCGCCTGCGTGGCCCGGGCGCTTGCCCGGCTCGAGGAGGTGCTTGAAGGCGACATCCTTCGGGAGCTCACGTCGCTGGCGGCCGCCCCTGGTGAAGCCGCCGCCTGATCTCCGCGAGCCGTTCGGCGAGATCCCGCTCCATGCCGCGGTCGGTCGGCTCGTAGTAGGTCTTCTCCACGCCGAGGTAGTCCTGCGCCGCGATGCCGTCGGGCGCGTCGTGGGAATACTCGTAGCCCTGGCCGTGGCCGAGCCGCTTCGCCCCGGAATAGTGCTTGTCTTGGAGGTGGCGGGGCACGGGGATCACCGCCTGCTGGCGAACGTCGCGCCGGGCCGCGGCGATCGCCGAGGTGCAGGCATTGCTCTTGGGGGCGAGCGCCAGGTAGATCACCGCCTGCGCGAGCGTGAGCTGGCACTCCGGCAGCCCCACGAATTCGGTCGCCTGCATCGCCGCCACCGCCACCATCAGCGCCCGCGGGTCGGCATTGCCGACGTCCTCGCTGGCGAGAATCACGAGCCGCCGGGCGAGAAACCGCACGTCCTCGCCCCCCTCGAGCATCCGCGCCAGCCAGTAGAGCCCCGCGTCGGCGTCGCTGCCGCGGATGCTCTTGATGAGGGCGCTGGCACAGTCGTAGTGGGTGTCGCCCGAGTCGTAGGCCACCACCTTGCGTTGCACGCTCTCACGGGCGAGGTCGAGCGTAAACACCAGTGGCCGCTCCGCGCTCGAGAGCACGCCCACCTCCAGCGCCCCGAGGGCCCGCCGGGCGTCACCGTCGGAGGTCTCCACCAGAAATGCCCTCGCCTCCGGGGTGAGCGTCACCCGCTCGCGTCCGAGGCCATGGTCGCGGTCGGCGACCGCCCGGTCGAGGATCACGCCGACGTCGTCCGGCGAGAGTGCCACGAGCTCGAAGATCCGACTGCGGCTCACCAGGGCGCTCGTCAGCGCGAAGAAGGGATTCTGAGTGGTCGCCCCGATGAGGGCGATCACGCCGCTCTCGACGTCGGGCAGGAGCACGTCCTGCTGCGCCTTGTTGAACCGGTGAATCTCGTCGATGAACAGGCAGGTGTGCTGGCCGTCGTCCTCGAGCCGACGCCGTGCGGCCTCGAGCACGTCGCGGACGTCCTTGACACCGGAGGCCGTGGCCGAGAGCTCGACGAACCGCCGCTTCGTCTCGGTGGCGATGATCTCGGCGAGGGTCGTCTTGCCCACGCCCGGCGGGCCGTAGAGGATCACCGACCCGAGGCGATCGGCCTCGATCAGCCGCCGCAGGAGCTTTCCCGCCCCGACCACCTCCTGCTGGCCCACGTAGTCGGCGAGCCGCCGCGGCCGCATCCGTGCCGCGAGCGGTGCGGCCCGGGCAACGTTGGCGGCCCGCGATGCTGCGAAAAGGTCGGCCATCGGGGCGATCCCGGGAAGGTCGGCGACGGAAGGCGGGGCAATCTGGGAAGGCGGCACCCATCGCCGCCTTGGGCGCGACCCGGAAGGACGAAGCGGTGGAGCGGATTCGTCCGATGATACCGGATGTGCGACAAGATCCCTCGGCGGGGCCGATGTGGTGGTCGCACCGAGGGGGATTCGAACGTGAACCGGGCAACACGCCTGTGTCGCTGCGTCGCGACGTGCCTGGCCGTGATGACGGCGGCGACGGCCGCCGCGCAGCAGGACTCATCGTCGCCGCGGCAGACCCCGATCCTCGAGTTTCCCGATCTCGGCCCGATCCGCGGCACGACCGAACCAACGCCGCTGCCAGGCTCGCTCGCTCCTGCCATGGATCTCGGCCCGTCGGCCACGACGCCCGGCGTGCTCGGGGGCAAGCGGCGCACCGGCCGCCTGCCGCGGGGGCAGCAGCCGCGCGGCCTCGCCTCGGCGACCCTCGCCGCCCGCGGGCTCGTGCTGCCCGAATCGCTTCCGGCACCGACGGCACCCGCCGCGGCGGCCGACACCGCCACGACGGTCGACCGGTCGGTCATCGACGATCCAGGCCCTGCCGACGGGCTGACGCTCGACGCGGCGCTCGACCGGATGCTGGCCGCCAACCTCGACATCCGCGCGCTGCGGCACGAGCTCACGCAGGCAGACGCCGACGTTCTCACCGCCGGCCTGCGGACCAACCCGCTGATCTACATGGACTCCCAGTTCATCCCGTATGGATCGTTCAACGACCGGCGGCCCGGCGGCCCCACGCAGTACGACCTCAACGTCACGCTGCCGCTCGACGTCTCGCAGAAGCGTCAGTCGCGGACCGTCGTGGCAAGGATGGCCCGGTCGACGCTCGAGGCGCAGTTCCAGGATGTGACCAGGCGTCAGATCGACAACCTCTACCGGGCGTTCGTCACCTTGCAGGCAGCCCGCGTCGACCGGCTCGCCGCCGCGGCCACGCTGCAGCGGCAGGAGCAACGGCTCGCGGCGCTCGAGGGCCGGGCCGACCAGGGCACCGACCACATGCGCGACGCGATCGACCATCTCGCCTTCACGATCGAGCGGTCGCGGAACGCGGTCGAGGAGGCGATCGAAGCGTTCGAGGACGCCCGTGACGGCCTCGCCATGCTGCTCGCGCTGCCCCCCGGCGAGGCGGCACGGCTGGAGCCGCAGGGCAGCCTGCGGACACCCGTGCCCAACCCCCCCGCGCTTCCTGAACTCGAGTCGCTCGCGCTTCGCTGCCGCCCCGACATCCGCGCCGCCCGGCTCGGCGTGGATCGCGCGGGAGCCGAGGTCGCCCTCCAGCGGGCCAACCGCCTCGACGACGTGTTTCTCTTCTACGACCCGATCACGATCCAGGACAACAGCCCCTATAACCAGCCGTCGGCCTCTTCGTGGGCCGTGGGGCTCACGTTCTCCCTGCCGATCTTCAACCGCAACCAGGGCAACATCGCGCGGGCCGAGAGCAACGTCGGCCAGTCGCGGCTCGAGCTGACGTCGCTGGAGCGGCGCGCCCTCGCCGAGGTGCGGCTCGCCGAGCGGGAGTATCGCCGTTCCCGGGACGCGATCAGCCACATCGAGCAGGCGATCCTGCCCCGGGCCGAGGCCCTGCTCGCCCGCCGCCGCGACCAGTTCGCCGCGGGCACCCTTACGGTCGACGACTTCGAGGCGGCCGTCGAGGATCTCGCCGAGGTCACCCAGGCCCATCGCGACGCCATCGTCCGCCACCGCCGCGCCATGCTCGCGGTCAACACGGCGGTCGGGCTGCGAATCATCCCCTGACGCGGCGGCAGGCCGGATCAGCCCGTCCAGACGAACTCGATCGCTGCGTCGATGTCGGGATGGAGGCTCTTGTGCACCGGGCAGGTCTGGGCCGCCTGCTCGAGCAGCGCCCGCTGCGGATGGTCGGCGGGCAGCGGGATCGTGAGCCGCGTGCGGAGCGAGGCGATCCGCCGCGGAGGCTCCTTCGTCATCTCCTTGACGGTCTCGGCCTGCATGCCCCGCAGGTCGATGGCATGACGCTCCGCCACGATCCCCATGATCGTCATCATGCAGGCTCCGAGGGCCGTCGCCACGAGGTCGGTCGGCGAGAAACTCTCCCCCTTGCCGTGGTTGTCGACCGGGGCGTCGGTGGTGAGCGAGGCCCCCGAGGGGCCGTGGGAGGCGCGGCAGCGAAGGCCGCCTTCGTAGGTGCTGGTGAGCCTGACCATGCGGTGTTCCTCGTCGGCGGGAAAAGGCCACATCCTACACGGGGACGCCGGCGGACTACGATGTCGGCGGAGGATCGTGGCCGCCCCATGGGATTTCGTTCGCTCGCGTCGTGCGTGGAGGCGCTGCGTGCCGAGAGGCAGGCGGTGGTGATCGACCATCCCGTCGATCCCCGGTTCGAGATCGCGGAGATCCAGCGGAGGCTGTTCCGTGCCGGCGGGCCCGCGGTGCTGTTCACGCAGCCCCGCGGCTGCCGCTTCCCGATCCTCGTGAACCTCTACGGCACGCGATCCCGCATCGAGCGGATCTTCGCCGACACGCTCGACCGCGTGCGGCGGCTCGTGGAGCTGAAGATCGACCCGACGGCCGCCCTCCGCGCCCCGGCCCGCTACTGGCGGGCACCCCTCGACGCGTTGACCACGCTGCCGAAGCGGGTGCGCACCGGGCCGGTGCTCGCCCGCTCGATCCCGCTCTCGCTCCTGCCCCAGGTGGTGTCGTGGCCGGGCGACGGCGGCCCTTTCATCACCCTGCCGGCCGTCTACTCGGAGCATCCGGACACGCCGGGCACGCGGCACTCGAACCTCGGCATGTACCGGGTGCAGCTGGCGGGCAACGCCTATGAGACCGACCGGGAGGTGGGCCTCCACTACCAGATCCATCGCGGCATCGGCGTCCACCACGCCGGCGCGCTCGCCCGGGGCGAACCGCTGCGGGTGGCGATCTTCGTGGGCGGTTCGCCGGCGCTGGCCGTCTCGGCGGTGATGCCCCTGCCCGAGGGACTCCCCGAACTCACCTTCGCCGGCGCACTCGCCGGGCACCGCATCCCGATGATCCCCCGCCGCGGCGGCCCGGCGATCTACGCCGACGCCGACTTCGTGATCGAGGGCTCGGTGGTGCCCGGCGTGACGAAGCCGGAGGGGCCGTTCGGCGACCACCTCGGCTACTACGCCAGACGGCACGAGTTTCCGCTGCTGCGGGTTGACAACGTCTGGCATCGCGAGGGGGCGATCTGGCCGGTCACGGTCGTGGGCCGGCCGCCGCAGGAAGACACCCTCTTCGGCTGGCTCGTGCACGAACTCACCGGCCCCGTGATCCCCACGGTGCTGCCGGGGGTGTCGAGCGTGCATGCCGTCGACGCCTCCGGCGTGCATCCGCTGCTGCTCGCGGTGGGAAGCGAACGGTATCTGCCGTGGCGGCGGGCCGAACGGCCGGCCGAACTACTCACCCAGGCCTCCGCGATCCTCGGTCAGGGTCAGCTCTCCCTGGCGAAGTACCTCTTCATCGTCGCCGGCCAGGACGCCCCGGGGCTCGATGCCCACGACATCGAGCTCTTCCTCGCCCACCTGCTCGCGCGGGCCGACTGGCGGCGCGACTGCCACTTTCACACCGAAACCACGATCGACACGCTCGACTACTCCGGCAGCGGCTTCAACGTGGGCTCGAAGCTCGTGGTGGCAGCCCGCGGCCCCGCGATCCGCGAGTTGCCAACCGCCCTCGCCCCGGGCATCACCCTGCCCGCCGGCTTCCAGAACCCGCGGATCTGCATGCCCGGAGTCGTCGCCGTCGAGGGGCCCCGGATCGAGCCCCGGCCGTCGCTCGACACCCCGAGCGACGCGGCGATCTGGGGGATGGCCCGCGCGAGTCCCTGGTCGGCCGACGTGGCGCGGTTCTGCGCGGCGATCGGCCCCGAGCATCCGCTGCGCTCGTGGCCGCTCGTCGTGCTCGTCGACGATGCCGCGTTCGCGGCCGCGGCCCTCGAGAACTTCCTCTGGGTCACCTTCACGCGGTCAAACCCCGCGGCCGACGTGCACGGCGTCGACGCCGAGACGACTCAGAAGCACTGGGGCTGCCGCGGACCGCTGGTGATCGATGCCCGGCTCAAGCCCCACCACGCGCCGCCCGTCGAGGAGGATCCGGCCGTGACGGCCGCCGTCGACGCGCTCTGCCGCCGCGCGGGCCCCCTCGGATCCCTCGGGCTCGACTGACGCGGCGCCAGAATCACCGACGCACGGAACCCTGCCCCCATCGCTTACGCGGTTGGGCTTCTTCGGGAGGCGAGCCGGCCGGGAGCACGCGCAGGAGCCGGTGCACTTTGCCTGTCACCCACGAGGATCCATGCACCCACGAGCACGCACCGGCAAAGTCCGCCGGCGACGAGCATGACTCCCGAACGGCGAGCCGGCCCAGCACCGAGCCGCTCCCATGCCCGGTGGCGGCGTCAGGCCGAGATCGAGGCGATCCGCACCTTCGTCGACAGCGACCGATGACCGGTGCGGCGGCGATAGTTCTTCCGGCGGGCGAACTTCTGCACGAAGATCTTCTCGCCCTGCACGAGCCCCACCACCTCGGCCTTCACCTTCGCGCCCTTCACCTTCGGCTTGCCGAGCGTGAGCTGGCCACCCTTGCTGACGGCCAGCACGTCGTCGAACACGACCTCGCTGCCGGCGGGCAGATGGCGGAAATCGATCTCGACTTCCTGGCCTTCCATGACGCGGTACTGGCGGCCACCATCGACGACGATGGCGTATTCGTGGGCGGCCCCCTTCATGCTGGAGGCGGAGTCGGCGGCGGGAGTGGCCTTGGCCATGGCGGTGAAATCCGATTGCGTGCTGCGGAAATGACTGCGAAACCGAGCCCTGTACGATATCGAGGCTCCGGGCCCGGGTCGAGTGGGTCGGCCAGCCCCCGGAAAAGACCCGCTTCCCGGCCTTCCCCATGAGCCTCTCCCCTCCGTCCGAGTCGCGTGCGGAGCTCCTGGGCCGGGTCCGGCGGGACGCCGACTTCGACGTCGTGATCGTCGGGGGCGGGGCCACCGGGCTGGGGATCGCCCTCGACGCGGCTGTCCGCGGCTTCACCGCGATCCTCGTCGAGGCCGACGACATCGCCAAGGGCACCTCCAGCCGGGCGACGAAGCTCGTGCACGGCGGGGTGCGGTATCTGGCGCAGGGCAACGTGGCGCTCGTCCGCGAGGCCCTGCGCGAGCGGACGCTGATGCTCGACCATGCGCCGCACCTCGCGCAGCCGCTTCCCTTCGTGGTGCCGGCCTACGGCCTCGCAGGCCGGTGCTGGAGCCTCCCCGTCTACGGACTCGGCCTCGCCGCCTACCAGGCGCTGGCGGGGTCGGCCCGGCTTGGCCACGTGAGCCTGCTCGGCACCCGCGCCGCGCTCGCGGCGGCGCCGGGCCTCGAACCCCGGGGCCTCGCCGGGGCGGTTCGCTACGTCGACGGCCAGTTCGACGACGCCCGCTTCGCGGTGGCCCTGGCCCGCACGGCGATCCGCGAGGGGGCGGTCGTGCTCAACCACTGCCGAGCCCTGCGGTTCGTTCGCGACGGCTCCCGAATCACCGGCGTGGTGGTCGAAGATCGAGAAACGGCCGCGGAGATCGAGATCTCGGGCCGCTGCGTCATCAACGCCACCGGCGTCTGGGTCGACACGCTGCGCCGGTTCGATGATCCCGGGGCCGCCCCGCTCGTGACGCCGAGCCAGGGCGTGCACCTCGTCGTCGACCGCGACCGCTTTCCCTCGTCGACGGCGATGCTCGTGCCGAAGACGGCCGATGGCCGCGTGCTGTTCGCGGTTCCCTGGCTCGGCAAGGTGGTCCTTGGCACCACCGACACGCCGCGACACGACGCCCCGCTCGAACCACGACCGCTGGCGGAGGAGGTCGACTTCATCCTCGCCGAAGCAACGCGCCGCCTCGCCGCCCCGCTCACCCGCTCCGACATCCGCTCCGCATGGGCGGGCCTCCGGCCGTTGGTGAAGCCGGCGACCGGCGGCGGCGACACGAAGCGCATCTCGCGGGAACACACGATCGAGATCTCGCCCCACGGCCTTGTCACCGTCGTGGGGGGCAAGTGGACGACCTACCGGGCGATGGCCGAAGACACGCTGGCGGCCTGCATGGCCCACGGCATCATCCCCGCGAGACCCGGCGGCGCCACGCGGCAGCTGCGGCTCGTGGCCGCGCCGCCGCCCGGCACGGCCTGCGTGCCCATCAGCGCGCCGCCGGGACCGCACCTCTATGGCACGGAGGCGGCGGCGGTGGCCTCGCTCCCCGGCGCCGATCGCGAGATCCTGCCCGGCTTCACCGCGGCCATGGTGCGGTTCGCGGCCCGGCACGAACTCGCCCGCACCGTGGAGGACGTGCTCGCCCGTCGCTCACGGTGGCTCTTCCTCGACGCCCGCAGGGCCGCCGACGCCGCGGCGGAGGTCGCCGCGATTCTCCGCGAGGAACTCGACCCCGGCTTCGACGCCGACGCTTCCGCCGCCCACTTCGTGCGGCTCGCGGAGGGCTATCAGCTGCGGCCCTGACCGATCAGGGGAAGCGGACGCTCCTGCCGGCCGAGTCCCAGGCCTCGAACACGAGGTGCTCCGGCGACACGCCGTCCTTGCCGACGACATGCAGCTGGATGTGCGTCCGATCCTCGAACTGGGCGATCTCCCGCCGCTTGCGGTTGTTGATCCAGGTGGCCACGTCGTCGTGCACGCTGACGGTGAGCCGCGTGACGTCGTCACGGGTCTCCGAGAGGTGCAGGGTGCGCATCACCTCGATCGCCATGCTCTCGGCGGTCTTCACCGTGCCGGTGCCGTGGCAGGTGGGGCAGTCCTGGAAGATGCTCTTGCGGAGCGACGGCCGGATCCGCTGCCGGGTCATCTCCACCAGGCCGAAGGGACTGGTGCGGAGGATCTTGGTCCGGGCCCGGTCCCGCTTCATCGCCTCGTGGAGGGCCTTCTCGACGCTGCGGCGATACTTCTCCTTCCGCATGTCGATGAAGTCGTTGACGATCACGCCGCCGAGGTCGCGGAGCCGCAGCTGGCGGGCGATCTCCTTCGCGGCGATGAGGTTCATCTGGTAGGCGTTCTCCTCGGCGCTCTTCTCCGTGCGGAACGAGCCCGAGTTCACGTCGATCGCCACGAGGGCCTCGGTCTGGTCGATGACGATCGACCCGCCTCCCTTGAGCGGCACCTTCCGCTGGTACATCTTGCCGATCTCCTCCTCCAGCCCGTAGCGGTGAAAGAGCGGCTCCTTGCCCTCGTAGAGCTGCAGCCGCGGCGCGTACTTCGGCATCACCAGCTCGAGAAACTCCCTGGCCCGCTCGTAGGCCGCCGGCTCGTCGATCAGGATCCGCCCCACGTCCTCCGTGAACATGTCACGGATCGTGCGGATGATCATGTCACTTTCCTGGTAGATGTCGATCGGCGCGGAATACTTTCGCATCCGCTTCACGATGCTCTTCCAGAGCCGCAGCAGGTAGGCCATGTCGCGGGCCATCTCCGACTTCGTCCGCTCGGTGCCGGCCGTGCGCACCACGAAGCCCACCCCCTTGGGCGGCTTGAGGTCGAGCATGATGTCGCGGAGCACGCGGCGGTCGCGCTCGTCGTCGATCTTCTTGGAGATGCCCACGCGGCCCAGCGGCGGCATCAGCACGAGGTAGCGGCCCGGGATGGAGATGTAGGTTGAGAGGGTGGGGCCCTTGGTGCCGAACCCCTCCTTGATCACCTGCACGAGCACCTCGTCGCCGCGGCGGAGGATGTCCTGGATCGGCGGCTTCACCCGCGGGCGGTCGCCGATGCGGGGCTTGCGGCGAGCCCGCTGGGCCTCGTCGCCCGCCGCGTCGGCCGTCTTGCCCGACGGATCGACGAGGTCGAAGGCCCGGTCGGGGTCGAGGCCGCCCTGCCGGTAGTACTGCGGCTCGACGTCGCTGATGTGGAGGAAGCCGTTGCGGCCCACGCCGAAGTCGACGAAGGCCGCCTGGATCGACGGCTCGATGTTGACGATCCGCCCCTTGTAAATGTTGCCGACGAGGTTGTCCTGGCTGGTCCGCTCGACGTAGAGCTCCTCCAGCACGCCGTCTTCCATGATCGCGATCCGGCATTCCTCCGGCTGCGACACGTTGATCAGCATTTCCTGCTTCATCGCTGTTTCCCTTCTCTGGTTTGCGTGGCCCTAGGCCACCGAATGGGCGAGCAGGCGACGCATCTGGTCGCGCAGGTAGGCCTTCACCTCCTGCGCCCCGTGCATCGTCAGCGCCTTCTCGGCGATCAAGCGGCAGTCGGCGGCCGAAACGCTTCGGCACGCCTGCTTCACCTCCGGGACGGCGCTCGCGGGCACGCTCAGGTGCCGCAGCCCCAGCCCCAGAAGCAGCTGCGTGAACATCACGCTGCCGCTCATCTGACCGCACACATTGGCCGGCACGCCGGCCGCCCGCGCCACGTCCAGCGACCGCTGCAAGAGCCGCAGCACCGCCGGATCGCACGCGTTGTACAGATCCGCCACCTCCTTGTTGCCCCGATCGACCGCCAGCGTGTACTGGATCAGGTCGTTGGTGCCGATCGAGACGAAGTCGACCTCCTTGATGAAGGCGTCGAGCATCATCACGGCGGCCGGGGTCTCCACCATCATCCCCACCGGCATCTTCGGATTGAACGCGATGCCGTGCTCGGCGAGATCCTCCATCACGTCGGCGAGCACCATGCGGGCCTGCCGCAGCTCCACGATCGTGGAGATCAGCGGAAACATCACCCGCACGTCACCCAGGGCGCTGGCCCGAAGGATCGCCCGCAACTGCGTGCGAAAGATCGGCAGCTGCCGCAGGGAAAGCCGGATGCTCCGCAGGCCGAGGCAGGGATTCCGCTCCTCCTCCGGCGTGGTCTCGGTGAGCATCTTGTCGGCGCCGAGATCGAGCGTGCGGATCACCACGGGCCTGCCGGCCATCGCCTTCACGACGGTGCTGTAGGCCTCGTAGTGGTCCTCCTCGGTGGGCTCGCGACGGCTCGTGAGGTAGAGGAACTCGGTGCGATAGAGCCCGATGCCGTCGCAGCCGCGACTGACGCACTGCTCGACCTCGCTGGGAAACTCGATATTGCCCATGATCTGCACGCGGACGCCGTCGGTCGTCTCGGCAGGCAGGTCGCGAAGGCGGTCGAGCCGGGCGGCCACCGTGCGGGCAGCCTCCTCCTCGAGCCGGTACTGGGCGATCGTCTCCTCGTCGGGCTGGAGGATGATCACCCCCTGGTTGCCGTCGAGGATCACCGGCTCACCCCCCGACACGTCGGCCAGGAAGGGCCCCACGCCGACCACGGCCGGAATCTCCAGCCCCTCGGCCACGATGGCGGTGTGACTGCCCGGGCCGCCGAGTTCCGTGGCAAACCCCTTCACCAGGCGGCGGTCGAGGTTGGCCGTCTCGCTGGGGGTGAGATTGTGGGCGAGCACGACCACCGGCTGCGAGATTGCCGCCAGCGTCTCGCGCCGCTGGCCGAGCAGGTTGCGCAGCAGGCTTTTCTCGAGATCGTAGATGTCGTGGGCCCGCTGGGCGATGTGGTTGTCGAGGTTCTGGAAGGCCTTCGCATAGCGGCGCAGCGTGCGGCTCACCGCGTACTCGGGCCACCAGTTGCGGTCGCGGACGGCGCTCGTCAACTCGTCCTGGAGCTTCCGGTCGTGAAGCATCGCCAGGTGGGCCTCGAAGATGGCGGCGTATTGGTCGCCCAGCTCCGCGCGGATCGCATCGCGATTCCGCTCCACCTCGGTGGTGGTCTCGGCCACGGCAGCGGCCAGCCTGGCCAGTTCCGTGTCGACGGCGCTCCGCTCCACAAACCGCCGCGGAATACGGAAGCCCTCGGCGTCGAGCACGAGCGCCTCACCGATCGTGACGCCGGGCGAGACGGCGATGCCTTGAAGTTTGAGCATCGGGCGCAGTCCGCCCGCCGGCTGCGAAAGGCCCCCCGGAGACCGCCCGTCACGCCTCGACGGCGGACGGCGATCGACATCCCGGGGACTCGCGCCTGGCGGTTGGTCGCGGCTCCTGTTGTGGCTGTAGGTGTCGGGCGACCGCGGTGAACGGGGGCCGGATCCGGCCCCAGACACGTTCTCCGGGTCAGGATTCCTGGTTTTCGTCGTGTTCGTTGAAGCGGCGTTCGAAGAGGCTGCCGATCGCCTCGAGCGCCTGGCGGGCGTCGGGGCCGGTCGCCTCCACCACCAGCCGGGTGCCAGCCTCGGCGGCGAGGGTGAGGAGATCGAGGATGCTCTTGCCGTCGACCCGCTGGGCGTCGCTCACCAACTCGATCCGCGACTGCCACTTGCGGGCCTCGCGGGCGAGCAGGTCGGCGGGCCGGGCATGGAGCCCCTGCGTATTGGCCACCACCACCTCGCGCGACACCGTCTCCTCCCGGACATGGCCGGCGGACGTGTCGTGAACGGTTTCACCGCGTTCGGTGGTCATGTCAGGACACCACGCCGTGGGCGTCGGCCTCCTCGAGCAGGTGGCGGATCTCCCGCGGCTCCTTGGCGGCCTTGAGCATGCTGCAGAACGAATCGTCGCGGAGCTGTCGCGAGATGTTCTCGAGAGCCCGGAGATGGTCGCCGGGGCGGTCCGGGGGCGACACCAGCAGGAAGAACAACTGCACGGGCTCGCCATCGAGGCTCTGGAAGTCGATACCCCGCTGGCTGACGGCCACGGTGCCCACCAGCTTGCCGACGCTCGGATGCTTCGTGTGGGGCACCGCGACGCCACGGCCGATCCCGGTGCTGCCGAGATCCTCCCGCTTCATGATGGCCTTGACGATCCCCTCGAGGTCACCCGCCGCGATCGCACCGGCGTCGACGAGCGACTGGGCCATCTCGCGGATCACGCCCTCCTTGGTGTCGGCGTGCACGTGCGACCGGACCGCCTCGGTGGCGACGAAATCGGAGAACTTCATGCGGGGAAATGCCGTGGGGTGGTGGGCGGCGAGGGCTGCATCAGGAGCGGCGGCCCGACTGCACGTGCTTGTGGTCGCGGATCTTTTCCTTGTGCTTCCGGAGCTGCTGCTCCATCTTCTGCACGGCACCGTCGAGGCTGCGCCACAGATGCGGCGACGACTCGTGGCTGACGAGCTCGTGGAAGTGCTCGGACGAGGCCACGATTTCCACCGCCGGGAGATCCGGATTCTGCAGGTCGACCGTCACGTTGAGGGCCGTCAGCCGGTCGAAATAGCGGGTCAGACGCGACGCCTTGGCCTCGACCTTCGACTGCGACGCGGGGCTGAGGTGGCCATGCCGTGATGAAACGTTGATCTGCACCCGAACTCTCCCTGGAGGGGCGAAAACGACAATCCACGAGAATGCCGGAGCATATCACTGGCCGCGCGGCCGCAGCAATTCGCAGGGCGGAATCCCCGCGTGCGACGCGAAACTCACCGGCGGATGCGCCCCTGCTCGAGCTGCGTTCGCCACCAGGCGATCCCCTCGGCGCCGCTCGCCCCGTCGCGATCCGCACGGTAGCCCCCCCGTCGCCGCACGTCGGCGGGCACGATCTCCTCGAGCCGGCGGATCGCGTAGCGGCGCACGGCGAGGCTGCCATCGGCCAGCGACTCGACGAGAAACGCGTCGCCTCCGGAGGCAAGGTCGTCGGCCGAGAACCCCCGCGCGAGCCGCAGGAGCGTCTCGGCCTTGCCGGCAGGCCCCCGGGTGGCGAAAGCCTGGGCCAGGGCGGCCGCGGAGTTTTCCCCACGGGCCAGCGCCAGCGGCACGGTGAGCGACTCGAGCGATGTCCACTGGCTCTCCCCGAGCGCGTCCGGCCGTTCGGCGCACAGCACGGCCACGAGTTCGTCGTAGTCGCCGAGGAGTGCCAGGGTGGCGGCCGCGATCATCCGATTCTCGCTGCGGCGATGGGCCGCCAGGGCGTGCAGCGGTTCGTCGACACCCGCATCCGGATCGGCGGCAAGCGCTTCCGCGAGGGCCGCCACGGCATCGCGCTCGACGCGGCCGAGCGGTGGACTCGCCCGAGCCCAGGCGGGCTCGGCCGGGGGCTCGATCACCGCGGACGCCGGATCGCGTTCATCCCACGCGAGCGTGGTGCGGGGCGCGAGGAGCGCCTCGTCGGCCACTCCCACGAGCGGAGTCACGTTCGCCCCGCCGTCGGCCGCGGTCTGCCGCCAGACCTTCTCCGTCGCCCCCACCCAGAGCCGGGCCCGCCGACGCGACTGGCCGCCGGGCTCGATCTCGAGCGGCACGTCGACGACCGCAGGTGCCTCGAGCACGCCCGACAGCACGCCACCGAGCCCGGCGGCCGCGATGCCGACGCGGGCATCGGCGGCCCTGCCGCCCACCCGCGATTGGCCGAAGATCACCTCCAGCCGCGGCGTGCCATCGGCGTCCCGCGTGAGGCTGCACCGCGTCGCCGGCTCGAGCAGGATGTCGATGCCCGCGACATGGATCGTGGCGCGGCAAAAGGCCGGCACGAGCAGGTCTTGGCGGCCTTCGACTTCGAAGGGGAGGTCCCGCCCGACGACGACCCACGGTGAACCGGCCTCGGTGCCCGAACGGCGAATCAGCGGCCCGCCATCGATGGTTGCCACGGCAACCGCCGGCGCGGCCGCGGGCGGCGCGGCACCTGCGTCGAGGCCATCGGCCGGCGTGATTCCAGGCACGGACGGTGCGCCCCCCGGCGGGGCGACGATGGCGAGCGCATCGCCGTTGGGGACGCGGACGTCGGCCGCGGGTGCCTCCGCGACCGCAGGCGGCGGTGCCGACGGCGGCGTTGCCGCCTCGGCGGCCGCAAGGGCCTGCGGGGCGGCGACCGCGCCATCGTCGGCTGCCGGTTCCGCGGCCGCGATCGCCTCGGCAGCGACCGGCGGCGGAGTGGCAGGCGGCACGGCGGCGAGGGGAGGTTGCGCCGCCACGGCGGGTGGAGCGACGGCGGGTGGAGGCAGCGAGGACGCAGCGGCCACCTCCACCGGCTTTGGTCGCCGTGGCGACCGCCCCCGCGCCAGCGACCATGCGAGCACGCTGCAGAGCCCGAGCACGAGCGTCACAGCGGCCGCCGCGGATATCCATGCGGCCAGCGGAGCGCGCCGCCGCGAGGTGTGCGCCCCCGACGACGCCGGCCGCGCCGGCACCGACGCCGCGCCGTTCCGCGCGCCTCCCGCCACTGGCGCGTCGTTGCCGCGGGTGCGAACACCCCGGGGCCGCGGCGGCTCCGTCACCGACCCGCCGGGGAGCCGGGCGGCGACGAGGGCCTGCATGGCTCGCCGCGTGGATTCCCCGGCCGACTCGACGGCTCCAGGGGAAAGAGTCGCCTCCGCGAGCAGTGCATGACACGATGCCGTCTCGGCAAGGTGCATGTCGGACTCCAGACAGATCCGTTCGAACGCCTGGAGCCGCTCGGCGTCGAGGACGTTGTCGAGAAACTCCGCGGCCGTGTTCGGGTCGTCGGCCAGCCCGCGGCCGTCGACGGCCGGCGCCAAGACGACGTCACGGCGAACGGCCTCGTGGATTCGATCGACGAGCCCGGTGGCCACCTCGCTGGCGGCAACCTTCGTGCCGAGGGTCTGGTGATCGTCCGAGGCGAGCACGCCGTCGAGCCAGGCAAGCAGGGTTCTGAGGGTCAGCCGCATGGAATCCTCCGGGCGCACGGGCGAGGCCGCCCCGCCCGACCGGCGGCGGGAGCCCCTGAAGAAGGAGTGGCGTCCCGCGGCCGTTTTCGTACGGATTTTTTCCGAAAACCGCGGTTCGCCCGGCGACCCGCCGGTGCCCGGGATGCGTACAAAGTCCATGGCTGCCTTGGTCTTCGCCGCCTCCGGCCTAAACTTTCGGCGGTTGGCGGAGACGGGCGGCAGGCCCGGAGCGAGGCCCCCATGAACAGCCAGCTTCGACAGCTTCACCTCCGGCAGGCGGCAGGCTACATCGAACTCGGTGAACTGCTCATCGATGCCGATGCGCCGGTGCCCGCCGCCTCCCGGAAACTCCTGCAGCGAGCCCTCGACGAACTGCGGTTGCTGCCGTCCCCCACCAGGCAGGCCGTCGCCGCCAGCCTGCTCGAGGGCCGCGCCCTGCGGGCCTTGGGCGAGTGGGAACTGGCACTCGAGCCGCTTCGGCGGGCGGCGGAGGCCGCGCCGGGCCAACTCGAATCCTGGCTCGGACTCGGCTGGTGCCACAAGCGGCTCGGCCACCTGCCCGATGCGATCGCCGCACTCCGCTGCGGCCTCGAGACGGCCCCGGGCCAGCCCCTGTTGCTCTACAATCTCGCCTGCTACCACTCCCTCGCCGGCGACGTGTCGGCGGCGGTCGACTTTCTCACGAGGGCGATCTCGATCGACGACCGGTTCCGTGACCTGACCGGCGACGAACGGGACTTCGATCCGATCCGCACCGATCCGCGATTCGTCGCGGCCACGTGCGTGGTGGTGTGAGTGACGGCGGTTGCCTTTCGGGCGGTGCATGCAACGACGGACCCCCGAATGACCAGCCCCGCCCTTCAGGACATCATCGCGCTCTTGGGCTGCCCCGCCGCCGGCAACCCGGCCCAGTACCTTTTCGAGCGGGCGATCGAGGCGGCCGGCATCGATTGCCGGTTCGTCACCTGCGACGTGCCGGCCAACGAGGTCGCCGCGGCCCTCGCCGGTGTCACGGCACTCGGCTTTCGTGGCTGCCTGCTCGGCGGCCCACTGCGAACGGCGGCACTGCCCCTGGTCGTCTCGGCCAGCCCGTCCGCCACGTTCGCCGGTGCCGTGAGCCTGATCGAGCTTCGGCCCGACGGTCTCGCCGGCCACATGACCGATGGCCGCGGGATGGTCGAGGCGGTGCGTGCCCACGTCGACCCGACGGGCCGCGGCGTGCTCGTGGTGGGGGCCGATGCCTGCGGCCGGGCCGCGGCTTTGGAACTCGCGTTGGCCGGCGCCGCGAGCGTGGCCGTCTGCGATCCCGACGCGTCACGGGCGCGGGATCTGGTTGCAGCACTCGCCGGCGGTCATGCCGCCGCCGCGAGCCTGATCGATTGGCATGACGCTCCGGCGGTGCCAGCCGAGGCCCAGATCGTGGTGCTCACTTCGGACGCAGCCCGCTGGCCGCCACCCACGGGACTACGGCCCGATCTCGTCGTGGCGGATGGCTGGCTCGCGGGTGACCGCTCGGCCGCGGCCAGCGCCGCGGCCGATGCCGGTGGCTGCATCGTCGACGGCATCGAAATCCACGCCGCGCAGACGGCGATCGATTTCCAGACGCTCACCGGAGCCGCGGCCGACGTCGAGATGCTCCGCGAGGCGCTGGAGGAGTTTCTAAGCTGACCGTTGCCGCACCACGGCACCCGGGCCACGGTCAGCCGCCGGCGTCGAGCCTGTCGATCCGCCTCGTGAGCGCCAGGGCGGCAGCCCGCACGTCGGACACGGGGTCGGAGGCGAGTGCGGCGACGAGCATGGCGACCGCCCCAGGCGGCGGCTGCCTCGTGACGTCGACGAGCAGGGTGACTCCCTTGAGCGCGTTGACGACCACCATCGCCCGACGATACCGCTCCGCCTGCGCGGCCTGGTCGCCCTCCGTGGGCACCACGTCGGGCAGCGCAAGCATCTCCTCGAGCGCAGGCCAGGCCGATTCCTGACCCTGCCGCGCCAGCCCGATCGCGGCGTTGTAGCGGACGTCGGCCGCGGCGTCATCGACGAGTTCCTTCAGTCGCGCCACGGCGTCGTCGCCGCCGACGACCCCCAGCGAGAAGGCCGACGCGGACCGCAGCGGCCTCGCCTCGCTCCGCGACGACGTCACGAGTCCCGCGGTGACCGCAGCCGGATCGGCGAATGCCCTGCCCTCTGCGGTGAGGTTGGCGGCCAGCACGGCAAGGGCCTCGACGGCAGCCTGCGCCGTCTGCGGGTCGCCGGCGTCGGCGGCCCGCCCGAGCAACGGCGGGGCGGCCTCCGGCACCGCGAACTCCCCCAGGGCGCGGCAGAGGTAGGCACAGAGCGTCCGCGACTGCTCGGCGGCGTGACCGCCGCCGGCCGGACGTCCGCTGGCCACCTCATCGGCGAGGATGCCCGCGAGATCGGCGGCGAGGGCCGGGTCGTTCTTCAATGCCGCGCCCCCGGGGCCGCGGAGATCGTTGGCGAAGTTGAGGGCCACCTGCCAACGGCCCTCGTTGTTGCGGCGGAGCGCCCGCACGTAGCTCTCCGGATCGTTCCCCATCTGGGCGAGCCAGTAAAATCCCCAGACGACGAACAGGCCGCAGGTCACAATCGTGAGCGGCACGACGAATAGCTGCACGAGAAACGCGGCGCTGGGTGGCTCGACGGGCGGCAGGGCGTCGTCTGCCCGCGACCCTCGGCGTGCTTGTTCGTCCATGGAAGAAGTCTAGGAGCCCCGAACCGTGCGTCAACGTTCGGCCACAGACGGCCCGACCTGCTGGCTCGACGTGGAGTTGCCGACCGTCGCCGAGAATCTCGCCCTCGACGAAGCCCTGCTCGACCAGGCCCACGAGGCACCAGCGGCGGCGACGCTGGTTCGGACGTGGATGGCTGCCGAACCGGTGGTCGTGCTCGGCTCATCGAGCAGCGTCGGCGGCGAGGTCGATGCCGAGGCCTGCCGGTCCGAGGGCGTGCGGGTGATCCGGCGACCGAGCGGCGGACTCACCGTGGTGCTCGGCCCCGGCTGCCTGATGTGGTCGGTGATCGCATCGTGGCCGACCGCCGTTCCCGCAATCGACGCGATCCATGCCGCGATGCTCGAGCCCCTGTGCACCACGCTCGCCGCCGCCGGCCGCCCCGTGGTCCGCCGCGGGTCGAGCGACCTCGCAATGACGGTGGACGGATGCGATCGCAAGATCTCGGGCAACGCCCTCCGGGTGCGACGTCGGGCCGTGCTCTACCACGGCACGCTGCTCGACGACTTCGACCTCGGGATCGTCTCCCGGGTGCTGCGGCATCCGCCCCGGGAGCCCGACTATCGCGCCCACCGTGATCACGCCACGTTTCTCGCGAACCTCGGCCTCGGCCGCGCGACACTCGAGGCCACCGTGAGACGGGCCTTCGGTGCCGAGGTCATTCGGAGCGACTGGCCGGCCGATCGCGTGGCGCAGCTCGTCCGCGACCGCTATCTCGACGAGGCGTGGACCCACCGGCTGGCCTGAGGCCTGCGCCGACTGCGGCACCCTGGCAGGCTGCGGCGACCGAGCCGGACGTGCGGGTTGGGAAGCGTTCCTGCCCGGAGGTGATCGCGACCGCGGGCTTCGGCCGATCCCCCTTCGTGGTGACGGGTCGGGCGGCCGATCACGGGACTTCCCTCGGCAAACCAGCCTTTCTTCGGCGACGGCGCCCCGGTAGGTTTCCCGGCCCGATCGACAGGACGTCGATTCGACATCCCGCAACAGGAGGTTGCCCTCATGCGCCTGCACATGAACGCCGCGGACGTCCGCGGACTCGTTTCGCGCCACTTCCTCAAGCTCGGGGCCGACGTCGTCGACGTCGAGGATCTCCAGGAAAACATCCGCATCGACCGGGGCCGGTGCGTGGCGCGGTGCTATCGCGTGACGGAGATGTTCGCGATGTGGCTGATCGACGTGGGCGTGCTGCAGTTTTACGACGCCGATGGCGAGATGCTCCACACGGTGAACCTGTTCACCGAACTGCAGCCGCAGCGGGCGGCCGCCTGATCGCGGACGGCTCGGTGTCGGGAGACAGCGGACGTGCGGACGTTCCGGGGGGATCGTCTGCGCGACTCGCACGGGATGAAGCGGGGGGATCATGGCAACGCAGGGGCAGGTCGGGCGTTCGCGCCGGCTTTCGGTGGTGGTGCCGGCGACCGACGTGCCGGCCCTCGAGGAAACGCTCGTCAGCGTGCTCGAGCATCGCCCCGATGACTGCGAGGTGATCGTCGCGCTGGGCTGTGCCTATGACGATCCCTGGAACATCCGCGAGGAGGTGGCCTTCGTGAAGGCGCCGCCCGGAGCGGGCCTCGTGGGCTGCGTGTCAACCGGCGTCGCGGCCGCGACCGGCGACGTGATCCACGTGCTCGCCGCCGGCTGGAAGGCGACCGAGCACTGGACCGCCGCGGCCATGCAGCATTTTTCCCGGCCCGCCGTGCAGGCCGTCGTGCCGCTGGCCGTATCGGAGATCGACCGCGATCAGCCCGTGTCGGCCGGCATCCGGCGGACGGCGGGCGGACGGAGCGTGACGGTGGTGCCGCGGCGGAAGGCGGGCGGTCTCGTGACCGGCACCCTGCCGGCTGCACCACTGCTGGAGGCCGGCTTCTGGCGGGCCGACGTGATCCGCGAACCGGGGTTCTCGTCGGCCTGCGGTGATCCGCTCGCCGCGGCCGACATGGCGGCGACGCTCGCCGCGCTGGGAGCCGAAGTGGTGCTCGAGCCTGAGGCTCGGGTCGTGAGCGGCCCGGTCTGTCGGCGGCGCAATCCCTTCATCGCCGGCCTCCACGCGGAGCGGCTCTTCTGGCGGTCGCTCGCCTGCGAACGACTGCTCCCGGCGCTCGTGGCCCATGCCGGCGAGGTGATGCGGCACGCGGCGCTGACCGCGCCGCTGGGAACATTCGCCATGCTCGCCGGCAGGATCGCGGCCCTGATGCAGATCGGCTCGTGCGTGGGCCGCACGCGGCACCTCCGGGCCCTGATGCGACAGGCGGCCTCAGGCACCGAGCCCGACACGGGAGCCCGAACCTACCGGATCGACGCCGGCCATGAGTCGCCGGCGGCGCCGCACGTCGACCGGCCGCGGGTGGAGCTCAAACGCTCGGCGTAGGGCGTGCGCAAGAACCGCAGCAGCGCCCGCCCGGCGGCCTCAAAGCCGCCGGTTTGTTCGGCTCCCGGCGGCTGCTAGACTTCGTGCGTCGAAACTCCGCTCCCGTAGCTCAATTGGATAGAGCGTCAGCCTCCGGAGCTGAAGGTTACAGGTTCGATCCCTGTCGGGAGTACTTGCAAGCGTCGCCGGCGAGGATTCACCGGCGAACTCACGTGCGGAGCGTCGACATCCCACCGTCGACGCCGAGCACCTGCCCGGTCATCCAGTCGCTCTCGGCGGAGAGCAGAAATCGGGCGGCCGCCGCCACATCGTCTGGCGAGCCGATCCGCCGCAGCGGATAGCGAGCGGCCATCGCCTCCCGTTTTTCCGGCGATGAGAGGAGCCGCTCGGCGAGCGGCGTATCGGTGAGCGCCGGGGCGATGGCGTTGACCCGCACCTTGGGCGCCCACTCGGCGGCGAGCGAGCGCACGAGCCCCTCGACCGCCCCCTTGACCGCCGCCACCGACGCATGCATCGGCATGCCCTGGCCGACCGCCACGGTGCTGAAGAGCACGACGCTCGCGGGCCGACCGTCGAGCCCTTGAAGCCGCGGCTGGCAGGCCTGCAGAAACCGCACCGCCCCGAGCAGGTTGACCTCGAGGTCGCTGCGGATGTCGGCAGGCTGCAGGCTGCGGAACGACCGCAGCGTGATCGTGCCGGGGCAGTAGACCGCGCCGTGGATCACGTCGGGGGGATCCGGAAGCGGTCCATCCGGGGCGGCGAAGTCGCAGGCCGCATGTCGCACCGGCCCACCGATCTCGAGGCCGTCGATCGCCCGCGACCAGACATCCACCCGGGAGGCCGACGGTGCGAGCAGTCGCACCAGCGCCAAGCCGATGCCGCGGCTGCCGCCGGCCACTACGTACGTTCCTCGGTTCACGTCGCCGCTCCTCGTGAGGTGCTGCCAGTTCCTCGCCGGCAGCGATCGCTGCAATAGAGCACCCGCTCCCAGTCGCGCTCCCACTTCCGCCGCCACGAGAACGGTCGTCCGCAGCGACGGCAGACCTTCGTCGGAAGCGGGGCGCGGGGGGCCATGCATGCCGTCCGGAGGAGCCACACATCAGGCGGGGTCATTGCATGGTAGGCGACATACCCGAGCCGTGGATCGCCCGGCCCGAAAAGCGGCGGGCTGTCTTCCGGACGATTTGGCACGCGACGTGCACCGCTTTTCGCCCGTCGGCCCCAAGGCTGTCCAGGGATCCCCTCCCTGCGCTATGAGAATGCCCCCAGGCCAAACAGATCAGAAGGAGAGGTGCACCGTGATGAAGGTAGCCGTGGGAATTACGTCTGAAGAAGTCCGTCCCTGCTGAAACAAGGTGAGTTTTCCGTGATTCCCCCTCGTTGCCGGGCTGAGTTTGCGCGAGTGGGCCCATGCGTGGGTCCGACGGGCAGCCGCAGCCGGAAATCCGAGCCCACGTTGGCGTCTCACAATTTTGGTGAGACCGTCACCGCCGTGGTGAGGAGAGCGGGGGTCGACTCCCGGGGGTATCGCCAGATTTTTCCCCGCTCCCGGGCTCTCGTTCATCCCGGACGCGGTCGTTCATGAATCGTTCGTCACCCATGTCTTCAACCCATTCGGGGGGGCGTTTGTTCGCGTTCCTCCCGGCCCCGTCCAGAAAGGTTTTATCGTCGTGAATTCATCTCGATCCCGGATCCTTCCGGCATGCGGCATCGCCGCCGCACTTGCCGTCGCGTCGTGCCTGGGCACGGCACGCGCCGACGAGCTCACCCAGGCCGAGTTGCCCCAGATCTTCATGACCGTCGCCAATTCGTCCGGCTCCCAAGGGTTTGTGGACATCGGCTCGCCGTCCGTCGACACCGGCAGCGTCGACACGGCGACATCCTTCACGGTCGGGAGCGTCGCCTCGACGGGCGACAGCGTCGGCTACTTCACTGGGCTGCCGACTCAGACCTTCGGTCCGTTCACCATCGACACGGCGGTCCCCACGAGCGTCGGCTTCGGCAACGCGACGTTCGGCACGTTCAGCTCGACGTCGATCACCGAACAGGCGAACGCACTGGGGACACGGAGTTTCGCGATTCTCGGCAGTTACATCGCTGGCACGTTCAATCCGTCGCTGACACCGAATCCGGCCCAGGCGAGCCTGCTCGTTTCGTTCATGCAGACGCCGGGCGGTAGCGGAGTGGTGACGGACACGGCGGTCCTGTCGCTCGTGGCGACGGCCCCGCTCGCCGCCGTGACGGCCGTACCCGAACCCTCGACACTCGTGCTCGCCGGCGTCGGCGTGGCGAGCGTGCTGATCGTCGACCAGACGCGGCGGCATCGCCGCCGGCGCAGGGAGGCCTTGAGCCCCGCCGGCCTCCTCGACGAGCCCGATCAGGATCGCGGTTGATGCGCCGCCCGGCCGCTGGTTGAACGACCCAACTGCCGGGTGGTGATGGCTGGACGGTTGACTGGCTGATCGACGATGAACGAAGGCCGCGCCGGCACCTGCCGGCGCGGCTTTTTTCGTGCGTGGACCGGGCGCCCCGCTCCGCCGGCCGCCGCTGCGTGGCCGATTCGCCTTCACGCCGGGAACGAGAGCGTGCTAGCCTCCCGGTCTCAAACGGCTCCACCCCCCCGGGCACCCGTACCACTCGGAACGACGCCATGTACGCGATTCGCGGCCTCCTCACCGTTCTTGCCCGCATCATGCTGGCGGCCATCTTCCTTGCCGCGATCGCCGGCAAGGCGACGAACTTCAAGGCCACGGCCGAAAGCATGGCGAACGAGGGGGTGCCCTCGCCCCAGATTTTGCTCGGCGGGGCGATCGCATTTTTGGCACTCGGGGGGCTTTCGGTGGTCCTCGGCCTCAGGGGACGGATCGGGGCGCTGCTGCTCCTCGTGTTCCTCGGGGCGGCAACCTACTACTTCCACGACTTCTGGAGGCTCCCGGCCGACACGTCGGCAGACGTGAGGCAGGCGGAGATTATCGCATTCATGAAGAACGTCGCCCTCATGGGGGCGATGCTCTTCCTGCTCGCCAATGGCACCGGGCCCTGGAGCCTCGACGGCCGCCGCCCAGCCGACGATCGTCAGGCCGCCCCGGACGAGGACGGCTGAGTCGGCCGCGTCGGCGTGGTTCATTCGCCGGCCGCCAGCAGCATGGTGGCGGCATGGATGTCGACGATCGAGTCGATGTCGTCGCAGTAACCGCCCCCGCAGACGATCGCCAGCGGCACGGCCGCCGCCCGGGCGGCGGCGAGCACCATGCGGTCGCGTTCGCGCAGGCCCGGCTTGCTCAGCGCCATTCTCCCGAGTCGGTCGCCTGCATAGGGGTCGGCACCGGCGATGTAGAGCACGAGGTCGGGACGCGAGCGGGCGAACGACTCCTCGACCGCGGATCCCAGCGCCGCGAGGTAGGCGTCGTCACCCACGCCGTCTTCGAGAGGCACGTCGAGCGATCCCGCCACCTTCCGCAGCGGAAAGTTTTTCGCACCGTGGATCGACGTCGTGAACACCGTCGGATCGCCGGCGAAGATCGCCGCGGTACCGTTCCCCTGGTGCACGTCGCAGTCGAGGACCAGCACCCGCCGCACCAGTCCCCGAGCCTGCATCTCGCGGGCGGCCACCGCCGTGTCGTTGAAGACGCAGAAGCCCTCGCCCCAGTCGGGGCCGGCATGATGCGTGCCGCCGGCAAGGCTCGCCGCCACGCCATCGACCAGCGCCGCGGCCGCCGCATCGACCGCCGCGCCGGTGCTGCGGAGCGACCGCTCCACCAGCCCGGGGCTCCACGGGAAACCGATCCGGCGGATCTCGGCCGGGGTGAGCATTCCGGAAAGCACCCGCCCCACGTAGGCACGGTCGTGCACCCGGAGCAGTTCCTCGTCGGTGGCGGCATGCGGCTCCACGAACTCGAGCGGGGCACCGGCTGCGGCATGGACCTCGAGACGCCGCCGCAGCCGGCCATACTTCTCCGCCGGAAAGCGGTGCCCCTCGGGCAGCGGCAGCGGGTAGCGATCCGAGGGAAACACTCGCATGGTCACACCCTGCCGAGAACCGCCCTCGATCAAGCTCGAGACACGTGTATCGCCGGCTCGGGGACGGCAAAAGTCTCGTTGCCGGGGCGAGGATACGCCCAAGGCTCCTCGAGCGTTCGCCGACCCCCTCGCCTACCCGCTCTGGTTTTCCAAGCCGACGCTTCACTCCGACCAGATGCGCCCTAGCGGCGGCGGGTGGACGGAGAGCGGCGCGTCGCCGGCCGTTTTCCTGCCCGTGTCCCTTCGGGCTGGCGGCCGTCCACGAGCACGTCGATCGTGCCGGTCTCGACGCGGTACAGCCAGCCGTGGATCCGCGGCAGCCGTCCCTTGGCGTGCATGTTGCGAATCAGGGCGAGGTTCTTCAGGTGCTTGATCTGGAGCTTCACGTTTTCCTCCGTGAGCACCGCGAGCTTCTCCTCCCGCGTCAGCTTCCGCTCCTTCGCGATCCGATCGGCCGCCTCCTTGGCGCCCGTGGCGATGCACAGCCAGTCGGCGATGTAGTTCTCGTGCACGCCATCCTCGATCGCCGCGATGCCGCCGCACCGGGTGTGGCCGCAGACGATGATGTCCTCGATCTTGAGGTGCACCACCCCGTATTCGAGGATCGCCGAGATGTTGACGTCGTTGAAGGCCACGATGTTCGCCACGTTGCGGTGCACGAACATCGTGCCCGGCTTCGAGCCGGTCATCTGGTTCTCGCTGACGCGGGAATCGGAGCAGCCGATCCAGAGGACCTTGGGGGTCTGCCGAGCCGCGATCGACCGGTAGTAGTCGTCGTTGGGACGAAACTCCCCCGACACGAACGTGGCATTGCCCGCCAGCAGGTCGTCGATGATCACGGTGCATTCCCCGGAAAATGATGGTCGATTGGCGGTCGAGCGTACAGCGCCGATGGCCGGCCAACCATCGACTCCGCACCGTTTTGGCCTTGCATCCCGGCGGCGCCGGCGCGAAAGTGCTCGAAACGAAGGCGGGCCGCCCGGCCCCGGAGAGCCGCGATGAACCCCGAACTGCTGCTGGCGAACTGGCAGGCCACGCTCACGGCCGCCGTCGTCGTGGTGACGCTCGCGGCCCTGCTCTTCGTGCAGCGCGCCCCCGACATGGTCATGATCGGCGGCGTGGTGATCCTGCTCGCAGCCGGCGTGCTCACCCCCGACGAGGCGCTGCGGGGCATGAGCAACGAGGGCATGATCACGGTGGCGGCCCTCTTCGTCGTCGCCGCCGCCGTGGAGCGCACCGGCGCACTGGCGGCGCTGGTCGATCGGGCTCTTGGCCGCCCATCGTCGCTGGCAGCCGCGCAGTTCCGCACGATGGTGGCGCCGGGGGTGCTCTCGGCCTTCGTCAACAACACGCCGGTCGTGGCCCTGATGGTGCCGGCGATCCGCGACTGGGCCAAGAAGAACCGCCTCAGCGTCTCCAAGCTCCTGATGCCGATGAACGACGCCGTGGTGCTCGGCGGCCTGTGCACGCTCATCGGCACGAGCACCAACGTGGTCGTGAGCGGCCTGGTGGCGGGGAAGCGGGGGCACCCATTGGGCATGTTCGACATCACCTGGCTGGGCGTGCCGCTCTTCGCCTGCGGCCTCGTCTACCTCGTGGCCGCCAGCCGCTTTCTGCTCAAGGATCGACGACCCGCCATGAGCACCAGCGACGACCCGCGGCAGTACACGCTGGAGATGGTGGTCGAGCCTGGCAGCCCGCTCGCCGGCCGCACGATCGAGGCGGCGGGCCTGCGGCATCTCCACGGGCTGTTCCTCATGGAGATCGACCGCCGTGGCCACGTGATCGCGGCCGTCGCCCCCACGGAACTGCTCGAGGAGGGTGATCGGCTCGTGTTCGTGGGCGTGCTCGATTCCGTGGTGGAACTGCAGAAGATCCGCGGGCTGCGGCCGGCCACCGATCAGGTCTTCAAGCTCGACGACCCGCGCAGCGAGCGGGTCCTCGTGGAGGCGGTCGTCTCCTCCTCGTGCCCGCTGGTCGGCCGCACGATCCGCGAGGGCCGGTTTCGCTCGACGTATGGCGCCGTGGTGATCGCCGTGGCACGCGACGGCGAACTCGTGCACATGAAGATCGGCGACATCGAGTTGCAGGCGGGCGACACGCTCCTCGTCGAGGCCAGCCCGGCATTCCTCGACCGGCAGCGGACGAACCGGCACTTCTACCTCGTCAGCGAGGTCCGCGGGTCGACACCGCCGCGGCACGACAAGGCGTGGATCGCCTGCACCGTGCTGGCGGCGATGGTCCTGGCCGCCGCCCTGGAACTGGTGCCGATGGTGGCGGCCGCGCTGGTGGCGGGAGGGGCTGTCGTGGCCATGCGCTGCATCTCGTCGGCGGAGGCGCGGCGCTCGATCGAGTGGGAGTCGCTGCTGCTGATCGCCGCGAGCTTCGGGCTCGCGCGGGCCATGGAGAAGACCGGCCTCGCCGAGGCGGTGGCCCACTCCACGATCTCCGCAGCCGGCGACCATCCCCACGTGGTGCTCGCGGCGATCTACTTCGTGACCATGCTGTTCACGGAACTGATGAGCAACAACGCCGCCGCCGTGCTCACCTTTCCGATCGCCTGGCAGACCGCCGCCGATCTGGGAGTCAACCCGATGCCGTTCATCATGGCCGTCACGGTGGCGGCGAGCTGCGGTTTCGCCACGCCCATGGGCTACCAGACCAACCTGATGATCTATGGCCCCGGGGGATACAAGTTCAGCGATTACATGCGGTTCGGGGGGCCCCTGAACCTGCTGGTGATGGCGATCACGGTCGCCCTGGCGCCGCTGATCTGGCCGTTTTGACGCCTTTCGGCCCGCTTTCCCTCGGCCCCCGGGCGGCTTACGCTAGGACGTTTCGCGGCGGACGGCCCCCAACGCACGGACGGCATGAGCGACATTCTCTTCCAGTACCACCGCGTCAATCCCACGACGTGGTTCTACTTCGCGTCGCTCCTCACGATCGCGCTGTTCTTCAAGTTCAACCGCCTCTGGAGCATCCGCAACGTCGATCTCCTCGGGCTCGTCCTGCTCGCACCCGGCCTTCTGGCGGTGGAATATGGCGGCTACAAGGCCAACGTCGCCGACCAGCAGCTCGGCTTTGTCTGGATCTTTGCCGTCTCCGGCCTGCTCCTCGTGCGCATGCTCTGCGATTCGATGATGGTTCGCCGGCCGATGCTCGAGCCCAACCTCACGACCGGGGGCCTGCTCTTCCTCGGCGGCTCGTTGCTCGCGTTCCTCCTGGCCAATGTGATCACCACCCGGCCGCAGCGGGATGACGTGGCCGGCGCCGCGACGGCCGACCGCATCGAGGCCCGCGACGCCACCGTCGATGCCGACCAGCTCGCCCGCCTCGGCCCGGGCTACCCGCTGCTCTTCGTGCTGCCGCAGATCTCCACCCAGCGGATCTTCTTCGCCCCAGACGGTGCCGCCGCGCCCGCGGAGCCCGGCGACTCGGGCCGCCGGGCGATCCATGAGACCACGGCCCGCGTGATGGCGATCGTCGCGCAGTTGGCGATCGTCGCCGGCATGGTGGTGATCGGCTGGCGGCATTTCGACAACCTGCAGCTGGGGATCGCGGCGGCGGTGCTCTACCTGCTGCTTCCCTACACGGCCACGATGACCGGCCGGGTCGATCACGTGCTGCCCGGGGCGCTCGTGCTCTGGGCGATCGCCGCCTACCGCCGGCCATTTCTCGCGGGCACGCTCGTGGGCCTCGCCATCGGCACGATCTACTATCCGGTGTTCCTGCTGCCGCTGTGGTGCAGCTTCTACTGGGAGCGGGGCGTGCGGCGGTTCGCCTTGGGCGTGTCCACGGCGCTGACGATCCTCGTGATCGCCCTCTGGTTCACGTCGCCAGATGCCACGGTGTTCGTGGGCCAGCTGCGGCAGATGTTCGGCTGGATCTTCCCGAGCGACGTGTCGCTGGAGGGCTTCTGGGCGCTGCCCTCGCAGGATCCGGTCTTCCGGCTCCCGGTGCTGGCGGCCTTCGTGGCGATGATCGCCACGCTCGCCATCTGGCCCGCCCCCAAGAACCTCGGCACGCTGATGAGCTGCACCGCCGCGGTGCTGCTCGGCAGCCAGTTCTGGAAGGCCCACAACGGCGGGCTTTTCATGGCCTGGTACCTGCCGGTGCTGCTACTGGTGGTGTTCCGGCCCAACCTCGAGAACCGCGTGGCGGTGCTCATGCTTCCCGCCGAGTGGTTTCCCCGCCGTCGCGCCGCCTGATCAGCCGGACGGCGAGGGGCTGCCCATGCCCCGTCGCCAGACATTCGCTGCGTCGCATGAAGAAGCCGACCGGCCGTGAGGCCGCGGGCTTCGGTGACGCGGGCTCAGGGCTGCCAATGCCCCATCGCCGGACGTTCGCGGCGGGCATCATGCCCGCCGCTCACTGCATGCCCGCTGCGCTTCGCCATCCTGGCTCCGCTTGCTCCCATAGCCCGGCTCCCGGGGCACCGGCAGCCCCTCGCTGAGCCAGCAGTCGACGGTGCAGCAGCGAACCCCACGGGCACGTGAGGCCGTGGCTGCGCCGGCACAGGCTCGCTGCAGGTCTCGGTGGCTCGCGATCGCCGGGCTGAACAGCGACATTAGGATCAACGTGCAATACTGATCCATGACCAGCCGGCGATTGCCGGCTCTGTCGCGTTCGGTGCCCCGGGAGCCGGGCTATGGGAGCAAGCGCAGCCAGGATGGCGAAGCGCAGCGGACATGCAGTGAGCGGCGGGCATGATGCCCGCCGCGAATGTCCGGCGACGGGGCATTGGCAGCCCTGAGCCTGCGTCACCGGTGACGCAGGCTCAGGGCTGCCAATGC
>JBJTDZ010000013.1:0-18201 GCA_046092585.1 Pirellulales bacterium | reverse complement strand
TCGGACATGACGGGCACGATATCGCCCGGCCGACCTGAGCGCAACTCGCCTCAGTCGGCCCGGGCTGCCTGGCTTCAATCGCGCAAATCCCGTGCCGAACAGGATTGCCCAGGAGGGCCGAGGCGAACGTCCGGCGACGGGCACGGGCAACCCTGACCCTGCGTCACCAGTGCATCAGTCCCCATCGCTTACGAGATTGGGCTTCCCAGCACGATCAGCCCCTCGCGACCGACACCGCTGCTCACGGCGTTGGTTCTGCAGGTGTCGCTGGAGCGTCCGCGGGGGCCTCTGGAACCTTCTCAGCGGCGGCAGGCTCGGCTGCCGGTCCCTCCGGCACGGGCTTCGCTTCTTCGGGCTTGGGTGCTTCGGCGGCAGGCTTCGGCGGAGCGGGCGGGGGCTCCGGCTTCTTGAGATCCGACCGCTCGCGGTCGTACTGAAGCACGGGATAGTCCCAGACGCCGGTGCGGTATTTGTCGAGCAGACCCACCCGCCGCATGCCGTCGCCGTCGAGGTCGGTGTAGTAGAGGTCCTTGGAATACGACCCGCTGCCGTCGACGTCGCTGAAGCGGTCGGCCTCGCCAGGGGCGCCGTCGCCATCGGCGTCGGACCATGGCTCGTTCGTGAGGTGGGCCGACTGGATCGACGGCCGCGACGGCGGCTCTCCCTCGAGCACGAGCGATCGCCCCTCGTGAAATCCACCCGCAAAGGCTCCGGCCGTGCGGAGGAGGAGCCCGCCGGCATCGAGCATCATTCGCTGAGGAGCGGGCTTCAGCCCCTGAAGCAGCGGCAGCATCGAGAGCGTGATCAGGCCGGCTCCTGCGAGCACGAACCCCGCGACGCCGCCGGCCACCGCCCCGCCGACACGATCAAGCAGCGGATTCAATGGTTCGTCGCCCTGCTCGTCACGGCGATGCACCAGCCGCCGCACCAGTGCAAACGAGCCCCACACGAGCCCGGCGTAGACGAGCAGATACAGCCACGCCTGCGGCAGCGAGATTCCCGTAATCGCCTGGGTCACGTTGTCGATCTGGTCGATCACGAACTCGTGCGCCACCGTGCCGAACACCACGCAGGCGAAGAGTTCAAGTGCCGCGGCACCAGCAAACGCGAGGCCGAACTGGCTGCCGAGCCAGCCACAGCCGGCAATCGCCGCGATCACGAGCAGGTCATGCAGCATGGGGGGTGGCCGCGGTGCGGCGGTCTCCGATGGTCGGGCTGGGGCTGGTCAGGCGGTGACCCGCAGGATCTCGTCGATGCTCGTCTCCCCCTGCACCACCTTGGCCAGGCCGTCGAGCTGGAGGCTGAGCATGCCGGCGAGCACGGCCGCCGCCTTGATCTCGCGGGCGGGGAGCGGGGCAGCGATCAGCCGGCGAATCTGCTCGTTGATGGCGAGTACCTCGTGCAACACGAGCTGCCCGCGGAAGCCGCTGCCCTCGCAGGCCGGGCACCCCTTCTCCTTGTAGATGACCTTCACCGCGCCGGGCTGGAGGTTGAGCTTGCGGAGCAGCGTGTCGGGCGGCTCGATCGGCACGCGACACTTTGGGCAGAGGCGACGGGCGGTGCGCTGGGCCACGATTCCGGCGAGCGCGGTCTGCACGAGCATCGGCTCCATCCCGGTGTCGATCAGGTCGGCGATGGCGCCCACCGTGTCGCGGGCCTCCATCGTCGCGATCACCATGTGGCCCGTGAGTGCCGCCTGGCAGGCTGCCTCCATGGTCGACCTGTCGGGGAGATCGCCGAGCAGGATCACGTCGGGATCCTGTTTGAGCACCATCTGCAGCACCCCGCCATACTTGGCGCCCGCTGCAGTCTCGACGGCGATCTGCGCGACCCCATCGAGCTTGCACGCGATCGTTTCCTCGATCGTGGTGATCTTCTTCGATTTGGCATCGATCTCGCGCAGGGCCGCGTAGGCGGTGGTCGTCCGGCCACTGCCGGCCGGCCCCGCGATCAGCAGCAGTCCGTATTGCTTCTTGGCGAGAACGCGAACCTGCTCCAAAGCCTTTGGCCGCAGCCCGAGGCCGGCGAGACCCACGTGCAGGAGTCCGCCGGCTGCCTGGTGGATCGACAGCACCAGTTTCTCGCCCACCGCTCCCGCGGTGGTCGCAGCCTGGATGTCGTAGCGGGCATCGCCGACGAGCACCGTGAAGGTGCCCTGCGTGTCGCGGTCGGCTGCCTTGCCCATGCCACCGAGCACCTTGACGGTGGAGACCAGCCCCCGCGCCGCCTCGGCGGGGAGTTTTTCGGCGTCCTTCAGCGCCCCCCCCTTGCCGACCCGCAGCATCCAGTGGGTCGCCCCGGGATCGACGACGACGTCGACCATGCCGCCGCGGATCGCCAGCAAAAGCATCTTCTGCGTGTTGCGGACGTTGGCCGAGACCGCTCCCTTCTCGCCGCCGTCGAGCGGCAGCGACATGATTTCGCTGCCGTCCTTCCGCAGGAAGGTGAACGTGTCGTTCCGCGGTGCACCGGCAACCGCCGCCTTCGGGGCGGCCTTCTTGGACTTCTTCGCGGCCGCCTTGCCTTTTTTGGAGGGCGCCGCCCCGGCCGCCTTCTTGAGCTTCGCGAACAGCTCCGCGACCTGCTCCTTCAGCGACAGGCTGCTGCCGGCCGGCGTTCCGGCCCGACTGGCCTCGATCCGACTGCGGATCTCCGCGGCGACGTTCGCCGGCCCACGGCTCGAGAGAAAGGCCTGCGAGTCGGGCACGGCCGCATCCCGCTGGCGGAGAAATCCGACGGTCGCGGCGAGCAGGATCGCCCAGCCCAGCGGCAAGGCCCAGAAGCCGGCGACGAGCCCCACAGTCACCAGCAGCACCGGCAGGGCGGCAAACAGGGAGGCCCAGCGGTCCCCGCCGTCGAGTTCGAGCTCATCGGTGGTGGCTCGCACCCACCGCGCGAGCGTCACTGCGGAGGCGGCGAGCAGGCAGACCAGGATCGTCCAGCCGAAGCCGACCCAGGGAATCCCCGGGAACGAGGGGACGTCGACCGAGGCGAGCAGGCCCCACGGCGGTAGACAACTCTCGGGCGACACCGGTCAGTCGAGTCTCCAGAACCTCCTCGCCGGGGAAGCACCCTGCTACCCCCGCGAGGTTTCCTCGCAGGCCCGAGTATATCGCCATTGAAAACGCACCTGAAACAGCCGCCAGCGTCTGGAAAGCCGGTTCTCTCACGTGTTTCTCACGAAGCCGGCGGGTACATTCCGTAAAGGTTGGACATCGTTTCGACGAAGGGAGATCCTCATGGCCCGCCCGCCGCATGCTCGCCGTCCGCCCGGCAGTCGTCCCGCCCGGCGGCCGGGCATCAGCCTCGTGGAGGTGCTCGTCACGGTCTCGCTGATCGCCGTACTCGCGGCGATGCTGATGCCCGCCCTGGGCATGGCCCGCGAGGCGGCCCGCAAAGCGTCGTGCATGACGAACCTCGCGTCGATCGCCAAGGGCTTCACGGCCTTCGATGCCGCGAAGGGCCAACTGCCCGGCTGGCGGAATCGGCAGGATCTCTACTCGAACACGCGGATCACCGCCGGGCAGAAGACACAGGCGTGCGTGTCGTGGACGGTCACCGTGATGCCGTATCTCGGGGAGCGGGAGATCTTCACCTGGTACGAGACCTTCACCACGGCGGCGGGGGTCGATGCCGTGGCCACCAAGCGGGTTGCCCGCTACGTCTGCCCGAGCCTCGCCGCCGATCAGCGCGACAAGTATCCGGCCGCGATCGCCTACGCCGCCAATGCCGGCACGGGAGCGGTCGTGCTCGGGTCCGGCGTCAAGCAGTACCGCGGCGACGGCGCGGTGATCGACGCCGTGGGCAACGTCTCCTCCGCCGCGTGGTACGTGACGACCGCGAGCGGCAGCGGCGCGGCCCAGCAGTACGAGCCGAGTCGCTATTCGCTCGAGTTGATCGGGGCTGCCGACGGCGACAGCTGCACCGCCCTGCTCGCCGAGCGAACCGGCATCGCCACGCCCCGCACGCTCGTCTGGTCGTCGAACCCGCTGCCCGCCGCGGCCAACGCCCTCTCCGCCCAGGAGGCCCACGTGTTCCTGCAGCCCGTGGGGATCACGGCCGGGCAGGTCTACGCGACCAACCGCAAGACCGGCAACACGTGGATGAAACTCGCCACCGACATGGGGCTGCGGTATCCGACGTCGTGCCACGGCCGCGGCTACCAGCTCGCCTTCTGCGACGGCCACACCCGCACCATCAGCGACTCGATCGACCCGTGGGTCTATTCCCAGCTGCTCTCGAGCGACCAGGCGAACCGCTCGCCACGGGTGCAGGGCTGGGAGCAGTACCGGCTCAACGGAAATCTCGTGCACTACATCCTCGACGACAAGGACGTCGACAAGAAGTAGGGCATCGTCATCCCGCAGAGCCACGCACGACGTCGCGCAGCCGTACCGCTCACGCGGTGACGCTTTCCCGCCGCGGCACCGTCGATGTGGCTCACGCGGTGATGCTTTCCCAACGCGGCACCTGCCCGGGAAGCCCAATCGCGTGAGCGATGGGGACTGTTCGGTCGGCTGCTCACCGGCCACGCCCCTCGGCCCGGGCGAGATTCTGCCGAGCGGCCGTGAAGCCGGGCCGCGCGCGGAGCGCCGCCCGAAAGTGATCGCGGCCCTCCTCGATGCGGCCCTGCTCGCAGAGGAGTATCCCGAGGTTGTTGTGCGCCTCGGCGTATGCCGCGTCGAGCTCGAGGGCGACGCGGTACGACGCCTCCGCCTCGGCCGGCCGCCCAGCCTGGTGGTGCACGAGCCCGAGGTTGTAGCGGGCCTTCGCATAGGTGGGCGCAAGCGACACGGCCTCGGCGAGGAGCGGCTCCGCCTCGTCCGGCTGGCCTTCGTCGAGCAGCACGAGGCCGAGGTTCATGCGGGCATGGATGGATCGTGGATTGAGGAGGATCGCATGCCGGTAGAGCGACTCGCTGTCGCGCCAGGTCGCCGCCTGCGTGGCCGACACCGTCGCGAGCAGCACGAGCCCCGCGGCCACGAGCCCCGCCCGGAGCAGGCCGGCATTGCGGCACGCGACCGCCAGCCCCACGGCCGGACCGAGCAGCGGTAGCGCGGCGTAGCGATCGGCGACCGTCGAGAACTCCTGGAACGTGAACGGCACGAGGCCGAGCACGGGGGCGAACCCCGCCAGCGCGACGGCCACCGGACCACGCCAGCCCTCAAGCCGCGGCATGGTCGCGATGGCCATCACCGTGACCAGCGCCGCCACCGCGAGGGCCACGGAGGCCGTGTCGGCGACGACCGTCGCCGGAACGCGGCCGTAATCGATACAGAGGCCGGCGGGGATCACGAACTTCCTCGCGTAGAACGCCAGCGCGTCACCGGCGATGATCGGCCGGGACCAGAGCGGGTCGAACACGTCGGCCGACGACTGCAGCCCACGCGTGACCAGGGCGATCCCGGCTGCCGGAACGGCCAGGGGCCACGCGGCGTTGGCCACCGATCGCCACGACCATCCCGAGAACCACCGGAGGAGGCAGGCGACCACGAGCGGCACGGACACCACCGACGGCTTGGCCAGCAGGGCGAGGCACAGGGCGGTGACCGCCGCCCAGGCACGGCGGTCGCGCCACGGGGCTGCAGGCCGCGCCTCGCAGGCCGCCAGGAACAGCAGCATGCAGCTCAGCCCCCCGACGGTCGCCAGGAGCCCCCGCTGCTCGGAGATCCAGCAGGCGCTCTCCACCTGAAGGGGGTGCACGGCGAAGAGCGTCGCGGCCGCGACCGCTGGCCAGTCGCCGGCGACGAGACGGCGAACGAGGAGAAACACGAGCCCGGCGGCCACCGCATGCAGGGCCACGCCCACCGCATGGAAGAGCCGTGGATCGGCCGACTCGAGTCCGAGCAGCCGGCAGGTCGTAGCCTCGGCGGCGAAGGCCGTGTAACTCACCGGGATGAAGAGCCCGTGGTAGGGCTCCCGCCAGAAGCCAAGCACGCTCTGCCACGAGGGATCGGCCACGCCGGCGTTGGCCGTGACATGCAGGGGATCGTCCCACGAGACCCAGCGGAACCCGCAGGCCCTGCCGAACACGGCGACGGCCGCCGCAACCGGAATCATGCCTCGCCAGGGCGAGCACGTCGCTCCGCTGCCGGACCGGGCCACATCAGGCCGCATCACGCGAGGCCTCCGCGGCGGGCTGATCATCGGCGTCCCGCGGCGTCGCGTCGGCATCGGGCTTCCAGCCCGGCGGTGGCGGAAACGCCCGGGCGGGGTCGAGGCCGGCGGCCGTGGCCTGCTCCGTCAACGGCTCGCCGATCCTGCCCCAGACGCGGTTTTTGATCTCGTCAGGGGCCCAGGCCCAGATCCGGGCCCGCACCAGCAGCGGCGTCGCCTCCTGCTTCATGGCGCTTTCGAAGGAGCCCGCAACGACCTCGGGAAACGGCGGCAACTGCGCCTCCTTCGCCACGTGCTTCGTGCCCGGCGCGGAGGCGGCATACCGTCGGTCATAGAGCGCGTAGGCAATCCTCACGAACCGGTTGAACGTGTCGAGCCGGCCCTTGGCGAGGCCGTCGAGCATCGCCCGCTGGATCATGGCATCGAGGAACTGCCGCGTGTTGGAGATGTCGATGTCCATCACCTGCGAGAAGCGAAGCATGAGAAAACCCTCCAGCCCCTCGGCGTAAAGCGGCTGGTCGCTGCGGCCGGTGTCCTCGGCGATCTTCACGAGCTTGCCGAAGCAGCCGGCCGCCTGGGCCTCGTCGCCATAGAGGTAGGAAAACACCGTCGCCTGCTCGAGGAAGGATTCATAGCCCTGCAGCAGGTCATCCACCGTGGCCCGGCCGAACTCGGCCGCCGACACGCCTTCGGCGGACTGGATCTGTTGGATGGCCTTCTGGATGCCCCGCTCGTAGCCCTCGATGAATCGCGGGTCGGGCAGGATGTCGATCCGGTCGGAGAGCGGATCGAACTCGACGCGGCCGCTGCGTGTGAGGTGCTGCAGGTTGCCGAGCCGCGTGCGGATGATGGTCAGCTCGTTGAGCTTTTCCCGCCTCAGCCCCTTGCGGCCCAGTGCGATGCCCTTCTCCGACCAGTAGATGCCGTGCGCATGGGGATGGCCCCAGTCGAGCGGCCCGTAGGCCTCCATCTGCGCGAGCATGAAGGCGGGGTCCATGTGGTAGCGGTCGACGAGTGTCCGCTTCTGGAGATGGGGCACGAGCTTCTCGAACACGGCCGCGGCCAGCCGCGGGTCGGCGAGGAGCGCCGCCATGAGGCCGCGGTTGGTGCCCGTGGGCAGCACGGGGCCGGCAAGGATCTTCGTGTCGATCGAGCCCCTGTAGAGCACGACCCGTCCGAGCATCCGCAGAAAAGCCTCGTCGGGCTTGGCCCCATGCTCCTCGAGGAGCTGCAACGCATCGGCCACGTCGCGGTCGCCGCGAAGATCGTCGAGATCGTCGGCCGCGTCGGCGATCCGCCGGAACCGCTCCACCGACTCGGCCGTCGTGCGGCCACCCGTGGTGTCGCCGAGCAACTCCCGAAAATCCCGCACCAGCCGCGCCTTGTAGTACCAGTGCTCCCGGTCGGTCTTGCCGCCGATCTTGTGGAAGAAGATCCAGCCCAGTTCCATCGGCAGGGTGGCGTCGGCGGGATTGAGCGGAATCCCCTCGTCCCGCAGCAGGTCGATGCCGCGGTTCACCCAGCCCCAGCGTTCGGCGGGCACCTTCGTGCAGACGGAGATGTTGTAGGCGAGATTCCAGGCCTGGAAGCCCCACACGCGGGGAAACCTCGGCTGCAGGGCCGTGATCCACTGGCTCAGCGTCTGGGCCTCGAAAAACTCCCCCTTCGTCTGCAGGGCATCGGCCCGCGCCCAGAGCACGTCCACCGCCAGGCCGCGAAACGTGCCGAGCGCCGCCGTCGCGAGCGCCACGTGGGGCGGCATCCCCCGCGTGCCCTCCGCCGACACCACCAGCTGCAGTTCCTGCCGCTGCCGTGCGATCGACCGCGTGACCAGACCGGCGGCTGTCAGGCTGGCGACCAGCACCACCGCGGCGATCGTCTCGACGACCCTGTCGGTCATGGCATGCCGTGTCGTGTCAGGAAGAGGAGCGGACGAGGTCGCGACGGTCGAACACGAGCCAGCCGGCCAGCCCCACCAGCAGCGGTGACACGAGCCCGATCCACCACAGGCAGGAGACCACGTCCCCCCACGGGATCGCCATCCCCGTCGCCAGCCTGGCCACCGAGTCATAGTCGGAGAACGACGGAATCAGCCAGAGGATCGCGTCGGTCACGAAACCCAACAGCATCCGAAACGCCTCGTAGAGCCGAACCTGGGTCACGAGATCCCACGTGGCCAGAAGCCGCTCCGCGATCGAGCCCAGCAGCGACCGGGAGGACATGTTGTAGAGCCCGCCGGCGTCGCGGAAGAAGCCGCTGCCCACCGCCGCCACCGCCACCACGCCCGACGCGAGGATGGCCATCGGAAAGCCCATGCAGGTGGCCGCCGCCACGCCCAGGGCCGCGACCAGCGCCAGCTTGATCCAGATCACGGCCAGGCAGCGGAGGAAGTTGCCCGTGAAGCCACCGACACGCACCATGATCCGCAGGCCATCGCCCGGCGAGAAGGTGATCGCCGTGGGCTGGGTCTCGCCCGCGGGCACGAGGTTGCGGTTGGCCACCGTGAGCCGCAGCACCCCCTGCTCGTCAACCGTGTCGGCCGGCAGGTCGAGCACGTGCACGGCGAGCGTCTCCAGTTGCTGCTCGACGTGGGTGCCGTCCTCGAGCGGCCACGGCCGCCCGTTGAGCCAGAGTGCGAACCGCACGTCGGCCAGGTCGACATCGACGTTGTAGGCCCGGGGCTTGAGCTGCAGCTGGAGCGTTCCGCCGGGCACCTCGCGGGCGGAGGCCAACCCGGAAAACACGTACGTCGAGACGAGATCGGGCGTGACCGTGTGCCATTCCCAGTCATATTCCTGGCGAATCCGCCGGCGGGCCGTCTCCGGGTCGCCGACGAACGCGTCCGGGTCGTCCTTTTCGAGTTGGCGGATCGCGGCGTCGATGGCCGCCTCGTACTCCTCGGGCTTGTCGTGCCCAGGCTGGATCGCCATGCGGGCCGTGAGCACCTGCCCATCGACGGCCGCCCGATCCTCCGGATCGACCGCCTCGGTCGAGGCCAGGAGGGCGATGAAGGTGGCGGTGCCCGCGCCGGTGAGGATCACGAGCAAAAGATCGAAGAGCACGATCCCGAGCCACTTGCCCACGAGGTATTCCCAGCGCTGCAGCGGCTTGGCCAGCGTCATGTGAATGCGGTTGGAATCGATGTCGCCGCACACACTGCCGCAGGCCAGCACGAGCGTGAGGGCGCCGAGGATCAGGCCCGTGCCGCCGAGCACCCAGTTGATGACGAACTGGATCCGGTAGTGGAGCCGCTCGGAGTGATCGAGCACCAGTGGCAGTGTCGGCACGAGGAGCACCACGAGCACGAGCAGCACGAGCGCCGCCCGCATGCGAACCGCCTCGTCGAGCACGGTGCGGGCCACGCCGGTGATCCCCGTGGCGGGCGACAGCAGCCGCCGAAGGCCGCCGATGCCGAGCCCGCAACCCGCCGTCAGGGCCGCGATGCCCACGATACCGGTGGCGACCGCGGGCATCCCGCCGCGCACGAGGAGCCAGGTCGTGAGGCTCGTCGCCGCGAGGCCGACGAGCCACGCCCGCCACCCGCGGAACCGCATCGACGGCCTGGGGCCCTTGGATGTCATGCGGCCCGCCTCAGCGATCCATGAGGCTGTCGATCAGGGCGGTGTCGACCGGGCCCGCCGGTCGGTCGTCCGTCTGCGACGGGGAAGCCGCCGAGGCGGCTTCCGGCGGGACCGCGACGTCGGTCAAGCCCGCGCCCCGGAGGAAGCCGGCCACCTCGCCTCCCGAGGTCGCCCCGCTCGTGCGGGCACCCTCAGCCCGGGCCTGCTCCACGATCTCGAGAAAGAGGGCCTCCATCCGCCGCCGCGGCCGCTCCACGTCGATGTCGGTGATGCCGTGCCGCGCGAGCACGCCCTCGACCTCGGCCACCACCGCGGGCGGGAGCGACCTCGTGCTGATGGTGGTGCGGTCCTCGGCCGAGAGGAGTTCGGCGGTCGGCCCCTCCGCCCGCACCCGGCCGCCGAACATGATGGCCACGCGGTCGCAGAGATCCTCGACGTCGGAGAGCTGGTGCGTGCAGAGCAGCACCGTCTTGCCACGGCGGCCAAGGTCGGCGATGAGGTCCTTGATCTGCCGGGCGCCCACCGGATCCATGCCGCTGGTCGGCTCGTCGAGGATCAGCAGCTGCGGGTCGTTGATCAGACTCTGGGCGAGCCCCACCCGGCGCTGCATGCCCTTGGAGAACTCGCCCACCGGCCGATGCTCGACCGCATCGAGACCGACCATTTCCAGGAGCATGTCGATCCGCTCCCGCCGCATCCTGGCCGGCATGCGGAACAGGCGGCCGTAGTAGTCGAGCGTCTCCCGGGCCGAGAGAAAGCGGTAGAGGTAGCTCTCCTCGGGCAGGTAGCCGATGTGCTTCTTGGCGGCGACGTCGCGCGGCCGGCGGCCGAGCACCGCGATCCGGCCCGAGGTGGGCGCAAGCAGGCCGAGCAGCATCTTGATGGTCGTGCTCTTGCCCGACCCGTTGGGGCCCAAGAGGCCGTAAATCTGCCCGCGGCGCACCTCGAGGTCGAGCCCCTCGACAGCCCGCACCCGCGGCCGCAGCCAGAAGTCGCGAAAGGTCTTGGAGACCCCCGCGCACTTGATGTCGATGCCAGCGGCGGCATCCCCTCCGCGGGTTCCTGGATCGGCCACGGCTTCCTGCAACGCGGTGCGCGTCATCGTTCCTCCTCGGCCCGGCTCCGCCGGGCTCACTTGCCGAATCCGGCCTGCTTTTCCTTGAGCGCCCGGATCTGCTCCTGCTGCCGCTCCTTCTGAATCTCGGGGTCGCGGTTGAGCTGCAGCTCGAGCTTCCCCGGCACCGTGTAGAAGGTCTCCACGTCGCCGGTGAGGATCGTCTCGCGGGCGTCTTCCCAGAGCCGTGAGAGGATGATCCGCGGGTTCTTTTCGTACTGCGGCAGCAACCGCACGAAGGTCTCGCTGTCTCCCTTCACCTTCTCCACCACCTGGGTGCGGTAGGTCTTCGCCGTGTTGACGACGCGGGCCACCTCCCCGCCGATCGGCGCCCCGTCGACCCGCAACTCGCCGATCGCCTGGTCGATGTCGCGCTCCACCGCCGCCGCCTCCGTCGGCGAGCCCGCCTCGCTCGCCCGCTCGAAGCGGTCGAGCAGGTCGAGCAGTTTCTCGCTCCCCTCGCCGGCCGCCTCGCCGAGGATTCTTGCCCGATCCTGCTGGGCCGCGAGGATCCGCTGGTCGCGGTCGGTCTCCGCGGTGGTCACGGCGTCGAAACTGGCGATCACGCTGACCGGGGCCGACACCTTGTCGAGGGCGAGCTGGTCGATGGTGAGGCCGGCGGCCATCTCGTCGAGTCGCCGCTGGGCGACGGCCGTGGCCGTCTCGCGGCTGACCACGCCCTTGAGGAGCTCATCGGCGGGCTGCTGGGCCACCGCCTGCACGATCCCCTGCTGCATGGCACACCGCACCAGGCTCTCGCCGAGGGGCTTGTCGCCCACGTTGGTCACGTACGCCACCGGATCGGTCACGCGGTAGGTCACCGTCCAGCGGGCATGCACGATGTTGACGTCGCCGGTGACGATCGAGCCGTCCTTGAGCGGATCGAGCGGCCGGGCCCGCGACGTGCGGATCTGGTCGCGGGTCATGCCCTGGTCACGCAGGCCGGTCTCGTACCAGAACTCCCGGTCGAGAGAGAGCGTCATCGGCCGCGTGTCGACCTTGATCACCTGCTCGATCGGGAAGGGGGCGGCGAGGTAGGTGCCCCGCTCCAGCACCCGCTCCCCGGGCCCGCCCACGTAGTCGCCGAACCGCAGCCGCAGGGCGACCTCGTTGGAGCCCACGCTGAAGGTGCCGCTGAACGCATAGGCGACGAGCACCGCCAGCATCGCGAGCTTGAGGATCCCGAAACTGACCGCCAGCGCCTCGGCGAGCGACTGCTGCGCCGGATCGAGGCCGGCCTCGGGGCTCCCAGCGCGTTCGAGCCGATCCTCCCTGCCGCTCATCGCCGCCCCCCCTGGGACGCCGGGCGTGCGGGAGCCGCTCCGCCGGTGCCGGCCTGGCCGGGATCGCGGTTGAACCAGTCGAGGATCCCCAGGCTGTCGGCGGAGAGCACGAACGTGGTGTTGTGATCGAGCATCTTCTTCAGGGCCTCGACCTTGCGGAGGAAGATCGCGAAGTCCTCGTTCTTGGCGAAGCTTTCGTACTCCTTGGAGGCCTCGCGATCGCCCTGCGAGCGGATCGCCTGCGCCCGCCGCTCGGCGAAGGCGAGGATCCGGTCGCGGGCGCTCGTCGCCTCGCTGCGGATCGCCGAGGCCTGCGCCTGCCCCTCCTGAAGGGCGTTCTCGGCCAGCCGTTCCCGGGTCTTGATCATCGTCTCAAAGATCTTGCCGGTCGTGGCCTCGGGCAGCACGATCTTGTAGATGCCCACGCTCTCCACCTTGAGCCCGTAGCCCGACTCCGCCAGCGATGCCTCGAGCGTCTTCTTCGCCTCGTCCTCGATCTCCGCGAGCTTGACGCGGTCACGGTCGAGATTCACCAGTTCGTCGAGCCGGTAGCGGCTGATGATGCCACGGATCTCGCGAAGCCGGCTGGAGAGCTGCCGGGCCGCCTCGGCCGGATCCTTGAGCGTGACGTAGAAGTCGAGCGGGTTGGCGATGCGCCAGGTGAGATACGTGCGAACGATCACGCTTTTGCCATCGGCCGTCTGCAACTCCTCGACCTTGTCCTCGAGGAGCTGGAGCCGCTTGGAATAGTGGGTGACCTTGTGGATCGGCCAGGGCAGCCGCCACTTCAGGCCGGGGGTGCTCTGCACGCTCGCCTCGTCGGCCTTGTCGAAGGTGGTCCGCACCGCCACCTGGTCGTAGCGAACCTGGTAGCAAAACATGTACGCCAACATCGCCAGGCCGATGAGCATGCCGACGAGGATCGTGAACGAGTTCTTCATGCGGTCATCCGGGAAGCGCGCGGCCTCACTGGCCGAGCAGGGTGTCGATGGCGGAGGTCGGGTCGCTGAAATCCATCTGCAGGATCGGGAGATCGCCCTGGTCGCCGGCGATGATGAACTTCCGCCGTTCGGCGAGGCCGTCGGCGAGCACCTCGAGGAACCGGCGCATGCGGTAGTAGGTGGGCGATTTCTCGTAGGCGAGCAACTCGCCGGCGAACCGCTCGCGGGCGCTTCGCTCCCCCACGGCCTTCGTCCAGCGGTAGCCGCGGGCCGCATGGATCAGCTCGGCGGCCTCGCCCCGGGCCTCGCCGAGGAGTCGTTCGATGTCGAGTTCCCGGTCAGCGATCTGGGCTGCTTCAGCCGCGCCGGCCGGGGCGGTTCGCAGCGCGTCGAGCTCGAGAATGGCCGCGTTGATCCGGTCGGCGAGGTCGACCGAACCGACCACGCGGGCGAGCGTCGTGACCGCCTCCTTGCGGCCCGACTGGATCAGCGTCTCCCGCTCCTGCTGCGCCCCGATCTGGCCGTGGAAGGCCCGGGCCACCCTGCCCCCCGGCGGCTTGAGTGATGTCACCGACACCCCCACCACGTCGAGTCCGAGGTCGAGGGCGTCGACCCGGGCCTGGATCTGCTGCTGAAGCTCCGGCCCCCCGGCGGTTCGGCCGCGGGTCAGGAGCCAGTCGAGGTCGTGGGTCGCGAAAAAGCGGCTGGCTTCCTGCTGGGCGATGGCGGTGATCGCCTCCCGGGGTCCGATCGCACCTTCGAGAAACGTCACGAGGTCGCGAACGCGATACTGCACCACGACATCGGCATGCACCAGCGCCATGCCGGCCCCGGCCGCGCCGGCAACGCGGGTGTCGAGGGCGGTGGGATAGTATTCCATGCCGATGCCGGTGAGCCGGTCGTCGCCGCTCGTCCAGAGGATGCCGGCGTCGGACGCGCTCCTGCCGGCCGGATCGCTCGACACCGTGATCTGGAGCACCTTGCCCACGGGATAGGTGGCGGCGGTCTCGATCGGCCACGGGAGCTTGACGTGCAGGCCCGGCGGCCGGGCGCCGCCCTGCACGGCGCCGAAGCGGAGGATCACGCCCTGCTCGTCGGGCCCGACGACCACGAGCGCGGAGAGGGCCAGGAGCACCGCCCCGCCGAGGATCGACAGCGGCGTGACGGCCCGGCCGAGGAGCCGGTAGAGCCAACTCCGCGACACCTCCACGCCGAACTGGTAGTTGATGAGGTCGCCGACCACCTGCCCGAGCGACTCCGGCGCCGTGAGCAGCCCGAGCACGCGGCTGTCGAAGGCAGGCCGCGGGATCTCGCCGGGCCGCCGCGGCCGGTAGGCCTCGAGCAGGCCCGTGAGCAGGATCTCGATGCCGACCAGCAGCATCACGCAGGGCACCGCCACCGCGATCACGCGGAAGAACGAGGTATCGTCGAGCACGGCCGCCACGATCGCCCCGGCGAGCACCAAGGCCGCCAGCACGAAGCAGCTCATGAGGTAGCTGGCCCCGCCCCGCAAGAGCTGCCAGGCGCGGACCCGCGTGTAGCCGCTGATCCAGCGGGCGGTGATAAAGGCCACGAAGGCGATGCCACCCGACACGAAGAGCAGACCGACGGGGCTGGCCGTGGACGCGAGCGTGGTCACCACCCGCGGATCGTCGCTCGCTGCCAGGCCCGCGAACCGCCAGAGCAGGGCCACGCCGGCTGCGATCAGGTAGGCGGCGACGAGAAAGCTCACGCCCGGCAAGCCGTAGCCCAGGAGCGTGGCCAGACGCTGCCGGGCCCGGGCGAGTTCGTCGGAGGTGTCGCCGAAGAGCACCGACGACGCGGCATCCTGGGCGGCGAGCCGCTCGGAGGCGAGGGTCTCGCGACGTTCCGTCTCGAACTGCGAGTAGACGATCGCCAGCACGATCCAAATCGGCAGGCCGCCGAGCATGTGCCAGGTCGCGGCCTGGATCGCGGGGCTCTGGGTCCAGAAACCGACCAGGGCCGTCGCCACCGTGAGGCACAGCTGGATGACCAGGCCGCTGATGGCGGCGGTCGTGCCGCGTCGGTACGTGAGTTGGTCGTCCGTCACGTGAAGGCGTTCCATCCTGCGGGAACCCGAAGTTTACCATTGCGGCCCGCCCGATTCCCCGCCCTTCATGAGGACTGCATGAGCGGTCGTGGGGAGCGCCGCGGGGCCGCCTGAGCGGCGCCGCCCCGCGAAGCCCGTTCGCGTCTGTGACGGGGGCCGCATGAGGCTCGTGGAGAAGCCGGATAAACTGCCCCGGACGACCGCACCGCCCCGTGTCCCCCGCAGGTCCGGCCATGACGGCCCTCGCCATCGCCCGAAACGCCTTCCTGGAGTCGATCCGCCAGCCGGTGTTCGTGGTGCTGCTCGTGGCCGGCATCCTCGCGATGGTGCTCAACGTGAACCTCGCGGCGTTCACGATGGAAGACGACAACAAACTGCTCGTCGACCTCGGTCTGAGCACGCTGTTCCTCGTGGGCCTGTTGATGGCCGCCTTCACCGCCACCGGCGTGCTCACCCGCGAGATCGAGAACAAGACCGTGCTCACGGTGGTGAGCAAGCCCGTCTCGCGGCCGGCCGTCGTGCTCGGCAAGTATCTCGGCGTGGCGGCGGCGCTCGCCCTGGGCTACTGGGCCCTCTCGGCCGTGTTTCTCCTCGCGGTGCGGCACCGCGTGCAGGCCAGCGAACGGATCGACGACACCTTCGACATGCCGGTGCTCGTCTGCGCCCTGCTCTTCGGCGGGCTGGCCACGGCGTTTGCGGGCCTCGCCAACTACCTCTACCGGCGGCCCTTCCCCAGCACCTTCGCCGTCAGCCTGGCCGCGGCGCTCACCGCCGCCCTCGGCGTGGTGTGGTGCGTCGACCGCGAGTGGCGGTTCCAGAGCCCGCTCGTCGAGTGGGATACCCAACTGATGCTCGCGCTCGTGCTCGTCTTGGAGGCGGTGCTCGTGCTGGCGACGGTGGCGATCGCCGCCTCCGCCCGGCTCGGTCAGGTGCTCACGCTGATGATCTGCCTCGGCACCTTCCTGGTGGGGCTCGTGAGCGAATACTTCCTCGGCACCGCCGTGGCCGGCGACGCCCGAACCCCGGCCTGGCTACGGGCCCTCTGCTGGCCGCTCTACGCCGCGGTGCCCAACCTCCAGTTCTTCTGGCCGGCCGACGCCCTCACCCAGGGCCACGAGATCACCCTCGGCTACGTCGCCACCGTGAGCCTCTACGCGGCCCTCGTGGCCACGGCGATCCTCAGCCTGGCGGTGCTGCTCTTCCAGGAACGCGACGTCGGCTAGCGAGCGAGAAGACCAGGCGAAGGGGTCGGCAAACGCTCCAGGAGCCTTGGGCGTATCCTCGCCCCGGCGACGATCCGAAGGAGTCGGTCCTCCGACCGACTTTTGCCGCCCCGCAGCCGGTGAGTGACCTATCTCGACCTCGATCTGGCAGCCAGCATCCCGGCGCGGTCGGCCTCGTGCTGCTCGATGTCTTCGCCGCAGCGGACGAGCCGGGCCGAGTTGAACACGACGATCAGGCCGCTCACCACGTGCAGCAGGGCGGCCATCACGGGCGAGACGTAGCCGGCCCCGGCGAGGCCGAGGAAGGCCACGATGAACACGATTCCCACCGCCATGTTCTGGCGGATCACGGCGATCGTCCGCCGGGAGAGTTCGATCAGGAAGGGAACGCGGTTCAGGTTGCTGTTGAGCAGGGCGATGCTCGCCGAGTGGATGGCCACGTCGCTGCCAGCCGCACCCATGGCGATCGAGATGTCGCCGGCGGCGAGGGCCGGTGCGTCGTTGACACCGTCGCCGATCACGGCCACGCGATGCCCCTTCGCCTTGAGCTCGTCGACCATCTCGAGCTTCTCGTGGGGCAGCACCTCGGCCTTGTATTCACCGAAGTGCATCTGCTCGGCCACCCGCCGGGCGACGCTCCGCCGGTCGCCGGTGAGGATCACGAGCCGCTTGAGCCCGAGCGTCTTGAGCCGGTCGACGGCCTCGGCCGCCTCGGGCCGGGCGTTGTCTTCGAGGCCGATCCAGCCCACGAGCCGGCCGTCGGCGACCACGTAGAGCACGCTCACCCCGTCGGCCTCGTCGCTGGCCTGGATCCGCTCGATCGCGGCCACGTCGTCGGCCGAAAGGCCGGCCTCCGGCGCCGTGAGCCACGCAGCCCGGCCGACGGAGAGCCGCACGCCGTCGACCGTGGCGATCACGCCGCGGCCGGCCACCTCCTCGAAGGCCTCGGGCTTCGGCAGCGACAGATTGGCCTGCCGGGCCATCTCGGTCACGGCCCGGGCCACGGGGTGGCGACTTCCCTGCTCGGCCGCCGCCGCGAGCCGCAGGAGTTCGGCTCCCTCCACGCCCGCCACCGGCTTGAGCCTGCTCACGGAAAGGACACCGGTGGTGAGCGTGCCCGTCTTGTCGAACACGATCGCCGTGAGGTTGCGCGCGGCCTCGAGCGTGACCACGCTCTTCACGAGCACGCCGAGCCGGGCCGCGGCGGAGAGGCCTGCCACCATGGCCGTGGGCGTGGCCAGGATCAGGGCGCTGGGGCAGGCCACCACGAGCATGGCGATCGCCCGGCTGAAGGCGGTGTCGGGATCGCTCCGCAGGGCGAAGAAGAGCACCACGCCCACGAGCATCAGCACCGTCGGCGTGTACCACACCGCATACTGGTCGACGAGCCGCATGATCGGCGTGCGGGTCCGCTCGGCCTCGAGGATCAGGTCCTTGACGCGGCCGAGCAGGGTGTCGGCCCCGGCCTTCGTGACCTCGATGTCGAGTACGCCGGTGAGGTTGATCGTGCCGCCGAAGACCTCGTCGCCGGTCGCCTTGTCGGCCGGGAGCGACTCGCCGGTGATGCTCGCCTGGTTGACCGTGCTCGAGCCCGAGACGATCCGGCCGTCGGCGGGAATGTTGTCGCCCGGCCGCACGCGGACCACGTTGCCCGGTGCGAGATCCTTGGCTTCGACCGCCTCCTCCCGCTCGCCGGCGGCCGACCGCATGAGGAGCTGCGCCTTCGTGGGGGAAAGCTTGATGAGCGATTCGATGCTCGCCTGGGCGCCGATGGCCGTCCGCTTCTCGATCAGGCCGGACACGATCATGAAGAGCGCCACGGCGGCGCTCTCCTGGTAGTTGCCGGTCGCGGCGGCCCCGACCACGGCCAG
>JBJTDZ010000012.1:0-12100 GCA_046092585.1 Pirellulales bacterium | reverse complement strand
TCCCGGGAAGCGTAACCGCGTAAGCGGTACGACTGCGTCACGCCCATCGCTGCTCCCGGGAAGCGTAACCGCGTAAGCGGTACGACTGCGCCACGCTCGGCGTTGCTCCCGGGACGCGTAACCGCGTAAGCGGTACGACTGCGCCACGCCCAGCGCTGCTCCCGGGAAGCGTAACCGCGTAAGCGGTACGACTGCGTCACGCTCGGCGTTGCCCCCACCGCTCACGCGATTGGGCTTCCCGATGCCACGCACAGCTCTTCTCCCGGGACGCGTAACCGCGTGAGCGGGAGGGCGGCGTCACGCCCAGCGTGGTCCCCATCGCTCACGCGATTGGGCTTCTTGATGCCACGCCCAGCGCTGCTCCCGGGAAGCGTAACCGCGTAAGCGGGAGGGCGGCGCCACGCCCGGCGTGGTCCCCATCGCTCACGCGATTGGGCTTCCCGACGCCACGCCCAGCGCTGCTCCCGGGAAGCGTAACCGCGTAAGCGGTACGACTGCGTCACGCTCGGCGTGGTCCCCATCGCTCACGCGATTGGGCTTCCTGACGCCACGCCCAGCGCTGCCCCCGGGAAGCGTAACCGCGTGAGCGGTACGACTGCGCCCCGCGCGGCGTGGTCCCCAGCGCTCCCGCGATTGGGCTTCCGGACGCCACGCCCAGCGCTGCTCCCGGGAAGCGTACCCGCGTAAGCGGTACGACTGCGTCACGCTCGGCGTGGCCCCCGCCGTGCACGCGATTTGCCTCAGCGCTTCGCGCGACGCTTCGTCGCCGGCTTCTTCTTCGCGGCGGCCGGCTTGCGGGTGGCCTTCTTTGCAACGGGCTTTTTCGCCGCCTTCTTCTTCGCCACCCGCTTGACCGCCGCACGCTTCTTCCGCCGGGCTTCGGCCAGCAGCCGGGCGTGGGCGGCGTCGGCCACCGCGTCGAGAAACTCGTGGGCCTCGGCGGCGAGCTCCGCCAGCGAGAGCGGCTCGACTTCGTCGATCACCAGGATCGCGAGTTCGCCCCGCCGCTGCGCCGCGGCGAGCGTCTGGTATTCCTCGATCGTGAGGTCGACGTGGTCGTCATCCTCGCTGGTGAGAAACTCGAAGCCGACACGGGCCTGGGGATCCCAGCCGTCGACGTGGAACTCCACGCCGTACTCGCGAAACGGGTGGTTGCGAACCAGCGTGTAGCCACGGGCCCTGAAAAGACGGGCCAGCAGGTCGCAGCCCTCGAGTTCGGAGATCGTGTCGGCCATGGGCGGGGTCGTCCTCGGTGGGAAGGCAGGCGGCGAATGAACCGCGGTGGAGAATCCAGCGAGGAGGATAGCCGACCGGAACGGCGCCGTCACCACGGCGGCGGCTGACCGGTCTGCCACACCCTTGGTAAAGTTGTCCGCCGCGGCTGTCGCCGCCCGTCACCGCCGGAAACCCGTGTCATGATCCGCTCGCTCGTTCGCGATGTCGTCGAATGGACCACCCGCGTGGTCACGCATCCCCGCGAGGAACTCACGCACTGGCAGGCCACGGCCCGCTTCTGGTACGACCTCGCCCGGGTCGGGGGCCGGCAGTTGCGTGAGGATCGCGCCCTGCAGATGGCGGCCGCGCTCGCCTTCCACACCCTCTTCGCGCTGATGCCCCTGGCCATCGTGAGCACCGCCCTCTTCAAGGGCCTGCAGGGGGTCGACAAGCTGCGGTCGCTCGTGCACCAGCTCGTGCAGTCGGCCGGACTCGATGCCGTCCGCATCATGCCGGCCGCCGCCGACGGCCAGCCCGGGGCGCCGGAGAGCATCTCGCTCGGGGCCTGGCTGGAGGACATGATCGGCGCGTTCGGCACGATCGACCTCGAGACACTCGGCCTCGTCGGCTTTGCCGTGATGATCTATGCCGCGGTGGCGATGATGGTGACGATCGAGGATTGCTTCAACACGATCTACCGCTCGCCCGAGGGGCGGAGCTGGCTGCGGCGGCTGCCGATCTACTGGACGGTGCTCACCGTGGGGCCGATCGGCATCGCGGTGCTCTTCGTGGTCGACGCCACGGTGGGCCACTGGATCGCGTCGGTCGACGCCAGCGGCGGCCTGCTCCGCGTGCTCGGCGTGATCTGGAGCATCGGCCTGATCACGCTCATGCTGCTCGGCACGTTCGTGCTCCTTCCCAACACGCACGTGTCGTGGCGGTCGGCGATCGGCGGAGCGCTCGTGTCGGCGGTGCTGCTCCACGTGGGCAAGGTGGGCCTCGCGGCCTACGTCAACAACGCCTTCTCCTTCAGCCACCTCTACGGGCCGCTCGGCTTCGTGCCGGTGCTCATGCTCTGGACCTACGCGATGTGGATCTGCATCCTCTTCGGCGTGGAGGTGGCGGCGATCGTGCAGCGGCTCGGCGGCCGCCGCGACGAGCTCGAGGAGATGGAGCGGATCCGCCTGCGCACGGGCATGGTCGATCCCGCGTCGGTGCTCCTCCTGATGGAAGTGGTGGCCGAGGGCTTCGAGTCGGGCCGTCCGGTGACGCTCGGCCAGCTCATCGAGGAGACGGGCCTCCCCGAACCGCTCACGGTCGAGATCCTCGACCGCCTGCAGCAGCGGGGCTTCGTGCACCGCGTGGCCGCCGCCGAGCCGGCCTATGCACTGGCCCGTCCGCCGGCCGACATCTCCGCGGCGAGCCTGCTGGAGTTCGGCCACGGCATGCTTCACGACCACCGCGGCCGCCGCAAGTCGGCGGTGGTCGAGGCGCTGCGTCACTCGCAACGCGAACTCGCCGCCAACACCTCGCTGGCGGCGCTCGGCCGACTCCAGGCCGGGTGAGCGATTCCGCGAGCGAGTGGGTCGACGCGGGAAGCGTCACCGTGCAGGCGGCACGGCAGTGGCACGTTGGACGCAGTCCCCATCGCTCACGCGATTGGGCTTCCCGATGCAGGAAGCGTAACCGCGTAAGCGGTACGACTGTGGAACCGCAGGCACCGCCAGTCACCGGCCTGCGTGATCCGCGGCGGCGTGCCGATCAGGCCGGCGTAGAGGTCGGCCACCTGCGCCGCCTCGGCGGCGAGCAGTCCGGAGAGCACGAGCCCCCCACCCGGCCGGCGCACGAGCGGGCAGAGCGAGGCCGCATGCGCCACGAGCACCTCGGCCAGGATGTTGGCACACACGAGGCCGTAGGGGGGATGGCATGCGGCGAGCGACGCGGCGACCGCGACCCGGGTCGCCACGCCGTTGCGGCGGGCGTTGGCCCGGATCGCCTCGTGCACGGCCGCATCGATTTCCACCGCATCGACCGTGGCCGCCCCGCGCACCGCCGCCGCGATGCCGAGGATGCCCGAGCCGCTGCCGAAGTCGAGCATGCGGTCGGGAGGCCCCGCCTCCTCCACGTGCGCGGCGATCGCGGCAAGGCAGAGCCGACTCGTGTCGTGCAGGCCGGTGCCGAACCCGAGGCCCGGCTCGATGAAGATCGTCGCCCCGCCACCCGCGATGCCGGCTTCTCCGGGCTCCCACGCCGGACGCACCGTGCCGAAGCCCGGCACGTCGATCGCGGTGAACGACGATTGCCAGTCGGTGTCGGTGGCTGGGAGCCGTTCCCGTCGCACGCCGCGCACGGTGCAGCCAACGAGCCCGCCAAGCAGCGTCGCCACGCCATGGGCCGTCGCCTCGCGGTCGAACCACGCGGCAGCCCGCGTGGTGGCCAACGCCGCCACCCAGTCGCGATCGGCGGGCGCCGCGGCGGCATCGAGCACGAGCGGCGAGTTCACGAGACCGGCGGCGGCCGCCGCGGCGGTATCGACATCCCCCTCGTGGATGCCGACCAGCCCGGAATCGCCCCACTGCGACCAGAGCCCTTCATAGAAGGCCTCGCGGCCGACCGTCATGCCGCCTGGCAGTGTCACGATGTCGTCGACGTCGACGTCGACCACCCAGATCACGTCGCCCTGATCGGCATCCTGTGTGGACAACGCCAGATCAGCGCTTCGGCCGACGCGGATCGGTGGAATCCGCAGCCAGCGACGCGTTGTACACCGAGGCGAACGCCGCGGCCGTCGCCGTCGTGATCCCGTCGTCGTTCACGATCGTGCCCGTGCCCTGCGAACCGGCGATGGTCGCTCCGGTCGCGCCCGACAGGTTCATGAAGAAGGTCTCGTCGGGTTCGATGGTCTTGTCGTTCACCACCGACACGACGATCGTCTTCGCCGTCTCGCCGGGGTTGAAGGTGAGCGTGCCACTCGTCGCCAGGTAATCCCCCGACCGTCCCGCCTTCGCGGTGCCGTTGGCCGTGGCGAACTTCACCGTCACCCTCGAGGTGGAAGCCGCCGAGAGCGTGACGGTGAACGTGAACGTGCCGACGTTTTCCTTGGCCGAGACCGAGCCGATCGACAGGGTGGGCGGCGTCACGGGCACCGCCTGCACCAGGGCGCCCACGTCGAGACGCCCGCCCGTCACGCTCTTGCCGGAGAGCGACGAGGTCGCCCGGGCGGAGCCGAGCACGGCGTTCCGCACCTGCAAAGCCGATGCATCGGGAAACGCGGCCGCGTAGAGCGCGACGGCCCCCGTCACGTGCGGCGTCGCCATCGACGTGCCGCTGTAGGTTCCATAGGTGCCGCCCGGCAGCGTCGAGTAGATCCCGCTGCCCGGAGCCCCGATGTCGACGGTCGAGGCGCCATAGTTGGAGTATGACGCGAGGGTACCAGCCGACGTCAGGGCCGCCACGGCGATCACGCTCTCGTAACTGGCAGCCGCGATGCTCGTCGTGCCCTGCAGGGTGGTGTAGTTGGAGGGGTAGTTGGCAACGGAGTCGTTGTTGTCGCCGACGCCGTCGGTGCCGCCGTTGCCCGCCGCGGCGACGAACAGGATGCCGGCGTTGGCACCCCGGATGATCGCGGTGTGCAGGGCCGAGGAATACCCGCCGCCGCCCCATGAGTTGTTGGAGGCGACGATGTCGATCCCGTGCCGCAGCTTGAGATCGGTGAGGTAGTCGAGGGCCTTCACCGCGTTGGCGGTGGTGCCGCCGCTGGGGCCCAGGAACTTCGTGGAGATCAGCGTGGTGTTCCACGACACACCGGCCACACCGATGCCATTGCCCCCGACCCCGGCGATCGTGCCGGCCACGTGGGTGCCGTGGTCGTCTTCCGACCCGTCGTAGACGGTGTTGTTGTTGTTGACGAAGTCCCAGCCATTCACGTCATCGACGTAACCGTTACCGTCGTTGTCGATGCCGTCCTGCTGTTCGAAGGGGTTCACCCAGACGTTGGCCGCGAGGTCGGGATGCGTGATGTCGAAGCCCTCGTCGACGATGCCCACGACGACCGACTTCGACCCGGTGAAGCCGGCGTCCCACGCCTTCTCCGCCTGACTGCCGAAGATGCTGGTGGTGTTCGTCGGCCCGACCGCGGTTCCCGCGTCGTCGCCATACATGCCCCACAAGGCGCCGCGCGTGTAGTCGGGGTCGTTGCTCACGGCCGAGGCGGTCAGGATCCAGTTCGGCTCCGCGAAGAGCACGCCCGGGCGATTGGCGAGGGCGGCGATCGCCTGGTTGACGGCCACACCCTTCTGCAGCACGACCCGCTCCAGCGATCCGCCCGCCGCCGAACGCGGCCGCAGTTCCTCGTGGCTCCGCCCCCGCACGGCATCGCGGGCCGCCGCGCGGGCCGCATCATCGGCCGTGTCGGCGAACTGCACGAGGATCTCACCGTCGACAAACGCGGCGAGCACCCGGCGCTCCTCGAGGCTCTCGAACCGGCAGGACTGCCGACGACCGCGCATGGAACCGCGTTGAGACCGTTTCATGATCGTGCTTCCATAACGAAGGTGAACTGCCTGCCCCGACCGGCTCGAGACTATCCAAACCCCCGGCAGGGCCGCAAGATTGCGTCGCCAGGCGCCCCCGCAACCGATCGGCCGGCGGGAAAACGCCTCTTTAATCGATCCAGCCCCGCCGGACGAGCCACGTTTTCACCAGGTGGGTGACGCCCGCGTAGGCCACGAGCGTCGCCAGCAGCACCGGCCAATACCCGACCGGAAGGGGCGCAAAGCCGAAGCGGCGGCCGAGCGGCGACTCGGCAAGCCAGAGGCCCGCGGCGATGACCACTGCCGTCGTCGCGGTGAGGGCGGCACTCGCCCGGCTCTCGACGAACGGCAGCCGCTCGGTGCGGATCACGTGGATGATGAGGGTTTGCGTGACGAGCGACTCCACGAACCAGCCCGTGTGGAAGACCGCCACCCGGGCCGGATCGCCGCAGCCGAAGACCAGGATCAGCACGGCGAACGTGGTGAAGTCGAAGAGCGAGCTCACCGGGCCCACGAGCAGGATGAACCGGGAGATCTGCCCGATCGACCACGGCCGCGGCCGGGCCACCAGCTCCGGATCGACGTCGTCGGTGGGGATCGGCACCTGCGAGCAGTCGTAGAGCAGGTTGTTGGTCAGGATCTGCAGCGGTGTCATGGGCACGAACGGGAGAAACAGGCTCGCCCCGAGCACACTCAGCATGTTGCCGAAGTTCGAACTCGCCCCCATGCGCACATACTTGAGGATGTTGGCGAACACCCTGCGCCCGCCGCGCACCGCCGCCTCGAGCACCCGCAGGTCTTTTTCCAGGAGGATGCAGTCGGCGCTGGCCCGCGCGATGTCGACCGCGGAGTCGACCGAGATGCCGACGTCGGAACCACGGAGCGCCGGCGCGTCGTTGATGCCGTCCCCCATGAAGCCGACCACGTGGCCTGCCCGACGCAGGGCACGCACCACCCGCTCCTTCTGCTGCGGCGTCAGCCGGGCCATCAGCGTGGCGCGGTCGGCGGCGGCGGCGAGTGCCTCGTCATCGAGGGCGTCGATCTGCGGGCCGAGCAGCACCTCGCCGGTGTCGATGCCGACCGCCGCGCAGACCTTTCGGCTCACCAGTTCGTTGTCGCCGGTGAGCACCTTCACGGCGACGCCCCCCTCGGCCAGTGCGCGGATCGCGGCCGCCGCCGAGTCCTTCGGCGGATCGAGGAAGGCCACGTAGCCGCGGAGCACGAGGTCCCGCTCGTCGTCGCGGCCGTAGGCCGGCTGCGGGGCAACGTCGCGGCAGGCCACGGCCAGCACCCGAAAGCCCTCGGCCGAGAGCCGCTCGAAGCCACGTGCCAACGGCTCCGGCACCTCGGCCCCCATCGGCTCCAGCCGGCCGTCGATGGCGTAGGCGGAACACCGCGGAAAGACGGCCTCGGGTGCTCCCTTGCAGATCAGCATCCGGTGGCCCACCGGGTCCGCGACGACCACCGACATCACCCGCCGCGAGAAGTCGAACGGGATCTCGTCGATCTTCTCCCAGCCCGCTTTCGCCACGTGCTCGTGGAGCTCCTCGTGGTCGAGGATCGCCCGATCGAGCAGGTTTCGCAGCCCCGTCTGGAAATGGCTGTTGAGCCAGGCGTCGCGGAGCACCCCGGGATCGTCGCGGAGAAGCACGTCGCAGTGCCGCTCCAGGATGATGCGGTCGAGCGTGAGCGTGCCCGTCTTGTCGGCGCAGAGCACGTCCATGGCCCCCAGGTTCTGGATCGCGTCGAGATGCTTCACGATCACCCGCTCCCGGGCCATCGCCAGAGCGCCGCGTGACAGGCAGACCGTGACGATCATGGGCAGCATCTCGGGGGTGATCCCCACGCCGACCGCCAAGGCGAAGAGGAGCGCCTCCCCCCAGTTCCCCTTCGTGAGGCCGTTGATCACGAACACCAGCGGCACCATTACCGCCACGATCGTCACCATCAGCCAGGTGAACCGCTGCATGCCCACGTCGAATGCCGTCGGGGGCTCCGGCTCCTCGAGCGACCGCGACATGCCGCCCAGCAGCGTGCGTTGCCCTGTCGCCACCACGACCGCGGTGCCCGTGCCGCTCGCCACGCTCGAGCCGAGCCAGCAGAGGTTGTCGACCGCCAGCGCCGGCAGCGACGACGCATCGACCGGCTCGGTCCGCTTTTCCACCGGAAACGACTCGCCGGTGAAGGCCGACTGGGAGACGAACAACTCCTTGGCGGCCAGCAGCCGCACGTCGGCGGGGATCATGTCGCCCGCCGAGAGCCGCACGATGTCGCCCGGCACGAGATCCACGAGCGGTTCCTCGACCGGCGCGCCGCTGCGCAGCACCGTCGCCCGCACGCCGATCAACGTCCGCAGTCCGGCGACCGCGACTCCCGCCCGCCACTCCTGGGCCAGCCGCAGGCCCACGCCGATCGCGAGCATCACGGCCATGATCACCGCCGAGGTCGGGTCGCCGGTGAGGAGCGACGACACCGCGAGAATGGCGAGCAGCAGCACCAGCGGATTGAGAACAGCCCTCACGAGCAGGGCGAGCGGCGACTGCTCGTCGGGCTCGGCCAGACTGTTGGGTCCATGGCGGCCGCGCCGACGCTCTGCCTCGCCCGCCGACAGCCCTTCGATCCCGCACTCCATGCGGGCGAGCACCGCCTCGACCGGCAGGCTCGCAGCCTCCAGCATCTCGCGGCCGGCGTGCGGGATCTCGGCCGGGTGACGACGGCTGAAAAAAGGCAACGACGCCGGAAACGGCATGGGGCAGACCCCGCGGGCTGGGCCGCTCCGTCAGCTCCGGCAGTCTACGCAACCCGGACTCCAGCCGGCCGACCGACGCCTGCGGCGAGGCTCGCGAACGCCAGCGCCGCCGGCGACATGCCGATGCCCGGCCCCTGCGGCCGCAGCGGCGGCTGCGGCCTGGCCGGCGGCGGTACGAGTCCGACATCGATCCCGCGGATCGCACCGCCCGTCGTGATCGACACTGCACGGCTCGGAGCAGCGCCGCCCTGTGGCAGCCGCACCACGATGCGGAACGAGCCGAGGTCGAGCCGCGAAAACACGTATTCGCCTCGCGGGTTCGTTCGCGTGGAGGCGACGATCGCCCCTGCCGCATCGAGCAGGTCGACGCGGGCATTGGTGACCCCCTGCTCCAGTGGCTGCCGCCGGCCGTCGCGATTGCCGTCGGCGAACACGGTGCCGGCGATCGACGCGCGAAACACGAAGACCTCGGGCTGAAGGTTCACGAGGCCCGTGTTCCGCCGGATCACCTCGGCGAGCGTGGTCGCCTGCACGGCCCGGAGCGCGTCGGCGGGCAGCGTGCCGCGGTTCTGGTACCAGAAGCGGTCGCCGTCGCGGAGCCGCGTGAACTGGTCGACGATGATCCTCGTGAAGGTCGCCCCCAGGCTCGAACCTGGAAGGTGCTTCTCCGCCAAGCCCCCGATCCACGGGTCGACCCGGTCCACGCTGCCGTAGGCCTGCTCGAGCGCCTGCCGCACGGTCGCGTCGGGCGTGATCTCGGCGAACGACGTCACCCGCGGCAGTCCGTAGGCGACCCGCAGCGTGTTGTAGTCGGCGATGCCGTGGTCGCGGCCCCGCTGGATGTTGAGGGCCGCGAGATCGAAGCCCCCCTGCCCCGGCGCTCCGAAGAGAAAGTTGCGGACATCATCGACGACCCGCGTGTCGATTTCCTGGCCGCGGGTGCTCGCCAGGTACTTCAGGATCGGCTCGATCCCCACCTCCGACAGCGGCGTCGGATTGAAGAAGGCATCGCGAAGCGAAAGCGGATCCCGCACCGGCGTGCCGTCGGCGGCGAGAAACTCGATGTCCTCCCCGAGCATGCTGTGGCCCACGCGGAAGGCAACCGTGGAAAACTCGGTCGCGATCCCGGGATTCACGTCGGCCCGATAGCCCCGGTAGGGCTGGATGCCGTCGGCGCCGGGCTTGGGCCCGCCGACGAGCGCGGGGAGGAACTCGTCGTACGTGATCTTCTGAAGTTCGGCGATCACGATCCGGCGGGCGTGCTGGAAGAGCTGCTCGTCGGTGAGCGCCGGGTTCCGCCGGGCCGTCTCCCCGGCGATCCTGTTGTGCTCGCGGACGAACACCGTGTGCAGCGACAGCAGTTCCGGGTTCTCGTTGGCCCGCACGTCGCCCGCCAGGAACAGCTTCTCGTCGGCGACACGATGCGCGTCGTTGGCATTGGCGAGGCCGGCGGTGTTGAAGGGCAGCAGGTTGCCGGCGGTCGTCTTCAGCCGGCCACCGACGAACTCCCGCAGGGCCGCCGCCCGCGTGGCGTCGCTGCCGTAGATCTGCGAGCCGTCGACGAACGCGGTGATCGAGTTGGTCTGCTGCCGTGGGCTGCCCGGGCCTGCGCCGGTGGCCGGATCGTAGGCCGACCGCGACATCGAGATCGTCATCGTGCCGGTGCCGGCCGGGTCGAACCACGGATCGCCGGCCGGCACCGCCACCGGAAACCGCTCGCGCGGGGAGGCGGTTTCGGTGAGGCCGATGTCATGGTCGAGGAACTGGCCCCAGGCGTAGACGAACGCGCTCCAGCCGCGGTCGTTGAGAATGCCGCCGGCCGGACTCTGCGACAGCAGGTTGCTCACGAGGCGGGCGCTGGGGCGATCGGCGCCCGACGGCGTTGAGATCCCGTCGGTGTAGGCGACGGGCGACAGCCGCAGCAGCTGCTCGCCGCTGCTCCCCCATTCCGCCTGGACGAGGTTGTTGCCCGTGCCGTCGTAGCTGCGGATGTCCGTGGCCAGCGGCATCACGGCCATCATCGAACGCGGCTCGAGGGGCTCGATGCGGCTGCCGCATTCTGCACGGCGCGACGCAGAATCGAACAACCGGCGGCGGCTGGCGGGGCGGCTCATGGCATGCTCCTTGGCTCGGATTTCGGCCCCTGACCGACCTCCGCTGCTTCAACGGCTGGATCGATCGGAAGTTGCGATCTTTCTGGAGGAGCAACTGCCGTGCCACGCCCGCCTGGCCTTCACGCTCACGCGTCAGCGCCCCCCCTTCACGAGATCCGCGAGGGGCTGCCCGTGCGCCGTCGCCGGCGTTGCTGACCAGCGAAGGCAGGGATGCCGGAGCGCAGTCAGCATCGAGTGAGCGAAGCCCAGGATGGGCGAAGCGAACGTCCGGCGACGGCGCACGGGCAGCCCCTCGCGGATCTCGTGAAGGGGGGGCGCTGACGCGTGAGCGTGAAGGCCAGGCGGGCGTGGCACGGCCCTACCACCGTTACGACGTGCACGATCCGCCTTTCCCGCCTCTTCTGCACCGGGGGCCCGGCTGGAAGACGATTCATATGAAGGCGGAGTGGCCGGTTCGCGCGACCGGCACGGGAAACTTATGCGCCGCAGATCGAAAAGCCACGGGCTGCCCGGCAGCGCGTGTCAACGCACATCGTGCCGCATCGCGGCAGTGGTCGCGTTCTGCGCCGTGGCCCTGCAGGCCGTGATCGCCGTCGCCCAGCCTGACATTGTCTTCCCCCTGCCGCCGGTCGATCCTCCCGAACTCATTCGTGCCCTCCCGCCGGTCGAGCCAAGCCCGACCGCCGAGCGAAGCCCGCCGGCCGAAGCGAGCCATCCGCCCGAACCCGAGACATCGATCCCCACGCCGCTCCACCGGGATCTCGACCGCGTCTTCGCCCCCACGACCTACGCGATCGCGGAGCTGCTCGTCTTCCAGCGCGACAACCAGGCCAATGACGTGCCCCTCGTCACCGATGCGCTCACGGCCAACACCGTGCTCTCGGTGGGCGACCTCGACTCAGCGATGGCCTACGGGGCGCGGGCCTTCGTCGGCGTGCGTCGCCGCGATGCGATCGGCTTCGAGGCCGGCTACCTCGGGGTGTATGGGATGCAAGCCTCGCGGACGGTGACCGGCTTCGAAAACCTGCAGCTGGCCGGCCCGCTATCGAGCCTCGTGCCCCTGCCCTACGGGGCGGCCGACCAAGCGCAGGCCACGTATTCGTCGAGCTTCCAGTCGGTGGAGGTCAACGCCTTCTCATCCTGCTGCCCGGGGCGAGCGTGCAGCGGCTCGGGCTGCGATGCGGCCGCGTGCGGCGACTCCTGCTGCATCGACTGGCTCGGCGGCATCCGCTATGCGAACCTCGCGGAACAGGCGGGGCTTCTCTTCACGTGCTGCACCACCGAGCCGGTCGGCCCGTTCACCAGTTCCTACGACGTGCAAACCGCCAACAACCTCGTCGGCGGCCAGTTTGGCGGCAGGGCCTCGAAGACGTGGCGGGCCTGGGCCGTGGAAGGATGGGCAAAGGCGGGGGTTTTCGCAAACATCCAGAGCCAGTCACAGGCTCCCATCATCGACCCGATCAACCCCGGCACGCCCGCCCGCACGGCGA
>JBJTDZ010000011.1:0-22137 GCA_046092585.1 Pirellulales bacterium | reverse complement strand
AGGTTCCTTCTTGGTGGCGTAAGACACTTCCAAGAAAACCTCGATGGCCCACCTCTTCAACTCGGGCCGCCGGTGCGTGCCCGCCCTCGTCTCGCTACGCTCGACTCGGACGGGCACGCACCGGCGATTTACAGAACGTATGTTGCACTAACGGAGCGAACGGAGCGCGTGCCTTGCGGATTCGTGAAGCTCACCTCACCACAGCCGGCCTGCCGGAGCAGCGACTGCAAGAACCGCCGCGGACTCGCCTGCCTGAAGGATGACGCTGAATATGTTAATCACGGTTTCCGTTTTCGTCCGGGAGGCGTCAAGTGAAAGTTTCACTCCTCACGCTGCACTGCCTCAATGCCATGGCTGACGATCGGGAGAATGTCGCAGCGATCGTCGCGGATGTACGGGCCTCGGCCCACGGGGATGTTTCCGCGGCGGATATCTCCGCCTGCATGAACGAACTGCTAGCCGAAGGGGTGGTGAGCCGTTCAACAGACCAGTCTGGGACTGATTGGTTTCAGTTGACGCCGAAGGGCAGGCAGGAACTCGAAGCCAACTGGGTTGACGAGTAACCGCCAGACGTGCGCCATCACGCCGGTGACGGGCCGGGCGTTCGCTTGCCGAGGTAGGTGCCCAGCACCACCAAAGCAAGCGCCCGCGACCAGTGAACTTCGCCGGGACGGGACGTGAACCTGTCCCAGGTTTGGCGGATCGCGCCGGCTTCGAACAGCGGGCAGTTGGCAAGCGTGTCGATCGCCGCTTCGCAGGAATCCCGCAGCGGCCCCCGCATCCATTCGTCGAAGGGGAGCGAGAAGCCCGTCTTCGGCCGGGTGAAGACCGACTGCGGCAGACTGTCGGCGACGGCTCGACGAAGAAGGTGCTTCGGCAAGGCTCCCGTCGGCATTCGCACGCTCCCCGGCATGCCGGCCGCGGTGTCGACCAGCCGCTGACCCAGAAATGGCACGCGGATCTCGAGGGAATGCGCCATGCTGTTGGTGTCGGAATCCCGCAGCAGCGTGTTGCCCATGTAGAGCGAGAGTTCGGCCTGCGATACGGCGCTAAAACTATCCGCCGGCCCGGAGCCAAATGCTTCGTGGGCCTCTGGTGCCAGGTAGAGAGGACTGAGGCCGAGCTGCCGGGCATCGAGCCCAAGGCTGCGTAAGGCTCCGTTCCCAATCACCCGCCGTGAAAGGGCGGCGAGCTCGACGGCCGAGGTGCCGCTCGAGATGAGGTCGATCGCCTTGGCACGCTTGCCTGCCGGCAGCGGGGCGAGCAGCGCTGCTGCAGCCGCCCGCCGCAGGCCACGCGGTAGCCAGGCCACGAGGCGGAGCAGCCGCTGCAACCGGGGCACGCGGCGGAATGTTGGATAGCCACCAAAAAGTTCGTCGGCCCCGAGGCCCGAGAGGGCGACGGTGATGTCACGATCCTTGACGGCGCCGCTCACGATGTAGGTGTTGAGGCCGTCGATGCTCGGGCGGTCGGTGGCTTTGAGCCACTCTGTCCACTGCGCGATTGCCCATTCACCATCGACGATCGTTTGGAAATGCCGCGTGCCGAGGAAATGGGCTGTCTCGGCGGCGGCGGCTGTCTCGTCGGCGATGCCGGGTACGTCGTAGCCGACCGCGAAGGTGCTGGCCGCTCCCTGCGACTGCATGGCCAGGGCGGCGATCGCGGCGCTGTCGATCCCCGCCGACAGAAACACCCCGAGGGGGACGTCAGAGACGCACTGCCGACTCACGGAATCGGCCAGAAGCTCTCGCACCTGGGCCACCGCCGCTTCGTCCTCGCAGGCCGGCCCGGCAGCTGGAAAACGCCAGTAGCGGCGTCGGCTCGGCAAGCCGCCCGAGAGCGACGAGGCATCGACCCATTCAAGGGTGGCCGCCGGCAGAGACCGCACATGGGCATGGACGGTGAGCGGATCTTGCGGCGCCCCGTAGGCCAGGAACCCGGCGATGCCGGCCGGGTCGAGATTACTCGGAACGAGGCCGGAGGCGAGCAGTGCCCGCACCTCGCTTGCAAACACGATCGAGTTGGCGGCCCGGGCCACGTAGAGCGGCTTGATGCCCAGGGGATCGCGGGCCAGCAGCACGCGACGGGTGGCCGCGTGGTAGAAGGCGAAGGCGAACATACCGTCGAGTTCGTCGAGGGCTTGTTCGCCCCACGCCGACAGGGCGTGCAGCAAGACTTCCGTGTCGCCCGAGGAGCGGAACTGACAACCGAGCCCTTCCAGCCTTGGGCGAAGATCGCGGAAGTTGTAGATCTCGCCATTGAAGATGAGGGCGTTGCCCGTGGCAGGATCGACCATCGGCTGATGGCCTGCCGGCGAGAGGTCGAGAATGGCGAGACGCCGGAAGCCGAAGCCGACGCTCGCGGACTCCCCGGCCAGTGGAAACTGCCCGTAGCCGTCGTCGTCGGGACCGCGATGGACCATCGCCCGCATCATCCGGCGGACGGCGGGTTCGATGGCGGCGGGATTGCTGCTGATGACGCCGGCGATGCCGCACATGCAACGAGCCTTGGAAGGGTCTCGTCGAGACTAGCCTACGGAGGAGCCAAGCACCACGAGGGCCAGCGGCCGAGACCAATGCATCGACCGCCGGCCGGAAATGAAGGTGTTCCAGATGCGGCGGACTTCCGGCCCCTCCAGGCAGGGCACGCGATCCAGCCGCTCGATGGCAGCCTCGCACGCCCCTCGCATCTCGCCCCGCATCCAATCGCCGATCGGTAGCGTAAAGCCGGTTTTCGGTCGATTGGCGATGCCGTCGCGGATCGCCTTGCGGCCCGCCATGCGGAGGAGCGCCTTCGATACCGCGCCGCCCTGCCGTTTTGTATGCCCGGGGAGCGAAGAGACGTAGTCGACCAGGGGAAGATCCAGGAACGGCACTCGCACCTCCAGGGAATGACGCATGCTGTTGGCGTCGGTATCGCGGAGGAGGGTATCGCCCATGTAGTGGGCCATCTCCATGCGCGACACGGTGTTGAAGGCATCGCCGTCGAGCGCAGCGGCACTTCCGCTCGGCGCTTGGAGGTGGTTTGGCAGCAGGCCGGTTGCCGACGGGGAGAGGCCAAGCGACCGGAGGGCGAGGTCGGGAAGTGTGCGGCGGAGCGACACGGCCACGCCGGCGACGCTCGAGTCGCCAGCCAGGGTGTCGGCGAGTTTTTCGAAGGCGCCGCTGCGGCCGTCGATTCGCCCCATGGCCCTCGCGGCGCCGGCCCTCAGCGGGGCCGGAATGAACGGCATTGCCCGCATCATGCGCGACAGCGTGGGGGCGCGGGAGAAGGTGTCGTATCCGCCAAACAGTTCATCGGCCCCGAGCCCGGAAAGGCCGACCACCACGCCTTCCTGCGCCAGACGACGGCTCACCACATAGGTGTTGAAGCCATCGATGCTCGGGGAATCCATGTCGGCGATCCAATCATGCCATTTGTCGCGCATGTTGCCGGCGTCGAGTTCGACGGCGACATGGTTGATGCCAAGTTCGCGGGCGGTCTCCGACGCCAGCGCGACCTCGTCTTGGCCGTGGATTTTCCCGAATCCGACGGTGAAAGCCGTGACACGCGGGGTGTATTCCCGGGCGAACGAGGCGATCACCGTGCTGTCGATGCCCGCGGAGAGGAGCACGCCGACGGGAACGTCGGCCACGAGGTGGCGGAGCACCGATTCGTGGAGCAATTGCCTTACTGACGCAGCCGCCTCCGGGATCGCGATGTCGGCGCGGCGGACGGTCGGGAAACTCCAAAACCGCCGGGGTGCGGTGCGCGGGGTGCCGATGGTCGCGCTCGCGCTGATCCATTGGGCGTGACCCGCCGGAAACGAGCGGATATCCCGATAGACGGTACGTGGTGACTGCACGGCCCCGTAGGCGAGCATTCCGGCGATGCCGCCCACATCGAGATCGTCGGGAATCAGCCCCGAAGCCCTGATCGCACGAATCTCACTGGCGAACACGAAGCGGTCGCTGCATTGCGACACATACAGCGGCTTGATGCCAAGCGGATCGCGGGCCAGCAGGATGCGACGGCTCTTCGCCTCGTAGTAGGCGAAGGCATACATGCCCTGGAGTTTCTCCAACGCAGCTTCGCCCCATGTGCCGAGGGCATGGAGAAGAACCTCCGAGTCGCTCGTGCCGCGAAAGAGCACACCGCCGAGTTGGAGCTGCGCCCGAAGGCTGCGGAAGTTGTAGATCTCACCGTTGAAGATCAGGCAGTCGCCGGTGTTCTGGTTGAACATCGGCTGATGGCCGGCGGTGGAGAGATCAAGAATCGAGAGGCGACGGAAGCCAAAGCCGGCCACGGGCCCAGACTCCTCGGCCCCCAACGGGAGTTCCTCGTAGCCCTCGTCGTTTGGGCCGCGATGGGCCATTGCCGCCATCATGCGGCGGGTGGCTGGCTCAACGAGGTCGCTACGGTCGGAGATGACGCCGCAGATGCCGCACATGAGGAGTTGCCGAAAAGAATGTGGGCAGAAGAGGAAGACCCAACTGTAGAAGGGGTGAATCACTCAAGCCAGCGATGCCAACGGCGGACCATTGCTTGGACCTGTCCTCCGTTCCCCCGTGGTCAATCTTACGGCGGTTTTTTCGTCGTAATCGACGCTTGCGAAGGTTTCAGGCTTACGGAATCGGTATGCAGCGGCCGGCGGCGGAGAGCGGGCGCGGATTCGATGTGAAATAGCCGAGGCGCGAAGCGCGCGGGCGGTATACGGGTAGGGCGCCAACCGGCCCGAGGCCTTAAGGCCTTCGGCTATTACGGGCAGATCCGCGGGCAGGGGCGCGGAGTTTGGGCCGCGTTACTCGTCGTCGAGCCGGAGCACCATGAGGGTGTTTGGCCCGCCGATGCCGCCGTTGTCTGCGACGGCGACAAGCGCTCGGCCGCCAGCTCTGAGCGGAGGCCCGAGGCAGAGCCCCTCGAGATTGCAGCCCGGCTGATCCCGCCACACGACCGACTTGGCGATCACTCGCTCCCGCTGGCTGGCGAGATCTTTCGTGATCGAAGCGACGTTGGGCGCCGCAGCCGTGTCGATCACGGCGATGCGGTTTTCAAATGGAGGCAGGCCAGCCCCGGCTGATCGCTCAAAGACGAGCAGCCGCTCGCGGCCGAGCGGCACGAGAGCCACGACCCCCGAAAACCTCTGCCCATCAAGCAGCCGCATGAACTCATGCGGCAGATCGACGGCATAGGCATGCTGCACCGGCTCCGCTGCCGGCTGGCCTGCCTCAGGGATCATGATCCGGGTGAGCCTCACGATCGTGCCGCCATCGCCGGCAGCCGGCCCATCGTTGGGCAGGGCCTCCTCGTTGGCTGTCCAGATCGCGCCGTCTGAATCGACGGCGAGCGATTCAAGGCCGCGGTTCACCCGAGGGCGGTCGAGCGGTGGCGGAATCGGCACGACGCCCAGCAGGCTGCCGTCGTCCAGCGAGATTGCGCGGATCGCAGGGGTATCTTCCTCGCAGACGAGCAGGCACTGCGTGGGCTCTGGCTTGCCACGCCGTTGCTGGCGGGCCGCGATCCGCTTTTGCAGCGGGGCAGGGCACGGGGCGAGATCCTCGTAGTCATGCCGCTCGGCAAGCCGGATCACGGCCAGATTGGCCACTGCGGTCGGCTCGCCCTCTGGCGAGAGCGTTAGCGAGAAGGTGATGACGACGTCGCTGTTGTCCATGATCGCGGCGTAGCGGTCGTCGCCGAGCCATGTGATGCCGCTGATGCCCGTGAGGCGGACTTCATCGCCCTCGGCATCGACTGCCGCATCGGGCAGCGCGATCGAACCGCTTGCCACAATCTGCGGCAGAGCGGCATTCTGCGCGCGTGCATCGGTCGGGCTGGCTCCGAGCCCGGCCGCAGCGAGCGCGAGTGACGCGGCGATCGCACGAATGGGGGGCATGCCGCGGTTGTACCACGGCGGATGACGCGAGGGGGCGCGTCTGCTACGCTCCCTGCCATGCCGAGCCCCGCCCCAGAGCCCCTTGCCTCCAGGCCGCTGACCGTCTGGTTGGTCAACCCGTTTGACGATATCCCGGGCGAAGGGCTCCCACCCCTGCGGTATTGGACGCTGGCCCGCGTCCTCGCCGCCCGCGGCCACGATGTGATCTGGTGGACGGCCACCTGGAGCCATCGCCGCAAGGCGATCCGCTCGGCGCCGCTGGGGATCCGCGATGACGAGGGTTTTGCGGTGCGGCTCGTGGCCGTGAGGCCCTATGGGAAGAACGTGTCTTTTGCCCGGATGGGCAGCCATCGCGACTTCGGCCAGACCTTCGAACGACTGGCGAACGAATCGATCTCCTCGGGCCAGCTCGAACGGCCCGACATCATCCTCGCCAGTTTGCCTCCCTTGGAGAGCCCGGAGGCGGCCGCCCGACTGGCGAAGCGGGTGGACGCGACCTTCGTACTCGATGTGATGGATCTCTGGCCCGAGACCTTCGACCGGCTCCTGCCCGGGCCGGGATTCTTCAAGCGACTGATCGCACCCTTCGTGCTCGGCGGCATGCTCAAGCGGCGGCAGGCGGTGCTGGCAGCGGCGGATGCCGCGTCGGCCGCGACGCATACCTATGCGGAGGCCGTGCTCCGCGATGCACCGGCTGCGCTGCCGAAGCATGTGTGTTACGTGGGCGGGTATCCGCAGGAGTTTCCGACGCCACCACGGCTGGTGAATCAGGTGCCCTTGGCCGACGGGCATGTTTCCGCCACGGCCGAGACGCCGGTGATCGAGTGTGTGTATGCGGGGACGCTGGAGGCGGGGCAGGATCTCGACGTGTTGCCGGCCGCGGCGAGGCAGCTCTCGGCTGCAGGCGTGCGGGGCACAATCCACGTGGCCGGTACGGGTGCCGGCGAGGCCGGGCTGCGTCGGGCCGCAGCAGCGCTCAATGGCTCATGCCGACTCGAGGTGCACGGACTCCTGCCACGGCAGGCGTATGTGAGCCTGCTTTCCCGCTGTCATGTGGGCCTCGTGTGCGTGAAGCCGGAGTCACGGGTGGTGGTGCCCTACAAGGCGTGTGACTACGCCTCGGCCGGCTTGGCAATCATCAACTCGCTGCCGGGGGAGTTGCAATCGCTCGTCGACGAGCATGCGGCAGGCGTTTCCTATACGGCCGGCGATCCCGGCTCACTGGCGAAGGCGATCTCCGGCTTCGCGGCGGATCGCCAGCAACTGCTGGCGTGTCGGCAAGGAGCTCGGCATCTCGCAGCGGCTGCGTTTGACCGCGAGCGGACGTATCCGAAGTTTGCCGACTGGCTGGAGACCGTGTCGGGCTGACACGGTCTCCGCACGTGTCCCGACGCTACAGCTAACGCTGCGTTGGCAAGCGTAACCGCGTAAGCGGTACGGCTGTGTGACGTCAAGCGTGGTCCCCATCGCTTACGCGATTGGGCTACCAAGGCAGGCGGGCCTCCCGACGCTACAGCTAACGCTGCGTTGGGAAGCGTAACCGCGTAAGCGGTACGGCTGCGTGACGCCAAGCGTGGTCCCCATCGCTTACGCGATTGGGCTTCCAAGGCAGGCGGGCCTCCCGACGCTACGGCCGGTGCTGCTCCGGGAAGCGTAACCGCGTAAGCGGTACGGCTGCGTGACGTCAAGCGTGGTCCCCATCGCTTACGCGATTGGGCTTCCAAGGCAGGCGGGCCTCCCGACGCTACAGCCGGTGCTGCTCCGGGAAGCGTAACCGCGTAAGCGGTACGATTGCGTGACGCCAAGCGTGGTCCCCATCGCTTACGCGATTGGGCTTCCAGGGCAGGAGCATTGGTTGTACCGAATAAGCGGGTGGCGTAGGATGAACGCCCGTATACCCGTTCGTGGTTCCGCCTCTCCGAGGAGTAGCCCCCGTGAACTCCGAGACGATTCGCGAATACACCCGCCGGCAGCCGTTCGAGGCATTTGTGATGCGGCTTTCGAATGGCGATGTGCACGAGGTGCGGCACCCGGAATGCGTGCTCGTGACGAAGACGAAAGTCATCGTGTACGACCCGGAGGCCGATCGGACGACGCAGGTGGCCCTGATCCACGTCAACAGCGTGGAATCCCTCCAGGCCACCTGATCACCTCCGGGAAGCGTCACCGCGTGAGCGGTATGGCTGCGTCCGCGTTGCGACTGCCATTGTCGCGGGGTATCGTGAACATCGTAGTTTGCCACCGGGAGCATTGATGAACGCTCAGCCGCTGCTCTCGACGCTCCTTGCCGCCCTGCAGGCTGAACACCTCGAGGTGGTGCTCATCGGCAATGCCGCGGCGGCCATGCACGGAGCCCCTGTGACCACGCTCGACTTCGATTTCATGTTTCGGGATACCGCCGTCAACCTTACGAAACTCAAGCGAGTGGCCAGGGCACTCGAGGCGACGATTCTTCGGCCTTTCTACCCTGTCTCAAGGCTCTATCGGCTCGAGGGCGATACCACGGGCTTGCAGGCCGATTTCATGCCGGTGATCCACGGCGTGAAGTCGTTCGAGGGGCTGCGCGACCGGGCCGTTGAGCGCGACGTGGGCGGCATGACACTGCTTGTAGCGTCGCTCGACGATATTATTGCGAGCAAGAAAGCCGCAGGCCGGGAGCGGGATATCGCTCGCAAAGATCACCAGAAGAAGGGCCCCGATGCTCGCGGCCGCTCGGCTTCCCGGTCTCGGCAGACCGCCCTCGCCGCTCTCGCGGCGGAAAGCGACAGGCAGCTCGACGATTTGATCCGCCGGCGGCTCGCGCTTCCGCTCGAGAAGCGGATGAATTTTCTCCGCAAGCGATTGCCCGGCGGCGGCAGTTGCCTCTGACGGCCCTCGCGGGGAAGCGTCACCGCGTAAGCCGTATGGCTGCGTGACGCGAGCGTGGTCCCCATCGCTTACGCGATTGGGCTTCCAAGGCAGGCGAACCTCCCGACGCTATGGCTAGCGCTCCGGGAAGCGTCACCGCGTGAGCGGTACGACCGCGTGACGCGAGGCGGGGTCCCGCACGCTACGCGATTTGGCATCCAAGGCAGTTGCACGAAAGAATGAACAGGCGTACAGTTTTTTGGATGGCGACGATACCCGCCCATGCTGAGGTCTCAGCAGACAAGTTGCGCGGATATCTGCTCGTTCTGCTGCTTGAAACCCGATGCCGATTCCAAACGTAACCGCGGCGAACGTCGCCGCCCAAAAGGTTCGCGACTACTTGCTCAACCCTGAGCATCCCGACGGCGGCTCCAAGGCGGCATGGTTCCACTCGCTCGGCTATGCCCGTGATCGTTGGCAGGAACTGGCAAGCGATCTCTTGGCCCTGGCCGCCACATGCGAGCAGTTCGCTACCGTCCGGACGCCGTTCGGCGTAAAATACGTTGTGAAAGGTAGAATCGGTCGCGGATCCCATTGCTCTGCAAGCGTATTGGCTGTGTGGATAGTCGAGGCCGGTCGTCCTCCTCGACTCGTAACCGCGTACCCGGATGAAGAGCCATGATTGCCGAACATTCTCTCGTCGTGCTTGATTGTGAACCGCCCCACGAAAGGCTCAGTCGTGGTGATGTCGGAACGATCGTGCATGTCTACGCAGGCGGCCGAGCCTATGACGTCGAGTTTGTGGACGGCAGCGGGCACACTGTGGCCCTGATCACTGTCAACGCGGAAGATGTACGCCCGATCGCGGCGGGCGAACTGCTCCATGCTCGGCGGACGGCGTAGCGTGCAGAGCCAGTCGCTGGATCAAACGGCGGCTTGCGCTCCCGCTTGAGAAGCGGATGAATTTTCTCCGCAAGCGATTGCCCGGCGGCGGCAGTTGCCTCTGACGGCCCTCGCGGGGAAGCGTCACCGCGTGAGCGGTACGACTGCGTGACGCGAGGCGGGGTCCCGCACGCTACGCGATTTGGCATCCAAGGCAGTTGCACGAAAGAATGAACAGGCGTACAGTTTTGGGATGGCGACGATGCCCGCCCATGCTGAGGTCTATTCAGGCACGTTGCGTGGATATCTTCTGCTTCGGGACATTGATTCGCGATGCCGGAGGGGCTGGCTGTGAAGCCCGGCTAACTTAGCCATGCCTGAACTTAGTCGCTTTTACGGAATCATCATTCGCATGTACTGCGAACTGGGGCCCCATCGCTCACCCCATTTTCACGCCTATCACGGCGATGATGAGGCCGTGTACGGCCTTGATCCCATAGAGTTGCTCGCTGGGAGCCTTCCTCGTCGGCAAGCTAGACTGGTGGAAGCTTGGGCCGAGTTGCATCAGTCGGAGTTGGTCGCCGATTGGGGCCGGTTGCAGGCTGGGTCAGAACCCCTGCCGATTGATCCGCTTTCGTAGGTGCCGACATGATTCATGCTCTTCATCGCGTCACCGATTTTCAGGTTGTTGGTCCGCATCGCCTGCGAATCACATTTCGTGATGGCTTGGTACGCGAAATCGATTTCCGGCCGGTCTTGGCCGGATCGATGTATGGCCCTCTTCGTGACCAGGATCTCTTCAATCAGGTTCGGTTAGATCCGGAGGTCCATACCCTGGTCTGGCCGAATGGCGCCGATTTTGATCCGGCTACCCTGCATGATTGGCCTGACCTGCTTCCCGCGATGGAAGAGCGTGCGAGGTCATGGGATTCCGCGGGCGTCCCGCACCAAGGCATGCAGCGGGCTCGCGAAGCCAAGCAGTGTGGATGATCGGCTGCCCGGCGGCGGCAGTTGTCTCTGACGGCCCTCGCGGGGAAGCGTCACCGCGTGAGCGGTACGACTGCGTGACGCCAAGCGTGGTCCCCATCGCTTACGCGATTGGGCTTCCAAGGCAGCCGAACCTCCCGACGCTATGGCTAGCGCTCCGGGAAGCATCACCGCGTGGGCGGTACGGCTGCGTCACGTTCGGCGTGGTCCCCATCGCTTACGCGATTGGGCTTCCAAGGCAGGCGAACCTCCCGACGCTATGCCTAGCGCTCCGGGAAGCGTAACCGCGTAAGCGGTACGACTGCGTGACGCCAAGCGTGGTCCCCATCGCTTACGCGATTGGGCTTCCAGGGCAGGCGAACCTCCCGACGCTATGGCTAGCGTCCGGGAAGCGTAACCGCGTGAGCGGTACGGCTGCGTGACGGCAAGCGTGGTCCCGCACGCTACGCGATTGGGCTTCCAGGGTGGCTTCCGGGCCGGGAAAGGCCGTTAAACGCCGGGCGATTTCCCGGTTGTGGCCGGCGGCAGCGATCATCATGATCCACTCCACGACGCCATGGCAGACACCCACCACCACGCAGGACCGGCAAAGCGGCCCTGGAAGCGGCTGACCGACGCGCTGCGCTTCGAGCGGAGCGACATCTGGACCGTCGTGGCCTTCGCCGCCGCCGTGGGCGTGCTCTCGATCGTGACGCCCGCCGCCATCGAGGCGCTCGTCAACACGGTGGCCTTCGGCGTGCAACTCTGGCCGGTGGTCGTGCTGGCCGGCGTGATGTTCGCCTTCCTGATGCTCTCCGCCACCCTGCGGGCCATGCAGCTCTATGTGGTGGAATGCCTGCAGCGACGGTTCTTCGTGCGCACCGCCGACGCCTTCGCCGACCACTTCGCCCGTGCCGAGATGGACGCCTTCGACGGCCGCAATCCCACCGACATCGTGAACCGATTCTTCGAGGTGGCCTCGGTGCAGAAGTCGTTTGCGACGCTGCTGGTGGACGGCATTGGCGTGGTGATGATCACGCTGGTGGGCCTCGTGGTGCTCGCCTTCTACCACCCCTACCTGCTCACCTTCGCCGCCGTGATGGCGGTGCTCGTGTTCGTGCTGCTCTTCGTGCTCGGCATCGGCGGCGTGAAGACGAGCATCGCCGAGAGCTACGCGAAGTTCGACGTGGCCGCCTGGCTCGAGGAACTCGCGAAGTGCCCCCACACCTTCCGCTTCGGCCGCGGCGGCGAACTGGCCCACCAGCGGGCCGACGACCTCGCCGCGGCCTATGTGGCCGCGAGACGGCGGCACTTCCGCGTGGTGTGGCGGCAGACGCTCTTCGCCTTCCTGCTCGAGGCGGTGGCGATGACGGTGCTGCTCGGGCTCGGTGGCTGGCTCGTGATCAACCGCCAGCTCACGCTCGGCCAGCTCGTGGCCGGTGAACTCATCGTGGCCCTCGTGCTGGCCGCCATCTCCAAGAGCGGCAAGTACATCGAGACCTTCTACGACCTCCAGGCCTCGCTCGACAAACTGGGCGTGATCGAGCAGCTGCCGCTCGAGCCGGAGGGGGGCGAACGGCTGCCGCATGGCGATTCGCCGATGCGGGTGGTGGCCGAGGTGGCCCCGCGGGCGACCGCGAGCCGCGGCACGGGGGCCGGCCCGCTGCGCCGGCTCGAGATCAAGGCCGGCGAGCGGGTGGCGGTGTACGGGCCGTCGGGCAGTGGCAAGACGATGCTCATGGAGACGCTCGCCCTCCTGCGGGTGCCCACGGAGGGATTGCTCGAGTTCGATGGCCTCGACGCGAGGTCGCTCGATCGCCAGCAGACGCGACTGCAGCTGGCGTACGTGGGCCAGGCCGAGACCTTCGCCGGCACCGTGGCGGAGAACATCCGCGTGGGCCGCGACGACCTCTCCGCGGCCGACGTGCGTCGGGCTCTGGAGATGGTGGGGCTCGCCGACACCGTGGCCCGCCTGCCGCAGGGGGTGGGCACGCCACTGGCCTCCGACGGCCTGCCGCTCTCCGCCAACGACGTGTCGCGGCTCTCGATCGCCCGGGCGATCACCGGCAAGCCACGGCTGCTGCTCATCAACGGCATGCTCGACCGGCTCGACCTGCGATCCTGCCCCGAGCTCCTCGAATCGCTCTTCGAACGGGCCGCCCCCTGGACGCTCGTGATCGTGACGGCCCGTGACGACATCAAGAACCGCTGCGACCGCACGGTGGAGTGGTCATGACCCCACGGCACGACGACCATCGGGCGGAGGACACGCCACGGTCGGCACTCGCCGGTGCGGAGACGCCCCGGTTCGTGCGGGCCTTCAGTCGCCTGCTCTTCCTGGCCTTCCTCTCCACGCCAGTTTTCCTGGCCTTCGTGCCTTGGCAGCAGACCGTAATGTGCCGGGGCATGGTCACCGCATATTCCCCAACCGAGCGGATGCAGGTGCTCACGGCTCGCGTGTCGGGCCAGGTTCGCACCTGGCACGTGGTCGAGGGAAGCCGCGTCAAGATGAACGATCCCATCGTCGATATCGAAGACAACGACCCTGAGCTTGCCGCAAGGCTCGACGCACAGCGCACGTTTCTCGCGGGCCGCCTGCAGGCCGCGCGCGAGGAGGTGGCCGAGCTGACGGCCGCGGCCAAGGCACAGGAATCGGCGCGGGATGCGGCCGTGAAGGCGGCCGAGGCCAACCGGGAGGCGGCCCGCAAGTCGGTGGAGGTTGCACGGCAGAGCAAAGCCAACGCGGAGTTCGCCCTGCAGTTCGAGAAAAATCGGTTCGAGACCTTCGATGACCTGTTTACCAATCCCAATTTCGGCGGCCTCGAGAGCCGGCTCTCCCGCGACGAGGCGCGGATGCGGTCGGACCGCGCCCAGACCGACACCGACAAGGCCGACGCCGAGATCCAGCGGGCCCAGGCCACCCTGCTCACGCAGGAAGCCTTGCTGCTCCAGGCCGACGCCAACGGACTCTCCGCGATCTCCGTGGCCCGCAGCAACCTGCGCAAGGCCGAGCAGAACCAGTTTTCGGTGGAGCGCGAGATACAGGACATCGACAACCGCATCGAGCGGTTCAAGGCCCGCAACGTCGCGGCCCCCTGCGACGGCGTGGTCTACCGCGTCGCGGCGAACGTGGGCCAGGGCGGACAGTACGTAAAGGAAGGCGACGAGCTGTGCACGATCGTGCCCGACACGAACGATCGCGTCGTCGAGCTGTTCCTCGACGGCCTCGATGCGCCGCTGGTGCTCGCTTACGCGGATCGCGCCCGCGATTTCCCGCACGTGCGGCTGCAGTTCGAGGGCTGGCCGGCAATCCAGTTTTCGGGCTGGCCGGAGTTGGCCATCGGCACGTTCGGCGGCAAGGTGCGGCAGGTCGACGCGGCCGCCACGCAGGCGGGGAAGTTTCGGGTGCTCGTGGAACCCGAATCGAAGCTGACCGGCGACGTCTGGCCCGATGCGGAGTTTCTGCGGCAGGGCAACCAGGCCGTGGGCTGGGTGCTGCTCAACCGCGTGCCGCTGGGCTACGAGATCTGGCGGCGGCTCAACGGCTTCCCGCCGGTGCTCGCGCCCGAGTCGAAAGACAAGGGCCAGGACAAGGGCAAGGGCAGCAAGCCCCCGAAGATCAAGGTGTGATCGGCCGCCGCCTCGCGTTTGCGGCGACGGCTGCGGCGATGCTGGTTGCGATGGTGGCCTGGCTGGCTCCGGCAGCCGCCCGGGGTGACGACGCGATCCTCGGCTCCATCGGCTCGCAGACGCCGTTCGGGCCGCTCGATGAACCGGCCGCGGTGGTGTCGCTGCCGCCGGCCGTTGCCGCACCGGCACTCGCCCCGGCGGCCGGTGCCGAACTCCTGCCCTCGCCCCCAGGCATACCCGCGGCGGCGCCCCGTGCCGCCGCCTTCACGGCCGACATCCAGCCGCCCAACATCTCCGGGGCGGTGAACGTGCCGGGCTCGGTGATGGACGAACGGCCCGAGCCACTCACGCTCTCCGAGGTGCTGCAGAGCGTGTTGCTCCACTTCCCGCTCCTCCAGGCGATCGAACGCGAGCGCGACATCGCGGCCGGACGCTTCACGACCGCGCAGGGCGCCTTCGACACCAACGTGGCGATGGCCGGCAACGCCCTCAATCCCGGCACGTACGAGAACTACCGCTCCGACTTCGGCCTCACGCAGCAGTTCATGTTTGGCGGTATGTCGGCCTTCGGTGGCTACCGCACCGGCTTCGGCGATTTTCCCACCTACAACCTCGCGCAGAAGACCGCCAACGCCGGGGAGTTTCGGGGCGGGCTCAACGTGCCGCTGGCCCGCAACCGCGACATCGACCGGGCCCGCGCCACCCACGCTCAGGCCCGGCTCGACATGGCTCTCGCGGAGCCGGTGATCGAGCGGAGCCGGCTCGACTACATGCGGGCCGCCGCCCGGGCCTACTGGGCCTGGCAGGGTGCGGGCGAGCGGTTCGGCGCCGGCGAGCGGATCCTGAAGCTCGCCCTCGACCGCGACGAGCAGCTTGAACTGAAGGTGAACGCCGGGGCCGTGGCCAACATCGAGCGGGTCGACAACCAGCAGAACATCGCCATGCGCAACGGCATCGTGGTGCAGGCGGATAGGGCCGTGCAGCAGGCCACGATCGACCTCTCGCTCTACCACCGCGATCAGTCGGGCCGGCCGCTGCTCGCCCGCCGGGCCCGGATGCGGCCCGTGCCCCAGCCGGTGTCGCCGACCGTCGACCTCTACGAGCAGTCGCTCGCCCGGGCCCTGGGATCGCGGCCTGAGTTTCAGCGGCTGGCGCTCCAGAAGGAGAAGCTGGTGGTCGAGCGGCGCTTGGCCGCCAACCAGACGCTCCCCGGCGTGGATGGCCAGCTCCTCGGCAACCAGGATGCCGGCTACGGCAAGAGCCCGCTCTCGGGCGTCAGCGGCCTCGACCGGCAGGTGCTCCAGGCCTCGCTCGTGTTTCAGATGCCGGCCCAGCGGCGCGACGCCCGGGGCAAACTCGTGACGCTCGACTCCCAGCTCATGCAGCTCGATCGGCAGCTGACCTACGTGGGCGACCAGGTGCGGGCGGAGGTGCAGGATGCCTTCTCGATGCTCGAGCGGGCCTACGAGTTTCACAAGCAGGCCGCCAAGCGACTGGAGCTCGCGGTGCTCGTGGCCAATGCCGAGCGGGAGCAGCTTCGGCTCGGCCGCAGCGACGTGCTCCGCGTGACGATCCGCGAGCAGGCGAAGTTCGAGGCCGACGTGCTCGAGATCTCGGCGCGGCAGGAGTTTTGGAGGGCGGAGAGCGACCTCCGCGCGGCCGACACGTCGCTCGGCCCCGAAAGCCCCGGCCTGCTCCGCGAGATGGTGGTGCCAGTGGTGCCCCAGCTGCAGTGACGGCGGCCCGGGAAGCCCAATCGCGTAGCGTGCGGGACCACGCCGGATGTGACGCAGTCGTACCGCTCACGCGGTTACGCTTCCCGGACGCAGCACCGGCCGTAGCGTCGGATGCCTGGGAAGCCCAATCGCGTAAGCGATGGGGACCACGCCGGATGTGACGCAGTCGTACCGCTCACGCGGTTACGCTTCCCGGGCACAGTTGCGGCTCCCGGACGCAGCTACAGTTCCCGGGCATAGTTGCGCTTCCCGCATTTTGGCTCGCGGGATAGGCTTTTCGTCGGTTTCCATGCCCACGCGAAAGGATTCGCTATGCGCTGCTTTTCATGTTTCTCCACGCTCGCCGTCGCGGCCGCACTCGCCCTCGCCGGTGGCACGGCCACCGCGCAGATGCAGATGACCGGCGGGCAGGCCGAACTGCAGACCGTCAACTCCTCGCGCGAAACCCTCGACGAGTTCGGCAGCCTCGCGATCGAATCGATTCCGCCATCGATGTTCGGCAAGGCCGAGGGCGTGGCCATCTTCCCCGACATGATCAAGGGCGGCTTCATCCTCGGCGTGAACTACGGCCGCGGCGTGCTGATGGTGCGGCGGCCCGACCGCACCTGGAGCCCGCCGGTGATGTGCACGATGGGTGGCGGCAGCCTGGGATTCCAAGCCGGGGTGCAGTCGGCCGACATCGTGCTGATCTTTGCCACGCCGCGAAGCCTGCAAGGCATCCTCAACGGCCAGAAGGTGACGCTCGGTGCCGACGCCTCGGTGGCCCTCGGGCCCGTCGGCCGGCAGGCGAACGCCGGCACCGATGCCAGGCTCGGCGCGGAGATCTACTCGTACGCCCGGAGCCGCGGCCTGTTTCTCGGCGTGTCGATCAACGGCGCCGACCTCTCCGTCGACAACAACGCCAACTCGATGCTCTACGGCCGCTTTGGTGTGACGCCGGCGGATGTCTTCGCCGCCCGCGGGCTGGCCTTTCACCCGGAGGTGAAGACGCTCATCGACGATCTCAACGCCCGCAGCCAGGCCGCGGCGCAGCCCGCCCCGCAGACCGTGCCGGTTCCTGTAGCGCCGGTGGCCGTCCCGATCCAACCGGCGAGCCCGGCAGTCACGCCCGTGGGTGGGTTCCCGACGCTCCCCGGCCAGCCTGCAGCGGCACCGGTGACGGGCGCCACCGACACGCCCTACGCCCCCGAGCCGGCCGCCCCGCCGCTGGTGCCGGTGCGGTAAGTCGATCGGACGACGTGGTCCCCATCGCTTACGCGATTGGGCTTCCCGGGGCAGAGGCCCGCGACCCCGGCGTTTTCGACGCCACGGTCGATGCCACGTCCGGGAAGCGTAACCGCGTAAGCGGTACGACCGCGCCACGTGTGGCGCGGTCCCCATCGCTTACGCGATTGGGCTTCCAGGGCAAAGGCCGGTGACTTCGGCGTTGCTGACGCCACGGTCGATGCTGCATCCGCTGCCCGGCGTAGCCGCAGGTTGTTCAACCTGCGGTGCAGCGAGTGCAGGTTCAACAACCTGCACCTACTTTGACTGCGGATTACGCGCTCGGGCCGGATGGGGCGCGGCGGAAACGCCACTGGCGATGCTTCCGCACGATCCGCCGGCGGATGCTGCCGACGGCATCGGGAATCCGGTGGAGGCCGATTGCCCGGGCGAGGCCCCGCCGCCGCGAGACCCGCTCGATCGGCGTGGTGAAGATCCGCGTGAACTGCTCGAGGATGCGGTCGGCATCGGCACACCGCGGCACCCTGTTGCCCCGATACCACGGCCGCGCGAGCATCTCCGCCAGGAGCGCCGGATCGCGGTCGACCGCCACCACGCGGTCGACCAGCTCGTCGAGCATCGCCGACACCCGCCGCGAGCCGCAGTCGTGGGCCGAGAGAAAACTGCGGGTGTCGAAGTCGCGGCCGATCAGCGGATCGCCCCAGTAGATCGGCACCGAGTTCACCAGCATCGGCTCGGCGATCTTCTCGGTTGTGTAGCCGGGATGCGATTCGTTTTCGAAGGCGATGGTGAAGCGGCACTCGGCGAGAAAGGCCTGCTTGTCGGCCACGCGATGGCCGAGCGTGTTCATCACCTTGCCGCCGGAGTCGACCGGCTTGTAGCGCGAGAGCCGCCGAAAAAACTCGTTGCGGACCTCGCACCGTGGATTCGACACCACGAACCCGCAAAACCGCGTCTTTCCCGCGACTACCCGCTCGGCGTCGACGTCGGCCGGCTTCACGAGCAACGGCGGATCGACGTAGAGCGGCCAGTGCGGGAGCCGCATGTGCCGCGGGTGCGGGTCGTACTCGAACGTGAAGGCCCAGTCGGTCGACAGCCAGTCGGCCGCGAGGTTTTCGCCCGTGTAGAAGATCCGCACGCAGTCGTGCCGCTGGTGGGCGTTGCGGCCCCGGCCGATGCAGGAGTGGATCAGGAAGTCGGGCCGGTCGCAGACGACGACCTCATAGCGCCGTGCGAGCAGCCGCGTGAAGAAGTTGTCGTAATGGTCGAACGAATCCCAGAAGCCGCAGAAGCCGAGGCGGACGACGGGACGCGGCGGCGGGGCGGGGGCGTTCACGCGGCCATCGTACCGCTGAAGTCGTACGGCTGCGCAGCGTTACGAGCGGTGCTGCGGTCGGGAAGCGTAACCGCGTGAGCGGTACGACTGCGCCACGTTTGGCGTGGTCCCCATCGCTTACGCGATTGGGCTTCCTGACCCCGGCGGCGGTCAGCCGAGCCGGGCGTGGGCTTCGAGGAGGAGCGATTCCGTCTCCTCCCAGCCGATGCAGGCGTCGGTCACCGACACCCCATATGCGAGCTTCGAGCGGTCGGCCTGCACCGGCTGGCTGCCCGGGTGGATGTTGCTCTCGAGCATCAGCCCCACGATCGAGCGATCGCCACCCGCCCGCTGCCCGAGCACGTCACGCCACACCACCGACTGCCGCGTGGGATCCTTGCCCGAGTTGGCATGGCTGCAGTCGACCACGATCCGGGCCGGCAGCCCCGCCTTCTCCAGTTTCGCCCGGGCCTCGGCCATCACCTCGGGCCCGTAGTTGGAGCCCGACCGGCCGCCCCGCAGCATGAGCATGCCCCACGGGTTGCCCGTGGTCGACACCACCGCGATGCCGCCGTCGTCGTCGATGCCCAGGAAACTGTGCGGTGTCTTCGCCGCGAGCATCGCGTCGATCGCCGCCTGCAGCGAGCCGTCGGTGGAGTTCTTGAAGCCCACCGGCATCGACAGGCCGCTGGCCATCTGGCGATGCGTGGGGCTCTCGGTGGTGCGGGCACCGATCGCCCCGAGCACGATCGTGTCGGCGATGTACTGCGGCGTGATCGGCTCCAGAAACTCCGTGGCCGTGGGCAGCCCGGATCGGGCGATCTCGATCAACAGCGACCGGGCCAGCCGCAGACCCGTGGCCACGTCGAAGGAGTCGTCGAGGTGCGGGTCGTTGATCAGGCCCTTCCAGCCGACCGTGGTGCGGGGCTTCTCGAAATACACCCGCATGACCACGAGGAGCCGGTCGGAGACCCGCTCGGCCAGGCCGCGGAGCCGGGCGGCGTAGTCGCGGGCGGCGTCGGGATCGTGGATCGAGCAGGGGCCCACCACCGCCATCAGCCGGGGATCCTGGCCCGCCAGGATCGCCTCGACGGCCCGGCGGCCCTCCACGACCGTCTTCAGGGCGGCATCGTCGAGCGGGAGCACCGCACAGAGCCGCGCCGGCGGCACCAGCGGCTCGAGGCTGCGGATCCGGAGATTCGACGTGGCGGGGGCGGCGGAGGCAGGGGTCGGTGGCATCCCTCAACCATACACGACGACATCCGCGACGAAAGGCGGCGGGGTTTGACCGCCTCCGGCGCCGCTGGTTCAATCCGGTTCCGGAACGGTCGCGAGGGCGGCCGCAGGATGTCAGGCACCGGCGGACGGGAAGGAACTCGCACCGTGACCAAGCACGTGTTCGTGACCGGCGGCGTGGTGAGCTCGCTGGGCAAGGGGCTCACCAGCGCCTCGATCGGGATGCTCCTCGAGGCCCGCGGCCTGCGGGTGCGGATGCAGAAACTCGATCCCTACATCAACGTCGATCCGGGCACGATGAGCCCGTACCAGCACGGCGAGGTGTACGTGCTCGACGACGGGAGCGAGACCGATCTCGACCTCGGCCACTACGAGCGATTCACCTCCACGAAGCTCACCCGCGAGAGCAACTACACGACCGGACAGATCTACCTCTCGGTGATCAACAAGGAGCGGCGGGGGGAGTTTCTCGGCAAGACCGTGCAGGTGATTCCCCACATCACCAACGAGATCAAGGAGATGGTGAAGAACCTCGCCGACGGCGAGACCGACATCGCCATCACCGAGATCGGCGGCACCGTGGGCGACATCGAGAGCCTCCCCTTCCTGGAGGCGATCCGGCAGATCCCGCTGGAGGTGGGCCGTGAGAACTGCATCTTCATCCACCTCACGCTCGTGCCCTACCTCAAGGCTGCCGGCGAGCTGAAGACGAAGCCCTCCCAGCACTCCGTGGGCATCCTCCGCCAGATCGGCATCCAGCCCGACATCCTCGTCTGCCGCACCGAGCGGGCCCTCGACGTGAGCGATCGCGAGAAGATCGCGCTCTTTTGCAATGTGCCGCTCGACTGCGTGATCGAGGAACGCGACAAGGATTTCTCGATCTACGAGGTGCCCCTCTCGCTGCAGTCGAACAAGATCGACGAGATCATCCTCCGCCGGTTCGGCATCCAGACGAGGCCGGCCGACCTCGAGGAATGGCACGACATCCTCCACCGCCTGCGGAATCCCGAGCACGAGATCTCGATCGCGCTCGTGGGCAAGTACGCCGAGCACCGCGATGCCTACAAGAGCATCTACGAGGCCCTCGACCACGGCGGCATCGCCCACAAGACGCAGGTGCGGGTGCAGCCCATCAAGAGCGAGGACATCGAGCGCGAGGGGGCGGAGCGGTTGCTGGCCGGCTTCGACGGCCTGCTCGTGCCCGGGGGCTTCGGCGAACGGGGCGTGGAGGGGAAGGTGGAGGCGATCCGCTTCGCCCGCGAACGCAAGCTGCCCTTCCTCGGCATCTGCCTCGGCATGCAGTGCGCGGTGATCGACGTGGCCCGGCACTGCGCCGGCCTCGAGGGGGCCCACTCGACCGAGTTTGCCCGCGACACGCCCCACCCCGTGATCTGCCTGATGGACGAGCAGCACGCGGTGGTCGACAAGGGGGGCACCATGCGGCTGGGTGCCCAGCCGGCCGTGCTCGCCGAGGGCACGAAGGCGGCCGCCGCCTACGGCACGACGCGGATCTCCGAGCGGCACCGCCACCGCTACGAGTTCAACGGCCGCTACCGCGAGCAACTGGAGCGGGCTGGCCTGGTGATCGCCGGCACGAATCCCGACGGTTCGCTCGTGGAAATCGTGGAGCTGGCCGACCACCCCTGGTTCGTGGCCGTACAGTTTCACCCCGAGTTCAAGAGCAAGCCCACGGCCGCCCATCCGCTCTTCGCCGGCCTCGTGGCCGCGGCGGTGGAGCGGCACGCCGGCAGCGCGTGGGTGGCCGAGGCCTGATCCGGCCCGAGCACCCGAGGAGGAGCGATGGCAGACGAGACGGACGTTACGGCCCAGGGCGACGAGGCCGAGGGCGGCGGGCGGATGCCGCCAGCCACGTTCGAGTTTCTCGTGCACACGCTCTTCACCCAGGCCCTGATGGCCCTGGGGCGAATTCCCAATCCGATCACCAACAAGGCGATCAAGAACCTCGCCACGGCGAAGCACTTCATCGACACCCTCGACATGCTCGAGGAGAAGACGAGGGGCAACCTCGCTGCCGACGAAGCCCGGCTGCTCGAGGAGATCCAGCACCAGCTCCGCACGATGTATGTGGAGGCGCGAGCGTGACGCGGACCGCGCAGGTCGCCCTTCCAGGGAAGCCCAATCGCGTGAGCGATGGGGATCGCGCTCGGCGTGACGCAGTCGTACCGCTTACGCGGTTACGCTTCCCGGAGCCAGCGCCGGTGTGGAGCAAGGGCCTGTCCGGGAAGCCCAATCGCGTGAGCGATGGGGATCGCGCTCGGCGTGACGGAGTCGTACCGCTCACGCGATTGGGCTTCCCTGGAAGGGCGACCTGCGCGGTCCGCGTCACGCTCGCGCCTCCACATACATCGTGCGGAGCTGGTGCTGGATCTCCTCGAGCAGCCGGGCTTCGTCGGCAGCGAGGTTGCCCC
>JBJTDZ010000010.1:0-21863 GCA_046092585.1 Pirellulales bacterium | reverse complement strand
GAGATCATCCAGGAGATGCTGCTCACCACGTTCTCCGAGCGCCAGGGACGGCTCATCGACACCGACGAGGCTGGCAGCATGGAAAAGAAGAAGAAGGAAGGCTATTTCTGACGCCGGACTCCCATGTCACACCAATCCAGCCTCATCGCCACCGACATCGACGCCTACCTCGCCCAGCACGAGCGCAAGGAACTGCTGCGGTTCATCACCTGCGGCAGCGTCGACGACGGCAAGAGCACGCTCATCGGCCGGCTCTTCTACGAGTCGAAGATGATCTACGAGGACCAGCTGGCGGCCATCAAGAAGGACACCGGCCGCTACGGCACGACCGGCGAGGAGGTCGATCTCGCGCTGTTCACCGACGGCCTCGAGGACGAGCGGCAGCAGGGGATCACGATCGACGTGGCCTACCGCTACTTCTCGACCGACAAGCGGAAGTTCATCATCGCCGACACGCCCGGCCATGAGCAGTACACGCGGAACATGGCGACGGGAGCCTCGACGGCCGACCTCGCCATCATCCTCGTCGACGCCCGGCACGGCGTGCTCACCCAGACGAAGCGGCACTCGTTCATCGTGTCGCTCCTGGGGATCAAGCACATCGTGGTGGCGGTCAACAAGATGGACATCGTCGGCTACGACCAGGCGGTGTTCGAGCGGATCCGGTCCGACTACGTCGACTTCGCGAGCCGGCTCGAACTCCCCGACGTGCACTTCATGCCGATCTCGGCGCTCAAGGGCGACAACGTGGTCGTTTCCAGCCCGAACATGCCGTGGTACACCGGCTCGCCGCTGATGCCGCTGCTGGAAAACGTCTACATCGGCTCCGACCGCAACCTCGAGGACTTCCGCTTCCCGGTGCAGTACGTGCTGCGGCCGAACCTCGACTTCCGCGGGTTCGCCGGCACGGTCGCGTCGGGCATCATCCGCCGGGGCGACGAGATCGTCTCGCTCCCCTCGCGGCGGAAGAGCCGCGTGAAGAGCATCGTCACCTTCGACGGCGAACTGGACGAGGCCTTCGCGCCGCAGTCGGTCACGATCACGCTCGAGGACGAGATCGACTCGAGCCGGGGCGACATGCTGGTGCGTCCCGGGAACGTGCCCAAGGTCGACCATGCCTTCGAGGCGATGGTGGTGTGGATGAACGAGGAGGCGCTCGTTCCCGGCAAGCAGTATCTCTTCAAGCAGACGAGCAAGGTGGTGCCGGGAGCGGTGTCCAGCCTCCGCTACCGGGTCGACGTCAACACGCTCCACCGCCAGCCGGCCCCCACGCTGGCCCTCAACGAGATCGGCCGCTGCGGGATCACGCTCACGAGCCCGATCGCCTACGACGCCTATCGCCGCAACCGCGCGACGGGCTCCTTCATCATGATCGACCGGCTCACCAACGCCACGGTGGCTGCCGGCATGATCCTCGACCGGGAGCCCGGTGACGGCGAGGACGTGGAGTGGGGTGGCGCCGATACGGCGGCCGACCACCACAGCACCGTCACGGCGGCGGAGCGGGAGGCCCGGTTCGGCCAGAAGCCGGCCACGGTCCTCTTCACCGGCCTCGCCGGTGCAGGGAAGACGACGATCGCCCAGGCGGTGGAGCGGAGGCTCTTCGACGCGGGCCGGGCCGTCGTCGTGCTCGACGGCACCGCGATGCGGCAGGGGATCAGCAAGGATCTCGGCTTCTCCGCCCGCGAGCGGAGCGAGAACCTGCGGCGGAGCGTCGAGGTGGCGCACCTCTTCAACGATGCCGGCGTGATCTGCCTGGCGGCGTTCGTGGCACCCGATGAGGAGGTCCGTCGCAAGGCGGCCGAACGGATCGGCAAGGATCGCTTCCTGGTGGTGCACCTCTCGGCGCCGGTCGAGGTCTGCCGCACGCGGGACACCGACGGCCACTACGCCCAGGCCGATATCGGCGAGATCGCGAACTTCCCGGGCGTGTCGGCGGCCTACGAGCCGCCGGCCGCGCCCGACCTGGTGCTGCCGACGCACGAGTGGCCGGTGGCACGGTGCGTCGACGCGGTGCTCGCACTGCTCTCGGCCCGCGGGATCATCTGACGGGGTCCGGCAGCAGCCCCTTCGTGGTGAGCCGGACCCGGCAGAGGAGCGAGTCGGCGGTGATGAAGAGGGTCGAGCCATCCTCGCCGAAGCCGCAGTTGGCGGTGGCCTGACCGGTGAGCAGCGTGCCCAGGTGCGTGCCGTCTGGTGCCAGCACGAGCACGCCTCCCGGGCCCGTGGCGAAGACATTCCCGGTGGCGTCGACCTTCAGCCCGTCGGGCAGCCCCCGGCGGTCCCTGGCCAGCCGGCTGGCGTCGAAGAAGGTGCGGCCCTCGTCGAGCGTGCCATCGCCGAGCACGCGGAAGGACTTCACCACCGGCGCCGCGGGATCCGATTGGGCCACGTAGAGCGTGGTTTCGTCGGGCGAGAAGGCGAGTCCGTTGGGCCGTGACATCGTCCGGCACAGCAGGGTCAACCGACCGTCGACACCGATCCGGTAGACGCCGCAGTGGTCGAGCTCGCGTCGCGGATCCTCCCACTGTTTCGGCAGGCCGTACGGCGGATCGGTGAAGTAGATGGCGCCCGAGGAGTGAACCACGACGTCGTTGGGACTGTTGAGCCGCTGGCCCCCGAACTCATCGGCGAGCGTCCGTCGGCCACCGCCGGGCTCGAGCCGCGACACGCGGCGGTCGCCATGCTCGCAGATCACGAGCCGGCCCTCGCGGTCGAGCGTGAGGCCGTTGGAACCCGGCTCGTGCCCGTAGTCGTGGGGCCCGCTGAAGCCGGCCGGCTCCAGGAACACGTCGACGCCCGAACCCGGTCGCCAGCGGTTCACGCGGTTCCGGGGAACGTCGGAAAAGAGCAGGCAGGCCCCCCGCTCCTCCGTCGCCGGCATCCAGACCGGGCCCTCGGCCCACTCGAAACCCATCGCCAGCACCTCGATGGCCGCGTTCGGCGGCACCAGCGCGTCGAGCCGCGGATCGAGCCGCTCGATCGACCCCACGGTGGGCACGAGGTCCGCGGCGTCGGCCTCCACGGCGACGAGGATCGTGACGAGCGCCATGCCGAGCCCGAAGAGGAGGATCAGCACCAGCGCCACGCCCATCGCGCAGCCCGCCCGGGCGTCGTCACCCGCGAGGGCGGCCACGCCACCGGCCGGGTCTGCCCCTGCCGCCTGCGCGCGGTTGACCGTTCCGTCGAGCGCGAGCAGCAGGCTCCGCGCCCAGCGGAAAAACCACACGGGAAACGCCACCGCGGCGACGAGGCAGGCGACGAGTGCCGCCTCGTGGGACCAGCCGCACGCGAACACGAGGATCGCGTAGAGGGCCCCGGTGCCGATCACGGTGGCGCCGTAGTTGATGTAGATCGAGCCGAGGTAAAAGCCCTGCTCGCGCCGGAAACTCGCCCCGCAGGCGGAGCATGAGTCGTTCATGCGCACAAGACCGCGAAACAGGCGGCCCTCGCCGCACCGTGGGCAACGGAGACGGAAAGCGCGCACGAGCGTCGAGACCATGTTGGATCCTTTGGGGGGCAGCCCGGGACGTGGCCTCCTCCAAGCCTACCGCGGCGGCTGATCTTCCCGGGGTGCCCACGCGGCACGTCAGCGGAGCGGGCCGCCGCCCGCACCGGCCAGCGACCCCTGCGGCCGTGCCTCGACCGGTTGGAAGGCCGCCCACACCGGGTTGTGGTCTGAGACCTCGAGCGCCTTGTCGAGCGGCAGGCCGAACGTGTTCTGCAGGTCGAGCACGCCCCACTGGCCGAGATACTCGGCGGTGGCCGGCTGGGCGAACACGAGGTTGTCGTAGGTTTTCGAGCGTCGGGTGTTGGTCGTCACGCCGGAGACGGCCCAGCCGATCCCGGGGATCCGCTTGAAGGCGGTGAACTCGGGAGGGCCGGCGTTGAGGTCACCGAGCACGATCACGTCGTCCTCGTCGGGCCGAGCCGTCTGCATCGCCTGAAAGACGCCGGTGAGCGCATCGAGCTCCTGCGGCACCTCGTCGGGGTCGGTGTGGATGTTGACCAGCCAGAAGGTGAAGGCCATCTCGGCCGGCGTGACGCGGGTGCGAAACCGGACGTGCATCGGGGGGCGGTGCATGCGGTCCTGGGGATTGGGCACCACGCCGAGCGACGAGGCATCGACCTCGATCCGGTCGGTGTCGTACACGAACGTGTACTGCTCCTTGCTGTTCGTGCGTCCCTCGCGCGGGCCGATCACGTAGTGATAGCGGCTTCCGTCGGCATTGACCGCCCGAACGAACGCGGGGATCACGCCGTCGGATTTCGCCCGCACCTCCTGGATCGCAACCACGTCGAACCGCCGCACCACGCGGGCGAGCACCTCGACCACCTCCGGCTTGGCCATCTTCGACTCGCCGAACACCTGGATGTTGAAGCTCGCGATCAGGACCGCGTCCCAGGGCTTGGCCACCGGGCCGGGCACGGGCGGCTGCTGCGCCCCAGCGGCCGCGCAGAGGGCCAGCGCGGCGGCGACCAGCACCGCGGACTGCAGTGGTCGTGACAGGCGAGGGAGTGGTGCCGGCAACACACTCCTAGGAATCGACCGTCACCGTGCCGGAAGCGGTTCGCCGGAGCACGTAGCCGGCAGGGCTTCACTGGCCTGCCTGGTCGAGTGCTTCCCGTGCGAGCCGGGCCAGCCGCGGATCGGGTGAGGCAGCGGCGGTTTCGAGTGCCGCTTTCGCGTCGCCGGCCGCCGCCCCGATCTTGCCCAGAGCCCAGGCGGCCCGCTGGGCGACGGCTGTGTCGGTCGAACCGAGGCAGGTCGCCAGCACCGGCGCCGCCGACGCCGCAGCCTTCCCAGACCGCCCCAGAAGCGTGACCGCCCAGTAGGCTACGAGCGGGTGGGCATCGGCGGCGAGCGCGGCGAGGTCGCCGAGCGTGCCGTCCGGCGGGGGTCCGAGTTCCTCGAGCGCGGCGACGGCCCACTCGCGGACGTCGGGCTCGTCGTCGCCGCAGGCGCGCACGAGGTCGCACGCCACGGGGCGTGCCGCCGCTCCCGACCTGCAGAGGCGCTCCGCCGCCTCGGCCCGACGGAGTGGGTCGGCAGCGGCAAGCTGGCGGGCGAGGGCGGGGATATCGCTGGCGGACGACTCAACCATGGCAGCACCTGCCGGAAGCCGGCCGCATCAGCCCGCGGTCGGCAGGGCGGAGATCCTACCATCGCCCCCGATCACGGTCTCGGCGGTGAGGCTCGAGAGGCTACGGATCGCCTCGAGGTCGAGATCGAGCACCCACGAGTCGTAGGCCGCCTCGAGGAGGCTCTCCTGCGATCCTGTCGCGTCGCCCGTGATGTCCCAGAACATCATGCCACCCAGGCCGATGTCTTCGGCCCATTGGGCCCGCTGGGCGATCGACGTCGGCGTCTCGAACGAACTGTAGAGCCCCTTCGAGGCGTTGTAGACGTAGGCCGCCTGGGCGGTGTCGTCCCAGTAGAGCTTCCAGCCGCTGGCCGGGTCCTGCACCTGCGCGAGGAGATCCTTGTAGTCGTAGACCCCCTTCTCGAACGTGCCCGGAGCCGCACCGGACGCCTGTTCCAGATACCCGCCGTCGCCGCCATCGGCCACGCCGCTCCAAGCCCGGGTGTAGAGCGGGGCACCCAGCACGATCTTGCCCGCCGGCACGCCGGCTGCCAGGTAGGCCTCCACGGCCGTCTTCACGTCGTAACCGGTGGGATCGCCGGTGAACGCGGCCTGGTGGCCGGTCGTGCTCTCCCACGTGCCGTGGAAGTCGTAGGCCATGAGGTTGAAGAAGTCGACGTGCGGGGCAAGGCCGGGCAGGTTGAAGGTGGCGATCTTGTCGAAGCCGGCAGGCGATGCGACCGAGATCTCGTACCGCCGGCCCAACCGGGCACCGAGCGAGTCGAACTTCTGCCGGACCAGTGCCAGCAGCGATGCGTAGTTGGCACCGTCGCTCGGGCTCGCCGAGTTCCCGGCCTCACCGCCGCCACCCGGATACTCCCAGTCGAAGTCGATGCCGTCGAACATCCGGTAGGTGTCGAGGAAGGCCACCAGCGACGAGGAGAACGTTTCGCGGCCGGCCGCCGTCGAGCAGACGGCGCTGAAGTGGTCGGAGAGCGTCCAGCCGCCGACGGCGATGCTGATCCTCATGTGGGGGTGCTTCTCCTTGAGCTGCGCGAGCTGGTTGAAGTTGCCCCACACCGTCTGCGTGGCCCGGGGATCGCCGGGCGGGTAGTACCACTGGTCGGCCTCGCCGGACACCGACTCCTCGGCCGAGAACCGCTTCTCGAGCGAAGCATAGGTGTCGGTGATCGCCACCGTGCCGGCGCTCGTGAGGTCGAGGAACGAATAGATGAGGTGGTTGAGGCGGTCCGCCGGCACGTCGGCCACCTGGAACGTGCGGCCGTAGATGCCCCACTCGGGGAAGTAGGCCGAGAGCACCTTGTCGAACGTCACGATCGACTGGTCGGGCGTGGGCGTGGGGCTTGGCGCCGGGACGGGAGTCGGCTGCGGTGCCGGAGTCGGCGTGCTCGGGGAGACGGTGTTCTGCATGCCGTAATCGCGGAAGGCGCTGCTGAAGCTGCCAGCCGGATCGCTGATGCCCGAGGCGACGGCGGTAGCCTGTCCGAGCGTTCCCGGGTTGTCGCGGGCCACCGACCACATCGAGAGCATGCCCAGGCCCTTCTCGCGGGCGAAGTCCTCGAGACGTTGGGCATCGGCGAGGGTGAACACCTCCGAGAGCACGTCGTTCACGCCGATCATCGGAGTCACTCCAAGTTGGTTCCAGCCGAAGGCCTGTCCACAGGTCGCGAACAGGCTCGTCAGTTGTGCGTGGGTCGATGTGGCCGCCTGCACCGCGTAGGCCCCCATCGTCCTGGCGTTGGGTCCGGTGGTGGGGGCGGCCCATTCGCCGTAGTCCATGGCCATCACGTTGATGCCGTCGAGGACCACGCCGGCGTCGAGGGCGGCCCGCACCACCGCCACGCCGTCGGGCGTGAGGCCCTCGGGCAGCACCGGCAGCGTGTACCAGACCTCGAGGCCGGGCCGGAGCCGCTGCAGGAGCTTCAATGCCGCGCTGCCGAGCGTGATCGCAGCCTGGTCGGCGACCGCCGATCCCTCGATGTCGAAGTCGATCCGATTGAGTGAATACGCATCGACGATGCCGGCGTAGGCATCGGCCAGGTCGGCGGCGGAGCGGCCGCGGGAGGCATACCACTGGGCGAGGCTCGTCCCGGCCGCACCACCCAGCGAGATCATCACGTCGCCGCCGGCCGCCTGAAACTCCCGGATCGACCGGTTGATCGCCACGGCCTGATCGTCGGCGGAGCTGGGGCTGAGCGATGCGAGGCCGGCCCAGGCCGGCGTGCCATCGGGAGCCGCCTGGAGGAAGCCGAGTGACACGAGCGCCACGCCACGCGAGGCGGCGATCTCCAGGAGGTTTGGTACGGGCCAGGCAGCCATGTCGACATAGGGCGCGAAGTAGGCCTCGCCCCAGCGGGCGTCTCCGGGATTCCCGGAGTTGATGCCCCCCGGCTGCAGCACGGGTGCGGGGCTGGGCGTGGGAGTCGGCAGTGGTGTCGGTGTGGGCAGCGGTGTCGGTGTGGGCGTGGGAGCAGGCACCGGCGCCGCCGAGACGCCGACGAGCGTCAGGTTGCGGAGCACGGCGGCCGCGCCCCCGGGACTCGCGCCGAAGCCGAACGTCGCCGATGCGCCGGGGGCGAGCGTGGCGTTCCAGCCGGCCGAGGTCACCGTGTAGGTCGAGCCCTGCCGCGAGGCGATCGTGCCGTTCCAGAGGCTGGAGATCGGCCCGTCGAAGTCGAAGGTGACCGTCCAATCGGTGAGCGGTGTCGTGCCGGTGTTGGTCACCTTCACGTCCCCGTTGAAGCCGCTGCCCCAGTCGGACACCACCGTAAACTGCAGCGCGGCGTTCGGGGTGGGAGCCGGTGCGGGCACGGGCGCGGGTGTCGGAGATGGTGCGGGGGCGGGCGACGGCTGGGGGGCCGCCGCGATCACGCTGGCGATGGAGGCGGTGGCCGAGGAATCCTTGCAGGTGAAGTTGGCCGTGGTGAGCCGCGACAGCGGCACGCCCTCGAGCCGATACGACTGCTGCATCGCGGGGATGCGGAGCACGGCGCTGCCCGCCTCGTCGGCGAGTTTCAGTTCGCTCCCGCTGAACCAGTCGAGCGACAGCCTGTCGGCTGCGGGGTTGAAGTCGGTGATCGTCCGGTTCTCGTTCCAAGCCCACGTGATCGTGAACGTGCGGGGCACGACGAGCGTCGTGGTGTAGGCCGCCGGCTCCGTGGCCACGGTGGTCGCCGTGGCCAGGTCACCCGTTGTGGTCGACATCATCGACCGGGGCTCCAGCGACTCCGGCGGAACCTGGCCGGGGGCACGCCGCAGCACGCGGGCGAGCCGGCGGGCCTGGACGCGGCGCAACTGCCGCGTAGGGAGCATCCGGGCCAGCGAAGCGAGAACGTCGTGAGGAGTCATGGGTCACCTGCGGTGTGGCGAGAGGGGGGCGTGCCGAGCGTGGCACACCGCTCCCGTACGCAGCCGCGGCGCCGGGGATCGAGCATCGCCGCCCGAACGAAGCGGATTTCATGGCCGCTTCATGCGGCGTTCATGGGCCGTTCATGAACCGCTCGCGGCGGCCGGGAAGCGGAGCGTGAACGTGGCTCCGCCCCCTGGCGTGGCCGCGTGCGTGAGGCTGCCGCCGTGGCTCTGGAGGATTCGCCGCGAGATCGCCAGGCCGATGCCGTGTCCGCCCTCGGGCTTTCCGCTGCGGAACCGCTTGAAGAGAAACGGCACGTCGGCGGGGGCGATGCCCCCGCCATGGTCGACGATGTCGATCCGGCAACCGGCTTCGTCGCCGCCGGCAGCGATCTCGATCCGGCCCGCGGCCGAACTGTGCTCCACGGCATTGGCGAGCAGGTTGACGAACACTTCCTCCACGAGCGCCGCATCGCCGCGGACGACCACGCCCACCGGCGGCGGATCGATGGTGATCCCGCGGTCGGCTGCCCGGGCCGCGACGCGGTCGATGGCGGCGGCGACGACCGGCTCGAGGTCGATCGGTCGCAGGCGGGCCGGATCGAGGCCGCCGGTGCGGGCATAGGTCAGAAGCACGTCGCAGATCGCGCCGATCCGTCGGGCGAGACCGTCGATGCGCGAGAGTGCCTCGGCGGCCTGCTCCGCCGAGCGGCGTGGAGCGACCTCGGTCTCGAGCAGGATCGCGTGCACGGGGTTCAGGAGCTGGTGGGCGACGTCGGCGTTGAAGCGTGCCTGCGACTGGCGGATCGTGTCGAGGCGGTCGAGCATCTCGTTGAGCGCCTCGGCCATCTCGTGAAACTCGGAGTCGGTACGGCTCACGGCGACCCGCTCGTCGAACGTGCCGGCGCGGATCTTCCGGGCCGTGTCGGTGATCCGGCCGAGTGGTTCGAGCAGTCGGGCGAACAGGAACCACGCGATGCCCAGGAGGAGCGGAACCCACAGGAAGAACGTGGCGACCTGAAAAAGGGCAGCCCGCTGTTCGGCGGCGGCCAAGCCCGCCAGCGGTGCGCCCACCACGAGCGTGGTCCGGTGCGCACCCGCCGTGGCCGCCAGGCGAAAGCGGCCGTCGGGGGTCGTCCAGATGGTGTCGAGGCGGTCGCGCCAGTCCGCCTGCCAGACGAGGTCGGCCGGAAGGTCGAGGTCGTCGACGAGCGTGCCGTCCTCCCGCCATACGCCCGCGAACCAGCCGGTGGTCCAGGCGTCGAGCGCGGGAAAGACGAACTCGAACAGGGGCCGTGGCCGCCGCATGGGGCTCGCCGGCACGTCGGGCAGGAACAGCTCCGCGGTGCGGGCGTGCACGTGGAGCAGGGTGTCGGGCGCGAACCGCTCCTGGGCCTTCACGGTGGCCAGCCGCGACCAGAGCTGTACGTCGACGTCGCGAACGAGCACGTCGACCGTGCCCTGGTAGTGCAGCACGCGCAAGGCCACCGCGCCGACCACGAACAAGAGGCCAAACCAGGTGGCGAACCGCCGCCGCAACGAGGGCTTCATGGTCGGTGACGGTCGGTCAGTCATCGATGATGAACCCCTGGCCGCGGCGGGTGGTGATCAGGTCGTGGCCGAGTTTCTTGCGCAGCCGCAGCACGATCACGTCGACCACGTTGCTGACCATGTCATTCGGCAGCGACTCGCCAGGATGGATCACCTCCTCGAGCATGCCGCGGGTGACGATCCGGCCCCGGTGCCGGGCGAGGCAGCCGAGGACGGTGAACTCCTGGGCAGTGAGCGTTACCCGGCTGCCGGCACGAGTGGCCGTGCGCGACGGAATATCGATCGTCACCTCGCCGATCGTCACGGCCGTGACCTCGGGGTCGCTGCGCCGCAGAACCGCCCGGATGCGGGCGAGGAGTTCGCGGACGGTGAAGGGCTTCACGAGGTAGTCGTCGGCGCCCAGGTCGAGCGCGGTGATACGGTCGTCCTCGGTCCGCTTGGCGGAGATCACGATCACCGGCACGCTGCTCTCCTCGCGCAGCCGGGCGAGCACCTGCTCGCCGTCGAGGCCCGGCAGCCGGAGGTCGAGCAGCACGATCTCCGGACGATCGCGGATCGCCAGGTCGAGGCCCGTGGTGCCATCGGCCGCCTCGGCCACCTCGTGGCCCGCGTCCCGCAGTGCCTGCGCCACCGCCTGGCGCGCAGCCGCTTCGTCGTCGATCACGAGCACGCGAACGGTCCGGTCGGGCGTCATCGCTCGGTGCGCGTGGCAGTGGGCGTGCACTCGGTCGCCGCGGTGAGCCGCACCCACTGGGCAAGATAGCCCCGTGGAAACTCGTGCCTGAGCGGCGTTCCGGAGGGAATGAACCACAGCCTTTCCGCCCAACGGATCACCGCCCCGATGCCGCACTCGCCCGGCGCGTTGCTCACGGCGAGATGCGGGTAGCAGCGGCCGAAGGAGGGCGGTTCGGCGGCGACCTGCGCGGCGACGAGGAGCGATCCAAGCAGCAGGAAGAGGGCCGGCCGTCGCGGCAACGCATGGAAACGCGGCATGCGGGCGATCACTCCGGAGATGCGTTTGGGCTGAACGACGACGGAGTGTACCCCCGCCGTTCAGAGGCCTCACGGCCTTCGGCTTCCCCGGGCAGGTGACGCGAGAAAAGCATGCTCGAGCCGTCTCAAAGCGCCCGGCGGTGCTTCCTGCGGCCCGGGCGGGCCGCAGGGCGAACGGTTGCCGTGGCTGCGACGGTCGCCGAGTCGGACTGCGCCGAAGACTCCCGCGCCGGCGCCCCAACCGCCGCGGGACGGCTGCGGTCGCGGCGACCCTGCGGACGTCGCGCCTGCCGTGCGGCCGGCGCGGCGCCACGACGGCCCTCGTCGCGGCCCTCGTCGTCGCGGTGCGTCTCGTGACCCACCGGCGGAGCATTGCGGGCGGGGATCGAACGACGCAGGAGCCGCTCGATCGCCACCAGCCGCGAACGCTCCTCGGCGTCGCACAGGCTCACCGCCGCGCCGGTCTGGCCGGCCCGGCCGGTGCGGCCGATGCGATGCACGTAGGTTTCGGGCTCGTGCGGTAGTTCGAAGTTGATCACGTGAGCGACCTCGTCGACGTCGATCCCGCGGGCGGCGATGTCCGTGGCCACGAGCACGGGCGGTTGCGGCGACTTGAAGGCCTTGAGGGCCCGCTCCCGCTGGGCCTGCGACTTGTTGCCGTGGATCGCGGCGGCGTCGATGCCGGCCTTGGCCAGATCGCGGTGCAGCTTGTCGGCGCCGTGCTTCGTGCGGGCGAAGACGATCACGCGGCCCGTGGCCTCCTCGCGGAGGAGTTTCACGAGCATCGACTTCTTGTCCTTCTTCGGCACGAAGACCACGCTCTGGTCCACCGTCTCGGCCGGTGTCGACTGTGGCGCGGTCTTCACCTCGAGCGGGTCGCGGAGCATGGTGGCCGCGAGGCTTCGCACCTCGGCCGGCAGCGTGGCGGAGAAGAAGAGCGTCTGTCGGTCGACGGGCAGCATGGCGACGATCCGTCGCATGTCGTGGATGAAGCCCATGTCGAGCATGCGGTCGGCTTCGTCGAGCACGAGGAACTCGACCGAGCGGATGTCGACGAGCCGCTGGCCCACGAGATCGAGGAGCCGCCCCGGCGTGGCCACGAGAACGTCGACGCCGTTCATCATCGCCTTCGCCTGCTGGTGCTGGCCCACGCCGCCGTAGATCACGGCGGCACGGATCCGGGCGTGCCGGCCGTAGGCCAGGAAGCTCTCGTGAATCTGCGCCGCGAGTTCACGGGTGGGGGCGAGCACGAGCGTGCGGCACCGCCGCGGCGCGGGCTGGCGGTCGGTGGCCCGCATCCGCTCGATGAGCGGCAGCGCGAAGGCGGCCGTTTTGCCGGTGCCCGTCTGGGCGCAGCCGAAGAGGTCGCGGCCGGCGAGCACGTGCGGCACGGCCTTCGTCTGGATGGGCGTGGGGGTGGTGTAGCCCTCGTCGGCGAGGGCGCGGAGCAGGGAAGGGGAGAGGCCGAGGTCGGCGAACGAGGTCGCGGGACGGTCGGCGGCGATGGAACTGGTCATCACGGTCTTTCTGGATGGTGCCTCGCAGGGCTCCGCGGCCGGGTGGCCGGGATGCGGGGCGGGTGTCGCGGAATCCGGGCTGATCGGTGCCGTCTGGTCGACGGAAACACACCGCGATCCGGCGATGGATCACTGCCTGCCCGGCAAGAAGGTTCTCGGGGTTCCGTCGCGCTCTGAGGCGAGACACCCGCGAAAAACAGCCGCTTCGAGAGATGGCGATCGCGGTGCCCGTGGCCCGAACAGGCGTTCGGCAGGGCACCTTCATCACTTCCGATGGCACAACGATACCACGCGACCGCCGCCGGGGCAACGCGGAATGTGGTAAGCAGGAAATCATGCAGCGCACGATCGCGGACGCCGGCTGGCGGTTCGATAACTCCTACGCTCGGCTTCCGGAGCCGCTCTTCACCCGGTCCACGCCCGCGCCGGTGCGAACTCCTGCGCTGGTGCTCGTCAACGAGCCGTTGGCGGTCGACCTCGGTCTCGACCCCGCCATCCTTCGCGAGGAGGGCGCCGCCCTCTGTGCCGGCAACGAACTGCCGCCGGGCGCCGAGCCGATCGCACAGGCCTACGCCGGCCATCAGTTCGGCACGTTCACCAACCTCGGCGACGGCCGGGCGATCCTGCTGGGTGAGCACCGCGCCCCCGATGGCCGCCGGGTCGACCTGCAGCTCAAGGGTGCGGGCCGCACCCGCTATTCCCGCGGGGGCGACGGCCGCGCGGCACTGGGGCCGATGCTCCGCGAGTATCTCGTGAGCGAGGGCATGCACGCCCTGGGCATTCCCACGACCCGCAGCCTCGCGGTGGCCGCCACCGGCGAGTGGATCCTGCGGACGACGCCCCTTCCCGGTGCGGTGCTCACCCGGGTCGCGGCCAGCCACATCCGCGTGGGCACGTTCGAGTATGCCGCCGCGGTGGAGGAGCCCGGCCTGCTGCCGGCGCTTCTCGAGCACGCGATCGCCCGGCATGCCCCGGCGGCGGCCGAGGCCGACGATCCGGCGGAGGCGTTCCTCGACATCGTCGTGCAGCGGCAGGCCGCGCTCGTGGCCCGGTGGATGCTCGTGGGCTTCGTGCACGGCGTGATGAACACCGACAACATGGCGGTGTCGGGCGAGACGATCGATTACGGGCCGTGCGCGTTTCTCGACGCCTATGATCCGGCGACCGTGTTCAGTTCGATCGACAGGCAGGGCCGCTACGCCTACGGCAACCAGCCGGCGATCGCCCACTGGAATCTGGCCCGATTCGCCGAAACCCTTCTGCCCGCGATGCGCGGCGATACCGACGACGCGCGGCTGGAGACCGCCCGGCGGGTGCTCGACACGTTTCCCGCACGATACGAGGCCGCACATCTCGCGGGCGCCCGCGCGAAGCTCGGCCTCACGACGGCGGAGGAGGGAGACCGCGACCTCTTCGCCGAGCTCCTGCGGAGGATGCACGGGGCCGCCGCCGATTTCACCACCACGTTCGCGAGCCTCGCGAGCGTCGGGGATGCGGGCGGCCCGGCGACGCCGCTGGTCGGCATGCTCGGCGACTGGCTGGCCGCATGGCGGGCCCGGCTGGCCCGCGAGCCGGGCTCGCGGCCCGAGGCCGTGGCGCGGATGCGGCGGGCAAACCCCGTCGTGATCCCGCGGAACCAGCGGGTGGAGGAGGCGCTTGCCGCCGCCGAGGCGGGTGATCTCGCGCCGGTGCACCGCCTCCTGGGGGCGATCCGGGATCCCTTCGGGGAAACGCCGGCAAACGAGCCGTATCGGGCCGGGCCGCCCCCCGGGTGCGGTGCCTATCGCACGTTCTGCGGCACCTGAGCGGTCGCGGCCGGCTGCTGCAGCCGCGCGGCGTGATGGTCGTGGCAGGTGAAGAAAAGCACCTGCGTGCGGGCGGAGAAATCCCGGAGGACGTCGCAGGCCGCCTGCATGCGATCCTTGTCGAGGTTGACGAGCGGATCGTCGAGCATGACAAACCCTTCGCTGCCGTCGAGGTGGGCTTCCGCCAGCGCCAACCGAACCGCCAGCGCCAGCGCTCCGCCGGCACCGTGCGACAGCTGCTCGTGCGGCACCAGCACCCCGTCGCGCTCCACGGTCGCCGGGAGCGACCCGTCGAACGCGAGCGTCGCCGGCCGGCCCGTGATCCGGGAGAAGATGTCGGTCACCTTCGCCCCGAACGTGGCCAGGGGATCGTCGCCGTCGCCGGCCGTGATGCGATCGAGCTCCGTCCTGATCCGCAGGTAGTCGCGGCCCTTCGCCCGAACGCGCTCAAAGGCCCGCCTGGCGGTGTCGCACGTCTCGGCCAGGTCCTCGCTGCGGCGGTCGGCCAGCCGCTCGGTCAGCCGGGTCAGCTCGTCGCTCCGCGCCGTGAACCGGTCGCGCGCCGCGATCCGCTCCTGCTCGGCCTCGTCGAGAGCCGCGAGAAATGCCTCGACCGACTCGTATCCCCCGGGCACCCGCGGTGCTGCCGTCAGCTTGTCGGAGGCGTCTGCGAACTCGCGTTGGACATCGACCAACCGCCGCCCCAGCGAGAGCAGGTCGGTATGGAGCGTCGTCCAGTCGGAGACCGCCTTCACGTACACGTTCGCTTCGGCGGCTCCTTCGCTGAGGAGTTTCTGCTTGGCGTTGATCTCGCGTTCGAGTGTCTCGATGTCCCGGGTCGCCGGCAGAGTCTCGAGAGACTCCACGGCCTCCCGCCACTGTTCGAACGTCTTGCCCTGGAGGAGCCCGGCGTAGACCTGCTTCGCGTTTGCCGCGGCGGTCGCATGGTCGCGGTGGCTGGTGGCCATGGCGGCGGCGTCTTCCGGCGACGTTGCCCCGCACGACTCGAGGTGTCGCGCGAGGCTTGCCCGGTCGGCCGTGATCGAGGCGAAGAGGGCGTCCACGTCATCCTCGCCGCTGGTCACGGTGACGGTGATGCCGTCCACGGTGACCTGAAAGCGGCCCTGGGCGGTGCCGCGTGACTCCTCGGATCCGATGGCGACCGGCTCGGGCGGTTGGTTGCCGCGGACGACGGTGGCCGGGCGCGATGCTTCGGCGTCGAGATGCCACGACAGCGTCCTGGCCGCGAGTTTTTGTGTGGCGTCGCCGATCGCCCTGTCGAGCCGCACGATGGCGGTGAGCGCGGCGTCGCCCGGATGCGGATGGGCCGCGACGGCTTCCTCCGCCTTCTCCCACGTCGCTTTCGCCTGCTGGATGGCACCGAAGGCGGCGACCGTCGCCGCCCCCGCCTGGCGCGCCCGGGCCGCGGCCCGTTCGTCCTGCAGTTTGACGAGATCGGCCTCGTGGACCGGCGCCGCCCTGTTCCAGGCGTCGACGGCCGCCTGTGCCGTGGGCCAGCCGGCGAACGCCGCCTGGAGGGCGGCCTGTTCCGCGGCGAGTCGCTGCACCCGCTCTTCGAGTGTGGCCCGCTCCGTGAGGCCGTTCCGCAGGCCGCCGTGGGCGGTCACGAACACATCGCGGTCGCGGATCACCTGCTCGATCGCCGCCACCTCGGTGGTCACCCGATCGATATCGGCCTCGAGCGCGAGCACGTCGCGTCGCCCGGCCTCGTGGGCTTGCCAGGCATACCAGGCTTCGAGCACGTGGCCGACGTCGCGTTTCCAGCGGTTTGCGACGCCCTTGTCCTGGCCGTTTTGGGGCTCGGGCCTGCCGCCCGCGTCGTCCCAGCGGCTGAACGCCTCCCTGATCCGCTGTTCGAGCACCATCCGCAACCGCTGCTCGTCGACGTCGGCAGCGGCGCTGGTGGCCGCCTTGAGCAGGTCGCGGACGTCGCGGAGTTCGGAGGCTTGCTGCGCGATCGTCGCGAGCGTCCTTTCGAGCTCTGCCTGACCGGTGAAGAGCACGTGCTGAAACGTCGCCTCGCCGTGCACGAGCATCGCGGCCAGGCTCGCCTGCACCCGGTCCGAACCCCCCGTCGTGTTCCCCCCCTCGCGAAGCTCGCTGGCCTGTCCGGCGCCCCAGCGCTTGTGGAGCGTCCACGTCTTTCCGTCGTGCTCGAACGTGAGCGTGACCGCCGCGTGGTCGCCGGCGGGGAGGGGGAGCCAGGGACGCACCGACTTGGTCAGCCGCGTGGGGGTGAGATCCGTGGGCGTGAAGAGCGCATGAAAGATCGCCTGTCGCAGCGTGCTCTTGCCCCGCTCGTTGGGGCCGTGCACGACCACGAGCCGTTCCGCGAGGTCGAACGTCTCGTCGGCGAAGTGACCGAACGGATGGAGCCTGGCACGGTGGAGCCTCATGGCGTCCGGGCCTCCTCGATGAGTTCGTGGGCGAGCGTGGCCGCATCGGGATGCTGCGGGTCGGCCAGCAGGGCCGTGAGCAGCCGGGCCGCGAGCCCCCCGTCGCTGTAGAGTTCCGCGACCTTCGCCGCGTCGATCCGGTCGAGTATCCGCGACTCATCGCTCACGTGCAGGAAGGCGGGCCGAAGTTCCGCGAACCCCCCGTCGAGGGCTGCCCGCTCCGGGGCCGAGAGCCGCCCCGAGAGCTGCAGGTCGAGAATCGTGCGGGCCGCCTCGAGGCCGCGGCATTCGGCGAGCACGGCAGCGACGTCGTCGGCCGAGCACACGTCCCGTTCGATGCGGACGAAGCGGATGCGGCCCTGCGACACCCGCTCATAGCGTGTCACCCGGTCGTCGGTGCACTCGATCCACCACGCCGATCCCGGGTGGCGGCAGCGGAGCGAGTCGGGCGTGTGCGTGCCGGCCATGAAGTAGGGTGAACGCTCCCCGGCCTGGGTCGTGGGAAACGGCACGTGGATGTGGCCGAGCAGCCAGGTCGCCACATCCACCGCCTCGAGCGCCGCGGGATCCATGGTGAAATACTGGCCCTCGGCGTCGAGGCCGAGGCCCGTCACATTGCCATGAGCGATGCCGATCCGCAGGCCGGCGGAATGCTCGCGGGCGGCGTCGGCCACCCAGCCGATCGTCGGGGTGCTGCCCGTCTTCGAGGGACATGGGCAGGGGAAAAAATGCACCTGCTGGCCGGCGACGTCGTACGACCTCACCTCGGTCGTGTCCAGCAGATCGATGTTTCCCGCCCCCTCGAGCTCCTCGCGAAACCGCTTCCAGACACCGCCGTCCACGCCGGCGACGTGGTCGTGGTTGCCGGGCACGACCACCACCGCCGTTCCCGCGAAGCCGCGAAGGATGCCCGCGGTCTTCCGGATGTCCTGCGCCCGCACCCGCGTCGTGTCGAAAAGATCGCCGGCGATCACGAGAAAATCGGCCTGCCGACCGTTGGCCGTCTCGACGAGCCGCTCGAGCGCGTCGAACCGCTCCACCACGAGCGTGTCGCGCAGCTGCGGCGGATAGTGACCGAACGGCAGGCCAATGTGGTTGTCGGCCGTGTGCAGGATGCGAACGGTCATGGAGATGGCGCTCCGGCGGTGTCGCTGGCGGCCCGATTCCGGTGGCCGTCGCCACAGTCTACGGCCGACCCCGCCGAGCGCTTCGCGGCCGGCGCCGCCCTCCACGGACGCGGCCTTCGGTCTGGCCGACGGGTATTGGCACGGCGAGCCGTTTGACGGGAAACTACACGACCAGACGGAAGTCGCGTGGGCGGCAGGCGGCGTGCGTTGCGAGGTGAGGCATTGAGCTTGGAACGGTGCCGGATCATCGAGTTGCCCAAGATCGCGGATCCACGCGGCAACCTGACCTTCGTCGAGGGTGGGCACCACGTCCCGTTCGATATCAGCCGTGTGTACTACGTCTACGACGTGCCCGGCGGCTCCGAGCGGGGCGGTCACGCACACAGGGTGCTGCACCAGTTCATCGTGGCCATCTCCGGCAGCTTCGACGTCGTGCTGGACGATGGAACCGTCCGGCAACGCTTCCATCTCAATCGGTCGTACTACGGGCTCTATGTGTGCCCGATGATCTGGCGCGAGCTCGACAACTTTTCATCCGGCTCGGTCTGTCTCGTCCTGGCATCGGACCGCTACGACGAGAGCGACTACATCCGGGGGTATGACGCCTACCACGACGAACTTCGCGAGATGGGTGGACGGTGAAGGTTCCCTTCCTCGATCTGCGGGCGGCGTATCTCGAACTGCAGGCGGAGATCGACGCGGCTGTCCGTCGGGTGCTGGACAAGGGGTGGTACATCCTCGGCGAGGAGGTCTCCGGCTTCGAGCGTGAGTGGGCCGACTATTGTGGTGCCCGGCATGCGATCGGGGTGGGCAATGGGCTGGAAGCGCTGCACCTGGCCCTGCGAGCGGTCGGGGTCCGACCTGGAGACGAGGTGATCGTGCCGTCGCACACCTTCATCGCCACGTGGCTCGCCGTGAGCCACTGCGGTGCGACACCGGTGCCGGTCGAGCCGCTCGAATCGACCTACACCATCGACGTCGGGCGAATCGAGGCCCTGATCGGGCCGCGGACGCGGGCGATCGTGCCGGTGCACCTGTATGGCCAGCCGGCGGATCTCGACGCCATCCTCGCGATTGCCCGACGACACGGCCTGAAGGTGGTCGAGGACGCGGCCCAGGCGCACGGCGCACGTTATCGAGGCAGGCGGATCGGCACCCATGGCGATGCGGTCGCGTGGAGTTTCTATCCGGGCAAGAACCTCGGCGCCCTCGGGGATGCGGGGGCCGTCACCACCGACAGCGATGAGATCGCCGAGTGCATCCGCAGCCTCGGGAACTATGGTTCCCGGGTGAAGTACGTCCACGACGCACAGGGCTTCAACAGCCGGCTCGACGATGTCCAGGCCGCCGTGCTCAACGTCAAGTTGACGGTGCTGGACGAGTGGAACGCACGCCGTCGACAGGCGGCCGCCCTGTATTCGCGGCTCCTGTCAGGGGCGGGACTGACGCTCCCGATCGTTCCCGACTGGGCGGAACCGGTCTGGCACCTCTACGTGGTGCGGACGGCGGATCGGGCGGGCTTGCAGCGTTGGCTCGAACGCGAGGGTATCGCGACCACGGTCCACTATCCGACACCCCCGGGCCGGCAGGCCGCATACGCGCAGGGCAACCCGGCCGAGGGCGAGTCGTCGCCGAGCACTCGGCTTGCGGGCCAGGTGCTGAGTCTTCCGATGGGCCCCCATCTGGAGCCCGGTGCCGTGGAACTGGTCGCCGACGCCATCGTCCGTTTTCACGGCCCACGCGTGAGCCGCAGGCTTCACCGCTCGATGACCAATCGCCGAAGACGCTGATTGACAGAAGGCGGTTCTGTTGCATCAAATACGCAGGATACGGAAAATTCCCTTGGATGCCGAGCATCATGATCACACTGAGAATCCCTGGTCGGAAGATCATCGCCGCCCTGCTGTGCGCCGCCCTGCTTTACGCCGCACCGGGGCTCGTTGCCCAGGCCTTCGACCAGGCCGCGCCGACCGACAAAACCCTGGTTTCCTGGGTCGCACTCGCAAACCTCGCCCAACAGGGCGGCAGCGCGCTGACGATCCAGCAGGGCGATCAGTTTGACGGGATCGTTTTCGGCGAAAAGGTGGCCGGCAAGTGGATGGCCGGCAGCCAATATTTTTTACGGACCCAGGGCGACCAGCAGGCCAATGCCGCGGAGACGGCAGATGCCAAGACGCTGATCCAGATGGCGATCGTGTACAGGGGCGATCGGATATCCATCTATCACGATGGCGAACCCTATGCCTCCTACGAGGCCAGCAACGTCGACCTGCTGAGCGCGAAGGACACCATGGCCATGTTCGGCCTGCGGCATCACGGGGCAACCACGGGGCAGCCACTGCAGGGATCCATCGAGGATGCGAGGATTTACGACCGGGCGTTGGCCGTGGAGGAGATCAGGAAGCTGAAGCCCGACGAGGAGTCCGCGATCAAGCCCTACGCCTGGTGGACTTTCGAGCCAGGCAGGGAGACCGACTCGATGGGCCGCTTTCCCGTCAACAGTCTGGCTGGCGGGGCGAGGATCGAGGACGGCCGTTTGCAGCTCCACACCGGCGCGGCTGTCCTGATTGCCGCCACGCAGAAGATCGCCGGAGCCGCCCTTGCCCAGTTCGAAACGCCGGCCATGCCGTCGAACCCGCCGAAAACGTGGCTGACCTATCACCTCGCCCATCCCGGACCGGGCGGCGCGATCCCGGCGGATCCCAACCCCGCCTTCTTTTACAAGGGCCGGTATCACCTGCACTACATCTACAACCACAAGGACGGCTTCGCGTTCGCCCATGTCTCCAGCCCCGACATGGTGCATTGGAAGTGGCATCCGACGACACTCACCCCCAAAACGACCGGGCACGGCATGTTCAGCGGCACCGGGTTCTTCACCAAGGAAGGCCGGCCGGCCATGATTTACCATGGCCAGGGTTCGGACAGGAACCAACTGGCCTTTGCCGAGGACGACCAGTTGGAAACGTGGACCAAGCCGGTGCCGCTCAACCCCCTGGATGCCGCCGGGAAGGAGCCGTCGATCCGTCATTGGGACCCCGACTGCTGGCTGAACGGCGACACCTACTATGCGATCGCCGGCGGCAGCAATCCCGCGCTGATGAAGTCCAAGGATCTCAAGGAATGGTTGTATCTAGGGGAACTCTTTCACGCGGGCTTCCCGGCGGACCTCGGCGTCGACAAAGGCGAAGACACCTCGTGCGCCAACATGTTCAAGATCGGCGACAAGTGGATGCTGCTCTGCATCAGCCACGGCCTGGGGGCACGCTACTACCTGGGCGATTTCAAGGACGAGCAGTTTCTTCCCGATCACCACGCCCTGCTGAACTGGGCCCGGTTCGATTGCTTCGCGCCGGAATCGCTCGTGACGAAGGATGGCCGCAGGGTCATGTGGGCGTGGTGCACGCCCTGGGTGAGCGACATGCAGAAGACTGGCCGGGCGAAGAACTTCGACAGCCTGCTGAACCCGGCGAATTTCCAGCAGGGCATTCAGTCGCTTCCCCGGGAACTCAGCCTGCCCGAGGACGGCGTGCTGCGCATGCGGCCTCTGCGCGAACTGGAAGAACTTCGTTGTGACCGGAAACGCGAGGAAAACATCACGGTGAAAAGCGACGCCCTCCGTCTGCTGGACGGCATCGAGGGCGACACGATGGAGCTGGAAGTCGTCATCGCGGCACCCACGGCGAAAGAGTTCGGAATCAACGTGCTGTGTGATGAGAAAGGCGAGAACGGATTTACGATTGCATCCGGAGCGGGGAGCAAGACTTTGACGGTGGGCTATGTCCAGCCCCCGTTCCAGCTCGAGGAGAACGAGGACCTGACCCTGAGAATCTTCATCGACAAGAGCATGATCGAGGTCTTTGCCAACGACCGGCAGGCCGCCGTGGCCTGGCACGAATACAAGCCCGAGAACCTGCATGTCAGCCTGTTCGCCAAGGGCGGCGATCTGGTGGTCAAGCGCGTGACGGCCTGGAACATGAAATCCATCTACGAAGGAGAT
>JBJTDZ010000009.1:0-37724 GCA_046092585.1 Pirellulales bacterium | reverse complement strand
CACGCCCGCCTCGCTCGACCTGCCAGAGCACGTGATCCCGGCGGCCGGCGAGCAGCCCGTGCCGCGCACCTCGCGGTTCGCACCCGTCGACCTGCCGGCTGCGGACGATACGGCGGGGGGCGGGTCGCTCGCGGCAAGATCGCCCGTGTCTTCAGGGAGTGGTTCGCCGAGGTCGGCCGCGAGGGGCTCCGCGGTCGCGTCGGTCGAATCGATGACGGCGCCGCTCGCTGCCTCCGGCATCTCGGGCTCGTCGGGCGGCATGGCGGCCTCCGCGGAGGCAGGTGGCTGCAGTGCCGGCTCCGCCGTATCGTCCGCAGCCGGCAGGTCGACGGGTGCGAACCGCGAGGTGCGCGGCACGGGCTGCTCGCCGGCCGCCGGGATCACGTGCTCTGGCAGGTCGAGCGAGGCGGGCGTGGTGGGATAGCGGTCGTCCGTCGACGGGGCCGAGGGACGTGCATCGTCGGACAGCGGCAGCATGTCGGGCTCCTGCCGAGCTGACGTTTCGGCGTGCGGTCCCGCGTCGTCTGCCGGTTCCGGAGAGGTGGCCACCGTCGGGGCCACGCCACGGTCGGCGTTCGACCGGCCGATGCCCAGCGCCCACACCAGCCCGAAGCCCGCGGCGGCGCAGAGGATCGCGCCGGCGACGGAGGCGAACCCAGACTGCCTCGGGGGCACGACGAGCTCCTGGCGGGAGGGCCGCGGACTGGTCGTCGATTCGGACATGGCAACGATCCTCGCGGGATTTCAGGCGGCAGGCCCGGGGCGCAGACCCCGGCCTCGTGAGCGGAGGAGGTAGCAAAGGCCACCATCCGGGAGAAGGGCAGTTGGTTGCCGCGCGAGACGGGGTGGCCGGCGCGGTTCAGGGCGACGCCAGGAGCTGGCGAAGGTGGAAGTGAAACTTCCCCAACTTGCCGCCGTAGTTGCCCGCCGCGATCGCGGGCACATCGGGCCCTGCAGCAGCTCGGATGCCGGCGGCCATTGCCGCCGCGACCGCCTCCTCGTGGCTGCCGTCGATCACGATCTCGAGGCAGGCCGAGACATCGGCGTCGAGGCTCGTCGGCTCGCGTCCGGCGAGCGACGGACAGAACGCCTCATTGGTCGAGGCCCGCAGCGACTCGTACCGCGAGCCGACCTTGCTCCCGGAGCGGACCACACCGCCAGGGAAGGGCGTGATCACGCCGGGCAGGGCGGCCACGGCATCGACCGCCCGCCGCGCCGCGTCAAGCGCCGCCTGCAGCGACCGCCCCTGCACGATGAAGTTTCCGCCCCCCACGCCCTTGGCAACACCGGCCGTCTCCTCCGCGAGAAACTCCCCGTCCATGACCGGCACCCGCCAGAACCGCCGGCCATCGACCACCTTCGTCTTCTCGTGGCCGTCGCCGAAAAACCGCACGTGGCCCCCGAGCGGAACGCGTTCGGTTTCGGCCGGCATCCCGTCGAACACGGCGGTGGTGGGGCAGGTGAGCAGACACTGGGCGGTGCGATTGGCCACCGCGTGGCCGAGGCCCTCGGCGGAAAAGGCGAAGAGCATGACGAGCCCGCCGGGCCGGCCGTCGGGCGTCTCGTCGACCGGCACCAGCCGCTCGAGCCCGACCTCGGCGTCACAGCCGATCACGCTCGTGCCGTAGCCGCAGATGGCCCTTACCGCCGCGGCGAGCCAGTGGTCGTCGTGGGCCGTCACCATCAGCCTGGCGAACCGCAGTCGAAAGGCCTCCGCGAAGGTGTCGGCGATCCGTGTGGAACCGATGAGCACGCGTGAATCTCCCTCGTGGTGGCGATCCTCGCGGCGGGAGTGCCGATGCGAAACTCAGGTGTTCCGCCGCAGGGGCTTCGCGTATCTTACGGATCCTGCGGCATGTTCGGGTGCGTGCCGCCGATCACCTCGCCTCGTCAGGAAGTCGCCGATGACCTCGCTTCCGCTCTGGTTGATCCCTGTTCGCCCGCGGTTTCGCCCGGCACGGTGGCCTGTGGCCGCCGCCTGCCTCGTGGTCGCCGCCACGGCCCTCGTGGCCACGGCCGAAGAAACGCAGTTGGGCATCGCCCTGGTGCCGCACGACGCCGCGTTCGTGTCGTCGTCGCTGCGGCTCCGCGACCAGTACGACCGGCTCATGAAGAGCAACGCGGTGGCGGCGATCAAGGCGCTGCCGGCCGTCAAGCGGCTCCTCGAGTCCGCCGACGAGCAGCGGTCGGCTCCGGGCAGTCCGCTCTCCATGCTCGACACCCTCATGCAGCTTCCCGAAAACGAGGATGCTGCTGCACTGCTGGCCGATATGGTGTCGACCGACACGCTCGTCTACGGCGAGCCGTCGTGTGTTTCCTTCGCGAAGCTGCTGCGGCTGGTCGCTGCGAGCCAGCGCCAGGCCAGTTTCGGTGGTGTCGACCTCGTCGCCGATGCCGAAGCGGTCGAGGACGAGGGCGATTCAGCCGGGGACGACGACAATGACGGCGATGATGGCGGCGCGGCGGCCACCGCCCGGGAGCAGGCCCGCGCCACGCTCGAGGTGCTGGCCGCGAACCTCGACCTGATCGTGGTGCCCGACGTGGTCTGGCTCTTCAAGACGACCAAGCCCGAGATCGGCACCGACCAGTTGAAGCGACTCGAGGTGCTCGGGACGCTCATGCTGCAGTCCGATCCCGAGATGGCCAAGTCGCTCACCCGTCGAAAGGTGGCCGGCGGCGACCTGCTCACGTTCACGCTCGACGGCGACAGGGTGCCCTGGGACGATTTCGGTCGGGAGATGGAGGAGGTTGCCGGGGACAAGCAGCAACTCGCCAAGGTGCTGAAGCGGCTCCGGACCCTCGACCTCGTCGTGGCCATCGGGCTCGTCGGTGACTGGGTGGTGCTCTCGGTCGGCGACTCGCTCGACCACCTCGACAAGCTCGCTCTGCCCGGCAGCGACCGCAAGGGGCTGCTCACGGTGCCGGCCTTCGCGCCGCTTCTCGAACACCTCGACAAGCAGCTGACCGGCATCTCCTACATGAGCGAGGCGCTGGCTGAGACGTTCGCGAGTTCGCGGTCCGACGTCGAATCGCTCGCGGGGCTCGTCGACGACGCCGACGATGGCGCGTTGTCCGCCAAGGCCCGGGAGGATATTCGCGGCCTCGTGAAGCGGGCCGCCGACGAATACGAGAAGCGGCTTCCCGATGTCGGGCCGTGGACTGCCTTCTCGATGCTCACCGATCGCGGCTACGAGGGATACGTCTGGGATTGGACGCGCAACAGGCAGTTCGACGGGTCGAAGCGACTCGATCTCCTCGAGCACGCTGGCGGCGCGCCGCTCGCCGTGGCGGTCTCGCGGCTGAAGTCGGACCCCGCGGCCCTCGACGCGGTGATCGACCTCGCCGGACGTGCCTGGAAACTCTTCCAGGAGCACGGCTTGGCCCGGCTCGACGAGGATGAACGTGACGCCTTCGACGCTTTCGACGAGCACATCACCCCGCTGGGGCCGCGACTGGCCTCGATCGTGACCACGAAACTCGCCCCGGCGATCGGCGATGGCCAGGTGGGCCTCGTGCTCGATGCCAAGTCGCGGACGAAGAAGCCCGCCGCCGGGCTCCCGGCGTCGACGCAGCAGTTGCCGCTCGTCGAGCCGGCCGTCGTGCTGCCGCTCGCCAACCCCAAGCTCTTCCGTGAGGGGCTCAGCGATCTCTTCGCGCTCGGTGACGAGCTGACCGCGGCCATCCGCACCATCGACGCCGCTTCGGTGCCGGCCGGCTACCGGATTCCCGAGCCCGAGAAACTGAAGATCGACGGCGGCACGGTCTGGGCGTGGCCGCTCGACAAGAGCGGTCTCGACGCCCAGGTTCGCCCGGCGATCGGCGTTGGCGAGCAGGCGGCGGTGTTTTCGCTGGCCCCCGCCCAGGCCGGGCGGCTGCTCGTGGAGAGCAAGCTGGAAACCGGCGGGCAGCTCGCCACCTTCGCCGAGCCGCTCGCCTCGGCCGCGGCACTCGATGTCGCGGGACTCATCGACGTGCTCGAGCCGTGGGTCGTGTACCTGACCCGCTACGGCTGTGTGCAGGAGCGTGACGGCATGGTCGACGCCGGCACGGAACTCTCGGCCGACGACGAGAACGACCAGGCGAAGGAGGTGCTCGCGCACGTGAAGGTGGTGCTCGAGGCGGCGAAATCGCTGCGGGCCATGGTGGCGGAGACGGCCGTTCGCGACGACGCCCTCGTGACCCACTGGCGCAACGTGATCCGCGACATGCCGGCGAAGGCGGCCAGGAAGTAGGCGGCACCTGCTCGGGAAGCGTAACCGCGTACGCGGTACGGCTGCAGAACGTTGAGCGTGGCCCCCATCGCTTACGCGATGGGGCTTCGAGATGCAGGAATCGAAACAGCTGCGTGCGGGAAATCAGGTGGGTGCACGAGGCCGCGGATCAGCAGGTCGCCGCCGGGATGGGTCACGTCCTCGACGTGCAGCCGAGGCAGGTCGGGGAGTTGCGGCGTCGCGGTGTCCGCCGGGCCGAGGATCGCGGGCGCCACGAAGGCCCAGACCTCGTCGATCGCGTCGCCCGCGAAGAGTTCGGCGAGCAGCGTGGGGCCCCCTTCGACGAGCAGGTTCGTGAACCGGCGACGGCCGAGTTCGCCACGCAGCGTGTTCCAGCGCGACAGCTGATCGGGCTCCAAGCCGCGCCAGACCTCGCAGCCCGCCTGCTCGAGCGCGGCGATCCTGTCGGTGTCGGCGTCCGGGCCCACGGCCACGAGCGTCGGGCACTCATGCGCGGAGCGGACGAGTTGCGAGTGCAGCGGCAGGCGGGCGGCGGCGTCGAGCACGATTCGCACGGGCCGCCGCGGCCCCGCCGGCGCCGTCGCCTCGGCCCGCACCGTGAGCAGTGGATCGTCGGCCAGCGCCGTGCCGATGCCGACAACGATCCCGTCGACCCGGCTGCGGAGATCGTGCACGAGGGCCCGCGACGCGGGCGAGGAGATCCAGCGATCCTGCCCGGCGGCGGTGGAGAGCCTGCCGTCGAGGCTCATCGCCCACTTGGCGATCACCCACGGCCTGCCGGCGCCGACGAGCATCCGGAAAGGGAGCGTGAGCCGCAGCGCCTCGGGAGCGCAGAGCCCCGACTCCACGGCGATGCCGGCCCGGCGGAGGGCCTCGATGCCGCGGCCCGCCACGGCGGGGAAGGGGTCGTCGGCAGCCACCACCACCCGCGCGATGCCGGCCGCGATGATCGCGTCGGTGCAGGGGGGCGTCTTGCCGTGATGGCAGCAGGGTTCGAGGGTGACGAAGAGCGTGCCACCCCGGGCTCGTGCCCCGGCCGCGGCGAGGGCGACGACCTCTGCATGCGGGCCGCCGAAGCGTTCATGAAAACCCTCGCCGACGATCTCGGGCGTGTCGCCGGCCGTGGCCACCACCGCGCCGACCTGCGGATTCGGCTCGACGAAGCCGCGGCCGCGGGCGGCCAGTTCGACCGCCCGTCGCATCCCCGCCTCGTCGAATGGCGTGAAGCCCATGGCCCGTTCAGGAGGGCGTCCAGATGGCCTTCTTGTCGCCCGCCGGGCCGGACGGCTCGCCCCCGGGCGTCCAAAGTTTGCCAGGCTCGGCGGCGGCGGGGGCAGCACCCGCTGCGGCGGCGGGGCCGCCCGCGGCCCGACCGGCGAGCGCCGCGAGGTCGATGCCGGCCTCCATCAGCACCTGGGTCACGGCCTGGATCACCTGCTGGTCACGGCCGTGGTCGCGGCGGACATGATCCATGAGCCGCATCACGTCGGCCTCGTCGCCCCGCTGCATCCGCACGCGAAGCTCCGCCACGTCGAGCATGCCGTCGTTGGCCTTGAGCGTGGCGGCCACGCCGCGGAGTTCCGCGATGAGCTCGAGCTTGCGGACGCTCGACAGCGCCCGCTCCTCGAGCACCCCGAGCGCTTCCCAGCGGTCGGCGGGCGTGGCGTCGGGCCGGGCCGCGAGCGCCGTGGCGGCCCGGTCGGCGGCCCGTTCGAAGCCGGCATCGGCCGCGGTGACGAGCACGCCTCGGAGTTCGTCGAGGCCAAGGGCCGTCATGTCGAGCCGGTGCCACCGGAGCGGCGGGATGCCGTCGGCGAGGGGCGTGGTCGAGCCGATCGCGGCCTGCTTCGGCATCCCGAGCCGCTCCCGCATCGCCGCCCACGCGTCGCAGGCGTCGGGCCGGCGCGAGGTGGCCTCGCCTTCGACGACGAGTGCCTCGACCCGCCGCGCCGTCTGCGGGTCGCGGAGGGCCTCTCGCGGGGTCTTGCCGAGAAGTTCGGGGAGGGGCGTGCCCGGCCAGGTATCGAGGAAGCGGTTCCAGAGCGCCTGCCGTTGTTCGTCGAGCAGCGCGTCGAACACCGAGGGCTGCCCGGCGGGCGTCGATGCCTGCGGCGAGGACGGCGGCCGCATGCGGAACTGGCTTCCCAGCAGCCAGGCAGTCGGTGTGGTGGTCGGGAGCGACTCGTTTGGCTCATCGGCGGCGAACGCGCAGCCCAGCATCTTCTCCACGAGCGGCCGTGCGAGCTCGACGTCCGGCGCGAATCCCTGCAGCACCGCCTCGGGCTCGCGGTCGGTCTGCCGGCCGAAGATCAGGAGCGTGGCGAGGAGCCGCGCCGGCTTGGCGGTGTCGTAGACCCGCCAGGCCGAGCGGGGCGGCACCGCGCCCCGGCTCACCCACTGGCTGCGGTCGAACATCGCCGGGTCGCAGTTGCCCCCCTGGCGGATCGCGTCGTCGAGCAGTTCCAGCGCCCGCGTCCCCTCCTCGCCGGCGGGAAGGGTGATCGTGGCGATCAGGCTGGCGAACCGCACCTGCGGCGAACGGTCGGGGTCGGCCTCCGTCTCCAGCGCGATCGCGCGGCCGGTCGCCTCGACGGCGTCGTCGTGCGGCGTGCCCGGAAGGCCAGCCACGGTGACCCACGCCTCCGACGCCTCGAATGGCCGGGCGAGCATCTCGCAGACCACGGCGACGTTCGTGAACAGTTCCCGGGAGTCGCCGGCCACGCCCTTGAGGGAGCGAAATGCGGTGAGCGCCTTGCCAAGGCGCCACTGGCGGGCGTGCTCGAGGGCTGTTTCGAAGTCCGGCCGCCACGGGGGGTCGCCCGGCGGCGGCTCGAGCCGCACCCGCGTGCGGAGGGCCGGTGCCACGCCCGAGGAACCGACGATCGCGGCCAGGAGGCGGCGATCGTCGTCGGAGCCGAGCGAGGCATCGGCGAGCCACTCCACGATTCCCTGCGCAAAGCCGACGTGGCCGAGCTGCGCCGCCGCCTGCACGAGCGTGCCGGCGATATGCACCAGTTCCGCCGAGACCTCCGGCTCCATGCCGGCTGCCTTCTCGCGCGCCTTGTCGAAGGCGGTGGCCGCCTCCTGCATCCGGCCGGCGACCGCGTCGGTCACCGCCATCTGTCCCAGGGCCAGCGGCTTGTCGGGGAAGGCGTCGAGGAAGGCCTTCGCGTTCACGGCCGCCTCGCCGTACCGCTTCGAGGCCAGGAGAAGCTTGGTGCGGGTCGCCATCAGGCAGGGCCGGCCGGGCGTCTTCTGGTCGAGCCGCGTGGCCTGGTCGAGCGCGGCGGCGATCTGGTCACCCCCGACGAGCGTGTCGAGTTGCGCGAGATCGCCGACGAGATCGGCACAACAGAACTTGATCTTCTTGCCGGTGCCTCCCGGGCAGGGGGCGTAGGTGTCGATCGCCATGCAGACGTGCTCTCCCGGTCGCCAAAAACGCTCACGTGAAACCCGATCCGGAATGTACCAGAGCAGGGGGGGCACGGAAGCCGCGTGGCCGGTTGCCCCGGGCCCGGACCACCTGCATACTTGCTGCCCGCGGTGCACGGTTGGCGGCCGATCGCGCCAGAGGCTCCCTTCGTGCAGCAGCCCCGCATCATCATCGTCGATTCCGCCGGCAGCGAGTCGCTCCCCTACTCGCGGCTCGTGGCCCGTCTGCAGCCCCTCGAGGTGCGGATCGAGACCTCGCTCGATCGGGCGCTGGCCACGCTCTCCCGCGATTCGTGGGATCTCGGCGTCGTCACGGCCCGGTCGGGCCCCACGGCCGACGTGCTCCATGCGGCACTCCGCAAGGGCGATCCCCAGCTGCCGATGGTGGTGATCGACCTGAAGCCCAGCGTCGACACTGCGCGGGCCTGCCTCCAGGCGGGGGCCGGCGACTACCTCGACATCGCGAGGGTGGAGACCGATCTGGAAGACGCGCTCGAGCGGCTGCTGAAAGTGTCGCGGCGGAGGGCGCAGGAGGAGGTGCTGCGGCGGGCCGTGGAGCGGCCCTATTCGTTCGCCGAGTTTCTCGGCGAGAGCCCCGTGATGCAGCAGGTCTACTCGGTCATCGATCGCGTGGCGACCAGCTCCGTCGACGTGCTGGTGACGGGCGAGACGGGCACGGGCAAGGAACTGGTGGCCCGGGCGATCCATGCCCGCAGCCGACGGGCCGAGGGGCCCTTCGTGCCGGTGGATTGCGGCGCGATTCCCGACGCGCTGATCGAGAGCGAACTCTTCGGGCACGAACGGGGCGCGTTCACCGGTGCCGAATCTCGCCGCATGGGGCTCGTCGAGTTCGCCGACGGAGGCACGTTGTTCCTCGACGAGGTCGGCGAACTGCCGCTGCCGCTGCAGGCGAGGCTCCTGCGGGTGCTGCAGGAGCGGCGGGTTCGCCGGGTGGGGGCCCGGCTCGAAAACCCCGTCGACGTGCGGGTGGTGGCCGCGACCTCCCGAGACATCGACCAGATGGTGGCCAGCGGAGAGTTTCGCCGCGACCTCTTCTACCGGATCAACGTGGTGCGGATCGACCTGCCGCCATTGCGGGCGCGGGGCGACGACATCGGCCTGCTCGCCGAATACTTCGCCAACAAGGCGGCTGCGGAGATGGGCCGCAGCGTTGGCGGGCTCTCGACCGACGTCTACCAGGTGCTCAAGGGCTACCACTGGCCCGGCAACGTGCGGGAGCTGCAGAATGTCGTCCGCAGGGCGATCGCCATGACGCGGTCGCCGATCGCCGGCATCGACGACCTGCCCGACGAGGTGGTGGCCGCAGCCGGTCGGCCGAACGGCGGCGAGGCGGCGGGTTTCTTCGCCCAGCGGGCCGAGCACGTGGCGAAGTTCGAGCGGCAGTACCTCACCGACCTGCTCGCGAGGCACGTGGGCGACGTGTCGGCGGCGGCCCGCGAGGCGAGGCTGCCCCGCGGCACGCTCTATCGTCTCATGAAGGGGCATGGCCTCGACGGCGCCTCCTTCCGCAAGGAGCCGGGCGGCCGGTAGGCCGCGCTCGTGGTGGATCGCCGGCTCGGGGCCGGGACGACGAGGATGTCGCCCCCAGCGCGTTTCGCGAGCACCGCTCCCGCACGCCCTGCAACTACGGGAGGCGGCCTGCCAGCCGTCGATTCACCGTGTCGCGCCGCTGCGACGGACTGCCCCCGCGATTCACGTCGGCGCGACAGCCACGGGATGCCGACATCACGAAAATCGCGGGCTTTTCGCGGGTGCGGCTTTGGCATGCGGCGTGCACCCCATCGTGGATGGCGGGAGTCGGTCGTCGCGATCGGCTCGACATGGAAACCCAGGCACCGCGACGCGGGCCGATCACGACGAGGAGAGCATCATGAAGAAGATCGAAGCGATCATCCGGCACTTCAAACTCGAGGAAGTGAAGGATGCCCTCAACGCCCAGGGCGTGAAGGGAATGACGGTGACCGAGGTGCGCGGCTTCGGCCGGCAGAAGGGCCACACCGAGACGTACCGCGGAGCGGAGTACTCCGTCGACTTCCTTCCCAAGGTGAAGATCGAGGTGGTGGTGAGCGACGACGAGGCCCAGGCCGTGATCAGCAAGATCATGTCGACCGCCCGCACCGGACAGGTGGGCGACGGCAAGATCTTCGTCACGAATCTCGCCGAGGTCGTCCGGATCCGCACTGGCGAGACCGCCGCGGCCGCGATCTAAATCGTTTCAGTTGGCACGCCCGCCGGGGCTCGACCCCGGCGGGCGTGGCGTTCAGGCCGGCAGCGGACGGGTCATCTCCACCGGCACGACCCACTGGTCGTACTGCTCGGGCGTCACGTAGCCCAGGGCCACGGCGGCTTCTTTCAGGCTCGTGCCCTCGAGGTGGGCTTTCTTGGCGATCTTCGCCGCCTTCTCGTAGCCGATGTGCGTGTTGAGCGCCGTCACGAGCATCAGCGAATCGTCGAGGTGATGCTGGATGCGGGCGAGGTTGGGCTCGATGCCGGTGGCGCAATGGATCCGCATCGAATCGCAGGCGTCAGCGACGAGATCGGCGCTTTCCAGGACGTTGTGGATCATCACCGGCTTGTACACGTTGAGCTGGAAGTTGCCCTGGCTGCCCGCGAAGGCCACGGCGGCGTCGTTGCCGAACACCTGCGCGCACACCATCGTCATCGCCTCGCACTGCGTGGGGTTGACCTTCCCCGGCATGATCGAACTGCCGGGCTCGTTCTCCGGGATCGAGATCTCGCCGATGCCGCAGCGCGGCCCGCTCGCCAGCCAGCGGATGTCGTTGGCGATCTTGAGCAGTGCCATCGCCAGACCCCGCTCGGCGGCGCTCACCTCGACGAGCGCATCGTGAGCCGCGAGTGCGGCGAACTTGTTGGGGGCCGACACGAAGGGGTGGCCCGTCTCCTTCGCGATGGAGCCGGCGGCCACGTCGCCGAACCGAGGATGGGCGTTGAGCCCGGTGCCCACCGCAGTGCCGCCGATCGCGAGTTCGTAGAGCCCGGGCAGGGCCCGCTCGATCCCGGCGATGCGGTCGTCGAGCTGGGCACGCCAGCTCGAGATCTCCTGGCCGAGGGTGATCGGGGTGGCATCCTGGAGGTGCGTGCGGCCGATCTTCACGAGGTCGGCGTGCTTCTTCTCGAGCCCGAGGAACACATCGCGCAGCTGCCGCACCGCCGGCAGGAGCCGGTCGTGGATCACCTCCACGGCCGCGATGTGCATTGCCGTCGGGAAGGTGTCGTTGCTCGACTGGCCGCGGTTGACGTCGTCGTTGGGGTGCACCGGCTTCTTCGAGCCCATCACGCCGCCGGCGATCTCGATCGCCCGGTTCGAGATCACCTCGTTGGCATTCATGTTGGACTGCGTGCCGCTGCCCGTCTGGAAGACGACGAGCGGGAAATGGTCGTCGAGTTTTCCGGCGATCACCTCGTCGGCCGCCTGCACGATGAGCTTCACCGTGTCGGCCGGCAGCTGGCCCAACTCGCCGTTGGCGAGCGCCGCACACTTCTTGAGGATGCCGAGGCTCTTCTTGACGGCCCGGCCCCACTGGAAGCGGTCGACGCCGATCCGGAAGTTGTCGCGTGACCGTTCCGTCTGCGCTCCCCAGTAGCGGTCCGCGGGCACCTGCACCTCTCCCATGCTGTCAGACTCGGTGCGGAAGGCGGGCATCGGGCGGCACTCCGGGGGTGAAACACGAAACACGGATGGGGCCGCAGTGTAATACGAAGCTTCCTCGTCCCGGAGGCCGTGCCTGGCTCGGGGTTGCCCGTGCCCGTCGCCGGACGCTCGCTGCGGCCCGGGAAGCCCAATCGCGTAAGCGATGGGGACTGATGCACTGGTGCCGCACGCTCGGGGTTGCCCGTGCCCGTCGCCGGACGCTCGCTGCGGCCCTCCTGGGCCTTCGCTCACTCGATGCTGACGGCGCTTCGGCATCCATGCCTGCGCTGGTCAGCAACGCCGGCTCCTGGGCACGGGCAACCCCTCGCGATCGCAGCCGCTAGCGCCGCAGCAGCGGCCTTGGTGCCGACTGTAGCCGCGATGCGGTCGCCGAGCCCCCGGCGGTGCCGGCGGCCGTGGGGGCCGCAAGTGCGATCGCCAGCCAGCCGTCGGCGGTCGTGGCCTGCACCGCCTGCACGCCCGCAAGCCGGGGGTTGGAGAGCATCTTCTCCGGCACCAGCTTCACCGGCCGCTCCTTCGGAAACATCTTGCCGAAGATCGTCCGCAGGCCGAACTCCATCCGTCCTTTGTGCCCCGGCCCGCTAAGCTGCACAGGGCCTTCGCGCTCCAGGTGCACCTGCATTCCGGCGGGCACGGGGCGGTAGGCCACCTGGGCGACGATGTCGTACCAGTTGCTGCGTCGGCCGCTCTCCAACGCGTCGAGCCGCACCACGACGTGCACCAGTCCGTCGCGGCACTCGATGCGGATCGGATCGACGGCCGCGAACTGCACCTCCACGCCCTCCGGCAGGTCGTCGGGCACCGTGGGTGGCAGGCCGAGTTTTCCGCAGATGTGCTTCGTGAGCTGCTCGAGGCTCATGCGGGATCCCGCCAGGCCGAACTGACCGCACGCGTTGTTCACGCTCGATTCGTGCACCTGCATGCTCAGGAGCGCGTCGGACGGGGCCCGCGGACGGGGCGTGTGCGCCGCCAGTTGGGCGTCGCCCGCGAGCCGGATGCGAGCCGTGGCCGTCTGCTCGGTGGTCTCGAGGGCCACCGCCGTCGGCCGCAGGCCGAGCCGATCCATCGGGCTCCAGAAGCGTTCGCGGATCTGCGATGCGAGCGCCTCGAGCTGCGGCCCGGTTTGCTGGTCGACCTCGCGGCAGGCCCGCGAGACGATCTTCATGTTCACCTCGCGGGTGGCTTCGCCGAGGTTCTCGTCGTGCTGATTGCGGGCGATGCCGCGGACGAGCGGCCCCATCAGCGGCACGGCGTCGAAACTCGTCTCGATGTCGGCCAGGCGGGTCTGGTTGGAAGCCGTGCCGCGGGCCTCGCCGAGTTCGAGCCCGCGTGGCGAGACATGGATCGGCTTGAAGACCATGAAGCTCGACTGGCCCTGGGAATGAATCGCCACCGAACCGGCCTCCGTCACCGTCCGCGACGAGATCTCCCCGTTGACGAGCAGGTTGAGGCGAATCTCCGCGGGATGCGGTGCGAAGCGGACATTCACCGACTGCTCGACCGTCTTCGTGCCGCGCACCTTGCGGCCCAGCACGTAGTCCTGCAGGGGTCCGGTGCTGATCGTCGACGTGGGCAGCATCCGCTCCACGAACTGCTCGTTGATCGCGATGCGGACGTTCGGGGCGAGATAGTGGTCGTTCAACGCCCGGCCAATACCCCGGGCCGGCTCGGGTGCAGCCGCGATCAGCGTGCCGAGGGCGTCGCGAACCGCCGCCCCGTCTCCCGCCGACGGATGCGTCTCGAAACGCTCCACGGCGTCGAGAAGACGTGCCACCTCGCGGCCCGCCGTGACGGCGGCCAGCCCGTCGGCCATCTCGCCATTCGGCTTCGCCGGTGCGGCGTCGACAGCCATCAGGCAGGCACTGCATGCCCGCCAGAGGGCCACCCGTCGCGAAACGGCCAACGCAGCGCGGCGGAGTTGGGAGCCCGCTGCCGTGTCGGCAACGGCGTCGGCGGCCTGCATGCCGGCGTCCACCCGTTCGCCGAGCGTGATGAGCCGTTCGTCGGCATTCGGATCGGACGGGCCGGCGGTGGCGGACACGGCCGTGAGGGCGGCGAGGGTGTCGCGAGCCCAGGTCGCCGCCGGTTCCGCGGGCGAGGCGGCGGCCACTCGTTCGAGATGCGCGACGAGCGTGGACGCCTGCGGCCACTGTGACGCATCCGTTGGTTCGGCGGCGGGCGTCGCTCGTTGCTCCGGTGCATCGCGGCTGGCGAGCCGATCCCGCACACGGTCGAGGAGCCGGCCCGCCACCGGGCCCGCAGGAGCGGCACCGTCCGGTCGCGTGTCGCCGCGACGCTCGGCAAGACGCCCCAGGAGCCGCGGCCCTTTCGGCGGGTTCTCGCGGGCTGGTTCGTCGGGTTGAGACGTCCAGGTTCCGACATCGGCCGTGGCCCACTCCATCGCCGGGAGAGGCGCGACACCGCCGGCCGCCGGCTGTGGTGGCAGCGCGGGCCGTGATGGCGCCGGACGCGGCCGTGCGGGGCGGTCGGTCTGGATGCGGGCCACGAGCGCCCGCAGTGCGACGTCTGGCTTCGCCTCGCCCGGTGGCGGTTCGAGCGGCTCCGGTGGTTCCCCGGCCGACGCGGGCGTGGGAGTGGCTGCCGCTGGCTCCTCGCTTTCGCCGGCCGTCGGCAAAGCCTGCGGCAAGACCTGCTCGACGAGCGGCGCGGCGGCTTCACCCAATGCCAGACGTTCGGGCCTGGCAGCTCGTGCGTCGGCGGCCTTGTCGGCCAGCACGGCCACTTCCGCCGGCAGTTCGTCGGGCACGGTGACGGGAGGCCGTTCAGCCTCCACGGGCACATCATCGATCCGAAATGTCGACTCAGGGGGCGGTCGGCGGATCGCATCCGCTCCCACAACCACCGCGAACGCGAGCCCGGCGACGAATGACCCCGCGACGACGGGGAGGGCGCGGTGTCGACGGGCCGTGGTCGCCATGGTCGTGTCGTTGTCCGCCTCGCAAACATGGGCTGCGCGAGCGCGGCACAACCCCGACGGTTGGATCGACAGGCACGACCGGAAAATTCGATTCCGATCACCGCCGCCCGCAGGGTCGCGGCGGCGGGCCCGCCCGCCGCCGACGACTGGGCAAACTGCGGGGATGTGGAGGGCGGGGCAGCCGCCCGCGGTCAGTCGCGAAGGGCGAGCCGCGGTTCCTCGAGGATCGCGGTCCAGGCGTCGACGAGCACGCCGAGATTCGCGTTGCGGTCGACGGCCTCGAGCGCCTCGAGCGTGGCATCGATCGCCGCCGCGGCGGTGTCGCAATCGTTGGCCCATGCCGCCGCGGCCCGGGCCACTGCCGGATCCGCCGTCGGCGTATCACCCACGGCCTGGCGCGCCGCCGTGCGAAACACCTCGAGGGCCGCGTCGAGTGCCACCCGCAGCCTGGCCCGGCGTGGCGGTGCGTCTTTGCCCGCGGCGTCGACGAAGGCATTCGTGTCGCGGGAGAGGTCGACGCCATGCAGCGGCCGGCGCGACAGCAGTTCCACCAGCCGCGCTCGAAAGGCCGTGACCTCCGGATCGAGGAGGAGCCGGGCCCGGTCGAGGCTTCCCCCGGCGGCCGCCGCGCACGCGTCGAGGGCCGCCGCATCGTTCGCCGCCCCGGTCGTCTCGCGGGCGATCACCCGGCGCACCGCGTCTGTCTGCAGCGGAGCGAAGCGGATCACCTGGCACCGCGAGCGGATCGTCGGCAGTTGTCGTTCCAGCGACGTGCCCACGAGCACGATCGCCGCGCCATCGGGCGGCTCTTCGAGCGTCTTGAGGAGGCAGTTCGCCGACTCCTCGGAGAAGTGGTCGGCGTCCATGATCACGGCGACTTTGCGGGGCGCCAGCGCCGGCTTGAGCTTGATCCGCCAGCAGAGCCCTTCCCGCATCCGGTGGGCCTCGTCGCCGACGAGCAACTCCAGCGGAATCGTGCTCTTGTCGTCGGGCTTGCGGATCACGTCGATGTCGGGGTGGCTGCCGGCATCGGCCTGCACGCAGGACGCGCAGCCGTCGCAGGCCACCAGCCCCGCCCGCGGCGCCTCGCAGACGAGCGCCTTGGCGAGTGCCAGCGCGAACGCACCCTTGCCCACTCCCGGCGGGCCCACGAAGAGGTACGAGCCGCCGATCCTGCCGCGGTCGTGTGCCGCGGCAAACCGCGCCGCGATCGCGTCGTGTCCCTCGATGCCCTGCCACGTCATCGCCGTGTTCCTCACGCGAGGTCTGGAAACCGGCCGGCAACGGCCGACCGGATCAGCGCCGCCACCTCGTCGATCGTGCCGGTGGCGTCGATCACCACGATCCGGTCGGGATCGCGGGCGGCTTCGGCCAGGTAGCCGGCGCGGAGCCGCTCCCGGAAGGCGTCGCCCCGCTGCTCCAGCTTGTCGAGCGGCCGATCGAGCCGGCGGCGGCTCGTGGCGAGGTCGACATCGAGCAGGAGCACGAGGTCGGGCATGCGTCCACCCGTGGCCACGCGGCCCACGTCGCGGACCGTGTGGGGGTCGAGTCCGCCGGCGTGCGCCTGGTAGACGATGTTGGAGAGCAGGTAGCGGTCCGACACCACCCAGTCGCCGCGTGTGACCGCCGGCTCGACCACCTCGGTCACGAGCTGGGCCCGCGCGGCCATGTAGAGAAACATCTCCGCCGTCGGCGCGAGGTGCAGGTCGTGACGGTCGAGGAGGATCGCTCGCACCGCGTCGCCCACCGGCGTCGATCCCGGATCGCGGCAGGTCGTGACGAGCCGGCCCGTCGACCGCAGCCAGTCGGCGAGCCTGCCGATCTGCGCCGACTTGCCGGCGCCGTCGATGCCTTCGAGCGAGATGAATCGGCCCGTCATGCGATCACTCCCGCAGTCGAGCGTGGATTCACACCAACTCTCGCACGGTCCCCATCGCTCACGCGATTGGGCTTCCCGATGCAGGAAGGGTCACCGCGTACTACGGATCTCCCTTGGGCCTCAGGCCCGTCCCCATCGCTCACGCGATTGGGCTTCCCGATGCAGGAAGCGTCACCGCGTAAGCGGTACGACTGGGTGACGCCGAACGTCGTCGCCACGTGCCGACTCGAGTTCATGAAGACCCCGCTTCCGTGGGTGGCATCGGCATCAGAAGCCGCGGCCGCCTGCACGAGCAGCAGCGCGCATGCGAGGTGGAAGCGGCAGAGCGTCACGGGAAGCCTCCCCGACCGGTCGATGCGAAAGCCGACAGCATACGGCCTGGCGCCGCTGGTCACCGCTGGCCGATGCGCTGGATGCCGAGCGGATCGCTGGGGTCGAGGCGGGCGACCTGCTGGCAAACCTCGGCCGCCTTCTGCCGCTTGCCGAGTTCCACGAGGCAATGCACGAGCCCCTTGGCCGCCTGGAAGAGTGGCTGGTTGCCGGGCAGTGCGTAGGGCACCGGCCGCGGCGAGCCGGCCGCGTCGAGGGCGCGGAGGGCGAGCTCGTAGGCGCGGCCGAAGTGGCCGCGGGCCAGCTTGGGGTCGTCGTCCTCCAGGGCGATCAGCCCGAGTTGCACGTGGGCCTCGAGGAAGTCGGGGCATTCCGAGAGCAGCCATACGAGTTCGTCGTGGGCGATCTCCGTCTCGCCCGCCTCGACCATCGCCTCCACTTCCGCGATGTCGTCGGCACGTTTGCGGCAGCACCGTGGATGCACGAACTCCCAGGCGGGACCGGCCGGCGTCTCGCGGCGGGCGACCGCCAGCTTCTCCGCGCCGCGGCCTTTCGGGCGGCGGCGCCGCGGGCCCTCGTGGTTTCGTTCGTCGCTCATCGGCTGGGAATCCGGGGCCGGTCACCACGCACTACACTGCCGCCGGTTTGAACCCACCGCAACGGAGAGTGCAAGTGTCGCGGGCTCGTGCTGCCGCCGCAAAACGATCGGCCGCCCGCTCCCCGGCCACGAGGCGGCCTCGGTCGGCGGCGGGGGGTGGCGGCACGCCGGGCATCGCCGACCCGGCCGGCCTGCGGCGGAGCCTCGTGCGGTGGTATGCCCGGGCCAAACGCGACCTGCCGTGGCGGCGGTCGCGCGACCCGTATGCCATATGGGTCAGCGAGGTGATGCTCCAGCAGACCCAGGTCGAGCGGGTGAGGGAGTACTTCGCCCGGTTCATGCAGCGGTTTCCCGCCGTCGCGGAGCTGGCCGCCGCCCGCGAGGCCGACGTGCTCAAGCACTGGGAAGGGCTCGGCTACTACCGCCGTGCACGGCAGTTGCACGCGGCCGCGAAGCAGGTGGTCGAGGAGCACGGCGGCGTGTTTCCGCGGACGGTGGAGGGATTGCGATCGCTGCCGGGGATCGGCCGCTACACGGCCGGCGCGATCGCCTCGATCGCCTTCGACCTGCCGGCGCCGATCGTCGAGGCCAACTCACGGCGGGTGCTCGCCCGGCTCGCCGCCCACGACGAACCCGTGGGGGGCGCCGGTGACGAGCCCGTGTGGGAGATCGCCGCGATGCTCATGCCCGCACGTGGCGCCGGCGTCTTCAACCAGGCCTTGATGGATCTCGGCGCCATGATCTGCACGCCGACCCGGCCCCTCTGCAGCAGGTGTCCGGTGGCGTCGCGGTGCGCGGCGCGGGCGGCCGGCCGCGTCGACGAGATTCCGGTGGTCGCCGCGGCCCGGGCCACCGAGCGGATCCGTGAGACCGCCGTGATCCGTCGCGATGGGTCCCGCGTGTTCGTGGTTCGCCGCGGCCCGGGCGAGTGGTGGGAGGGGCTCTGGGATTTTCCGCGGGAGCGACGCCGGGCCGGCGACCGGCGGCTCGGCCGGGTGGACTATGGCGTGACCCACCATCGGGTCGAGTGCGTGGTCGTCGAGCGCCGGCGTGCCGCGGCCGCGAACGTGCCGCCCCGGGGAAAGTGGGTGCCGGTCGCGGCGCTCGCCCGGCTGGCGATGACCGCCCCCGGTCGGCGAATCGCCGCGATCCTGGCGGGGGCCGAGGACTGACCGGCCGCCGGACGCACCACGGGAATTGATCGGCCCTCATCGCGGTGGGAACCTTTGGCGGGCAGCGGGCGTCTTACCTGTCGGCCGCCACGAGTTCCCTCCGACCCACGAGGTTCCCGCCATGCTTGCATCACCATGCCCGCCCGTCCGCGTGTCGGCCGTCGCCGCAGCCGCGCTCGCCGCGGTGCGCGTCGCGGCGAGCGCCGGGGCCGCCGAACCCACGCTGCCGCTCGAGCGGGTCGTGCTCTTCACCTCGGGTGTCGGCTACTTCCAGCACGCAGGCTCGGTGCAGGGTGATGCCACCGTGGAGATGCAGTTCTCGGCCGACGACGTCAACGACCTCCTCAAGAGCATGGTGGTGCTCGACCCCAAGGGCGGGCCGGCGACGGTCACCTACGCTTCGCGGGATCCGGTCACCAAGACGCTCGGCACCTTCGCGGTGAATCTCACCGACAATCCGTCGCTCGGTGACCTGCTCGGCCGGCTGCGCGGCCAGAAGGTGGAGCTCGACGCGGCCGCCCCGGTCGTGGGCACGATCGTCGGGGTGGAGAAGCGGAAGGTCGAGGCGGGCGACGAGGAGACGGTCGAAAAACAGTTTCTCACGGTGCTCACCGCCGAGGGGCTGCGGACGCTCGCACTCGACTCGATCAGCCGCGTGCGGCTCGCCGATCCGCGGCTCCAGGGGGAGCTCGAGAAGGCGCTGGCGGTGCTGGCGCTCGCCGCCGACAACGAGAAGAAGGGCGTCGGCATCGCGTTTCGCGGCGCCGGGGAGCGGCCGGTCCGCGTGGGCTACGTCCGCGAGTCGCCGGTCTGGAAGACGAGCTACCGGCTCGTGCTGCCGGCCGACCGTGCGGCCACGAAGGCCCGGCTCCAGGGCTGGGCGATCGTCGAGAACACCACCGACGCCGACTGGAAAGACGTGCGGGTGTCGCTCGTGAGCGGCCGGCCGATCTCGTTCGAGATGAATCTCTATGAGCCGCTCTACCTGCCCCGGCCATTTGTGGAGCCGGAGCTCCATGCGTCGCTTCGACCGCAGGTATATGGCCAGAGCCTGGCCGACGCCGGGAAGCAGATGGCCCAGGCCCGGCGGACGCTCGCGGCGCCGGGGCGGGGCGGCCGTGACCTCGCCCGCCGGGAGATGGCCAAGGCGGCCGCGGCACCGATGGCTGATGCCGCGGCGATGGAGGCGGCCGGGATGACCGATGAGGCCTTGAACGCCACGGCCCCGCAGCAATCGCTCGCGGTCGCGGGCGACCTCGGAGAACTCTTCCGCTACGAGATCTCCGAGCCGGTCACGCTCGAGCGGCAGCGGTCGGCGATGCTGCCGATCGTGGCCGCCGAGGTCGAGGCGGAGCGGGTTGCGATCTACGACGAGCGAGTGCTCGCCAAGCACCCGCTCGCGGGCCTGCGGCTGAAGAACACCACCGACCTCGATCTCATGCAGGGGCCGATCACGGTCTACGACGAGGAAGGCGGCTACTCGGGCGACGCGCGGATCGAGGACATGGCCCCCGGCACCGAGCGGCTGCTGAGCTACGCGGTCGATCTCGACGTCGAGGTGGCGCCCCGCCGCGAGGGGCGGCCCGAGGAGATCGTCACCGTGCGGCTCGTGAAGGGCACGCTCGTCGCCACGCGGAAGCTGGCCCGCGTCGCCTTCTTCGACGTGAAGAACTCCGGGCGGGATCCCGTGCAGGTGCTGGTCGAGCATCCACTCGATGGCGGCTGGCGGCTCGTCAAGCCCGAGAAGCCCGCCGAGAAGACCCGCGACCGCTACCGGTTCGCGGTCACCGCCGAGCCGGGCAAGGCCACGACGCTCGAGGTGGCCGAGGAACTGCCGGTGGAGGAGTCGCACGCCATCATGAACCTCGACGACAACGCGATCCTCTTCTACAGCCGGGCGAAGGCGACCTCGCCCGCCGTGCGCGATGCGCTGGCCAAGGTGGTCCGCCGCAAGCAGGCGATCGAGCAGTTCGTCCGCGACCGGCAGGTCCGCGAGCAGCAGATCGCCACGATCGAGCAGGACCAGAACCGTATCCGCGGCAACATGGGAGCGATCGACCGCGGCAGCGACCTCTTCAACCAGTACGTCCGCACCTTCACCGAGCAGGAGAAGCGGATCGAGGCGCACCGTGCCGAGATTGCGGCGCTCGTGGCGCAGGAGCAGGAGGCGCGGAAGGCGCTCGACGACTATATTCTCTCGCTCGACGTGAAGTGAGGGGCGTGGACCACCAGGAGGACGAGCGCATGCGATGCGTGTGGGGCGGACGACGAGTGCCGGGCGCGATCGTGGCGGCACTCGTGGTGACGAGTGCGGTGGCGTGGTGGGATGCGAGCGTCACCCGTGGCGCCGAGCCGCCGGCTCCGGCCGCCGCGAAGGCCGCGGCCGAGGGGATCGACGAGATCGCCTGGGATCTCGTGAGGGCCGCGGGCGGCGGCAACGTGGTCGTCTCGCCGGCGAGCGTCTGGGAGGCTCTCGCGATGACGCACCAGGGCGCCCGCGGGAAGACGGCGGCCGAGATCGCGGGCGTGCTCGGGCTCCCCGACGATCGGGCCGCGAGTGCCGAGTCGGCCGCAGGCCTGCGGGCGTCGCTCCTCGAGGCGAAGGGAAAGACGATCGCGCTCGACGTCGCCAATCGTCTCTGGATGCAGCGGGGCAAGGTCCTCGAGCCAGAGTTCACCACCGCGCTCGAGCAGCGATTCGGCGCCGGGGCGGGCGTGGTCGATTTCGCGGCGGCGCACGAGGCGGCCCGCGGCGAGATCAACGGCTGGGTGTCCGCGCACACCGCCGAGAAGATCCCCGAACTCCTCAAGCCGGGGACGATCACCCCACTGACCCGGCTCGTGCTCACAAACGCCGTCTACCTCAAGGCGCCGTGGGCGAAGCCGTTCGAGAAGTCGGCCACGCGTCCCGAACCGTTTGCCCTCGAACCGGGCAGGCCCGTGGACGTGCCGTTCATGCACGCCTCCGAGCGCCTGGTGGCCGGCCGCGTGGGCGAGGGTGACGAGGCGGCGACGGTCTGCGAGATCCCCTACGAGGGCCGGCGGCTCGTGATGGTCGTGGTGGTTCCCGATGCCGTCGACGGTCTCGACGAGGTGCTTGCCGGGCTCGACGGCGACTGGCGGACGAAGTGGGCCGCCGGACAGGCGGGCGTGCGGCCGCGGCAGGTCCAACTCGCGCTTCCAAAGTGGACGGCCCGCAAGCCGCTGGGCCTCAACGACGCGCTGAAGTCGCTGGGCATGACCTCGGCCTTCGACGCGACCGCAGCCGATCTCTCCGGCATCGACGGCACGCGCGACCTCTTCGTGAGCGACGTCGTGCACGAGGGCTTCGTGGACGTCTCGGAGGAGGGCACCGAGGCGGCGGCCGCCACGGGCGTGGTCATCGGCGTGCGGAGCATCGCCCCGTCGCCGGACGAGCCGCTCGTCGTGAAGGCCGACCGGCCGTTCGCGTGGGCGATCGTCGACCGCGAGACGGGCGCCGTCCTGTTCGCGGGCACGGTTGCCGATCCCCGCGGCTAGAGCACATCTCGGTTACGTGGAGCGGCGCTGTGGCAAACCGGAGAGGGTAGGCGCGGGGGTCGGCGAACGCTCGAGGAGCCATGGGCGTATTCTCGCCCCGGCGTCGCCTACGCGAGGATTGCCTTCACGACCTTCGCGGGTTCGACGCCGGTGAGCTTGGAGTCGAGGCCCATGAAGGGGAAGGTGAGCCGCATGTGGTCGATGCCGAGCAGGTGGAGCATCGTGGCGTGGAGGTCACGGACGTGCACCGTGTCGGCCACCGTGGAGTAGCCGAAGTCGTCGGTCGCTCCGTGCGTGACTCCCCCTTTGATGCCGCCGCCGGCGAGCACCATGCTGAAGCCCTTGATATGGTGGTCGCGGCCGATCGCCTTGCCCTCCCCCTGCCCCATCGGGGTCCGCCCGAACTCGCCGCCGATGATCACCAGCGTGTCGTCGAGCATGCCGCGGCGGGCGAGGTCGATGAGCAGGCCGGAGGCCGCCCGGTCGGTGGGCGGGCAGATCTCGTGCATGTTGTCGTCGATGCCGCTGTGGTGGTCCCAGTCACTGGCATAGACGTGCACGAATCGCACGCCCCGCTCCACCAGCCGCCGGGCCATCAGGCAGTTGGTGCCCACGGTCGCCTTGCCCGGCTCGGCGCCATAGAGGGCGATCGTCTCGGGGCTCTCGGCGGAGAGATCGGCGAGCTGGGGCACGCTCGTCTGCATCCGGAAGGCGAGCTCATACTGCCGGATCCGGGTGGCCACCTCGGGGTCCGGGAGCGTGGCGAACCGGTGCCGCTCCAGCGACGCCACGGTGTCGATCAGGTCGCGCTGCTGGGCCGCCGTCACGCCGGGCGGATTGGCGACGTAGTGCACGGGCGTGCCCGAGGTGGCGAACTCCACGCCCTGGAAGTGGCCGGGCAGGAATCCGGAATGCCACTGTCGGGCGGCGATCGGCTGCGGGCTGCGGCCGAGCTTGCTCGTCATCACCACGAAGCCGGGCAGGTCGTCGGCCTCGCTGCCCAGGCCGTAGGTCACCCACGCCCCCATGCTGGGCCGCCCGGAGAGCGCGGTGCCGCAGTTCATGAAGGTGTGGGCCGGATCGTGGTTGATCTGCTCCGTCACCATGCTCCGCACGATCGCGAACGAATCGGCGATGGCGCCGAGTTTCGGGAAGAAGTCGCTGACCTCCGCCCCGCACTCGCCGTAGCGGGAGAACTTCGTGCGCGGGCCGAGGCAGACGAGTTTCTTGCCCTGGAGCTGCGCGATCGGCTGGCCGGCGGTCACGCTCTCCGGCATTTCCTGGCCGTCGAGTGCGGCGAGCTTCGGCTTGGGGTCGAAGGTCTCGAGGTGGCTCGGGCCCCCGGCGAGGCAGAGGAAGATCACCGACTTCGCCTTGGGCGGATGGTGCCGCGGGACGATCGCACCGGGATAGTGGTCGTCGTCCGCCAACCCCGCCGCCGCGGTGAGGCCATCTCGCGTGAGCAGCGTCGACAGCGCGGCGCCGCCGAGCGACAGGCCGGTGCGGGCCAGGAATGTGCGGCGGTGGATCGAGGGGTCGGTCACGTCAATACCTCGCGATGGCTTCGTGGAGGTTGAGGACGGCGCGGGCGGTGGCCGTCCAGGCGGCGAGTTCGACCGGGTCGAGCGAATCGTCACGCGGCGCGATGCCGACCGAGAGCAGCTCGCCGGCGGCCTTCGCGTCGCCGCGGTAGATCGCCCGCTCGCGGTCGAGGAGGCCCCTGGCAAGGGCCATCTCCTCCGAGTCGGGCACCCGCGAGAGCGTCCGCTTCCAGAGCAAGGCGAGCCGGGCGTCGTCGTCGCCATCGAACTGCATCGCACGTTCGGCCAGCTTGCGGGCGGCCTCGACGAACGTCGGATCGTTGAGGAGCACGAGCGCCGCCTTCGGCGTGTTCGATTTCATCCGCACCGCCGTGCACTCCTCACGGGTCGGGGCGTCGAAGGCGAGCAGCTGCGGATGGAGAAACATCCGCTGCCAGTGCACGTAGAGGCCCCGCCGCCACTGGCGGTCGTCCTTGTCGGCCTCGTATTCCCGCGGCGGGAAGTTGAGGTGCTGGTAGTAGCCGGCGGGCTGGTAGGGATGCACGCTGTCGCCGCCGAGCCGCTCGATCAGCAGGCCGCTCGTGAACAGGGCCGTGTCGCGGACGTTCTCGGCGGGCAGCCGCCAGCGGCCCTGCCGCGCGAGCAGCCGGTTGTCCGGATCGCGGGCGAGGAGTTCGGGCGCGGCCGCCGACGACATCCGGTAGGCCCGGCTCATGACGATCGTGCGCACGAGGTCGCGAACGCTCCAGCCGTGCTCCATGAAGTGGAGAGCCAGGTGGTCGAGCAGTTCCGGGTGGTCGGGCAGTTCTCCCTGGCCGCCGAAGTCGTTCGTGCTGCGGCAGAGGCCGGCACCGAAGAGCACCGCCCAGATGCGGTTGGCGGTCACGCGGGCGGTGAACTCGCCGATGCCACCCTCCTTCACGGGCGTCACGAGCCAGCGGGCCAGATCGGCCCGCGTCGGGCGGGTGCCCGACGCCGGGGAGAGCGTGCCGAGGAACGCCGGGATGCCCGGCTCGACGACCGTGCCCGAGTCGTCCATCCAGTTGCCGCGGGGCAGGATCCGGACGGTGCGGGGCTCCTGGAGCGCTCTCGTCACCATCAGCGTGCGGCCGAGGGCTTTCCGCTCGGACGGTGCCTCCTGGAGCCGCAGGCGATCGGCCACGACCGCGTCGGGCTCCGGCTCGGCCGGCTGGGCCCACGGTGGCAGCACGAGCGGCGGAAGCCGGTGCTGGATCGCTCGGATCTCGGCGTCGAGTTCGTCGGCACGGCCGCGGTCGAAGGGGCCGACGATCGTGATCTCGGGTATGCGGATCGTGGGAAGCGAGTTGAGGTTCGCCGTGAATCCGGCGTTCTCGAGGTGCTTCTCGTCGTCGATGTCGGCGAAGAACGCGCCGAGCCGGTAGAAGTCGGCCGTCGTGTAGGGGTCGTATTTGTGGTCGTGGCACTGGGCGCAGCCGACCGTCGCCCCCATCCATGCGCCCGACACGTTGCGGATCCGATCGGCCTGGTAGATCGCCCGATACTCCTTGGCCTGCAGTCCGCCCTCGTGCGTGGTCTGAAGCAGCCGGTTGTAGGCACTGGCCAGCACCGGATCGTCCGGGTGTTCGCCGCGGCGTGCGCCCACGAGATCGCCGGCGAGTTGCAGGACGGTGAAGCGGTCGAACGGCACGTCGTCGAGGAACGCCTTGATCACCCAGTCGCGATACGGCGAGATGCTGTGCGTCTGGTCGCCGTGGTAGCCGACGGTGTCGGCGTAGCGGACGAGGTCGAGCCACCAGGCAGCGAGCCGCTCGGCGTGCCGTGGCGAGGCCAGCAGCCGTTCGACCTGCCGCTCGTAGGGATCGATCGATGTGTCGTCCGGTTCGACCAGCGCCAGATACTCGTCGACGTCCGCGGGCGACGGCGGCAGGCCCGTGAGATCGAACGTCACCCGCCGCAGGAGCGTGAGCGGATCGGCGTCGGGGGCGGGGGCGAGACCCTCGGCCTCGAGCCGGGCGCGGACGAACCGGTCGATCGGGTTCCCGGCCCACGCGTCGTCCTTGACGGTCGGCGGGTCCGATCGCCGCGGCGGCACGTAGGCCCAGTGTTCCGCATAGGGGGCGCCCGCCGCGATCCACCGGGTGAGGAGATCCTTCTGCTCCGAGGTGAGCACGTGGTTGCTCTCGGGGGGCGGCATGACCACGTCGGGATCCGGATCGTGGAGCCGGGCGACGAGTTCGCTCCCGTCGGGGTGGCCCGGCACGATCGCCCGAGTGCCGCTTTCGAGTTCGGCGAGCGCCGCGTCACGGACGTCGAGCCGCAGGCCCCCGCGGCGGTCGTGCTCGTCGGGGCCGTGGCAGGCGAAGCAGTTGTGCGAGAGAATCGGCCGGATGTCGCGGTTGAAGTCGGGCGCTCGCTCGGCGGCGAACGCCGTGCCGCAGGCCGCTGCCACGATGGCCACGCCGAGGGCCGTCCGGTGGTGTCGCGCGGTGGAAAGAAGATGCGGCATGGCGGCCTACCAGCGTGAATTATAGCATGGAACGGCCGCACCGGTGCCGCCGTGGCACGCTCGTTGACGGTGTCGGACGGCGAACGTAGATTCGGGCGGCGCTGCCGGCAAAAAATGCCGATTTTCCGTCCTCTCATGAAAGGGATCTCCCTGCCCATGGCCACGTCGACAAAGAAGTCCGCGAAGAAGTCCGCCAGGAAGTCCGGAGGCAGCGGGGCAAAGTCGGGGCGGATGATCTACTACTTCGGGGAGAAGAAGTGCGACGGCGACGGCACCATGAAGCCGCTGCTCGGTGGCAAGGGGGCCAACCTCGCCCAGATGACGAAGATCGGGCTCCCCGTGCCCCCCGGCTTCACCATCACCACGCAGGTCTGCATCGACTACTACAAGAACCACAAGAAGTTCCCCAAGGGCCTCGAAGAGGAGGTCGCCTCCGCCATGAAACTCATGGAGAAGGAGACGGGGCGGAAGTTCGGCGACCTGAAGAACTCCCTGCTGGTGAGCGTGCGTTCCGGTGCCCGCGACAGCATGCCGGGCATGATGGACACGATCCTCAACCTCGGCCTCAACGACGAGACCGTGAAGGGGCTCGCCGAGGCCACCGGCAACCCCCGGTTCGCCTACGACTCCTACCGCCGCTTCATCCAGATGTACGGCGACGTGGTGATGGGCGTGCAGAAGCGGCACGAGAACGAGCACGAGCCCTTCGAGGAGGTGATGGAGGGGCTGAAGCACGAGGTCGGGGTCCACAACGACACCGACCTCACCGCATCGCACCTCCGCGAGCTGATCAGCCGCTACCTGCGGCTCATCAAGGAGCGAACCGGCAAGAGCTTCCCTCAGGATCCGTTCGAGCAGCTGATGGGCGCCGTCGGCGCCGTGTTCGGCAGCTGGATGAACGAGCGGGCCATCCTCTACCGCCGCAAGTACAAGATCCCCGACGAATGGGGCACCGCCGTCAACGTGCAGAGCATGGTGTTCGGTAACATGGGCGATGACTGCGCGACCGGCGTGGCCTTCACCCGTGACCCGGCCACCGGGGAAGACGTCTTCTACGGCGAGTATCTCGTCAACGCCCAGGGCGAAGACGTGGTGGCCGGCGTGCGCACGCCGAAGCCGGTCGCCGAGATGAAGCACGACCCGATGTTCGCCAGCACCTACAAGCAGCTCGAAAAGGTGCGGCAGACCCTGGAGAAGAAGTTTGGCGACGTGCAGGACTTCGAGTTCACGGTCGAGAAGAAGAAGCTTTACATGCTGCAGACGCGGCACGGCAAGCGGACGGCGCTGGCCTACGTGAAGATCGCCCACGACATGGTCAAGCAGAAGCTCATGACCGTCGAGCATGCGATCCAGTCGGCCGACCCCGACGCCCTGTCGCAGCTTCTAGCGCCGATTTTCGATCGCCGCGACTATGAGGCGGCGAAGAAGGGCGGCCGGCTGCTCACCGCCGGCCTGCCGGCCGGCCCCGGGGCCGCCACCGGCCAGCTCGTGTTCTCGGCCGCCAAGGCCGAGGAGCTCGCCCACAAGGGTGTGAAGGTGGTGCTGGCCCGCGTCGAAACGAGCCCCGAGGATCTCCGGGGCATGATCGCCGCCGAGGGCATCCTCACCAGCCGTGGCGGGGTGTCGAGCCACGCGGCGCTCGTGGCGCGGCAGATGGGCAAGGTGTGCGTGGCCGGTGCCGGCGCGATCCAGATCGACTATGCCGCGGGCACGCTCAAGTGTGCCGGGCAGACGCTCCGCGAGGGCGACGCGATCTCGATCAACGGCTCCACCGGCGAGGTGTTCGCGGGTGGCATCCAGACCGCCGACAGCGAGCTCAAGCAGGTGCTGATCGCCAGGACGATGAAGCCGGCCGACTCGGAGGTGTTCCAGTACTACGACTTCATCATGAAGCTCGCCGACAAGCACCGGAAGCTCGGCATCCGCACCAACGCCGACACGCCCGAGCAGGTGCGGCATGCGATCGCCTTCGGCGCCGAGGGCATCGGCCTGACGCGGACCGAGCACATGTTCTTCGAGGGCGACCGCATCGACGCGATGCGGGAGATGATCCTTGCGGAGACCGAGGAGGCCCGCCGCGAGGCGCTCGCGAAGCTGCTCCCCTACCAGCGTGACGACTTCGAGGGCATCTTCCGCGCCCTCGAGGGCCGTCCGGCCACGATCCGCTTCCTCGATCCGCCGCTGCACGAGTTCGTGCCGCACGACGCCAAGGCCCAGGCCGATCTCGCCCGGAAGCTGAAGCTGCCGGTGGAGGCCGTCGCCGCCCGCGTGCACGCCCTGCACGAGTTCAACCCGATGCTCGGCCATCGCGGCTGCCGCCTCGGGGTCAGCTATCCCGGAATCTCCGAGATGCAGGCCCGGGCGGTGTTCGAGGCCGCCGCCAAAGTGCAGAAGGACGGCATCAAGGTGCGACCAGAGATCATGATTCCGCTCGTCGGCTTCAAGAAGGAACTCGACCACCAGGTGGAGATCGTCCACCGGGTCGCCGAGGCCGTGCAGAAGGAGACGGGCCAGAAGATCAAGTATCTCGTGGGCACGATGATCGAGATCCCGCGTGGGGCGCTCACGGCCGACGAGATCGCCGAGACCGCCGAGTTCTTCTCGTTCGGCACCAACGACCTCACCCAGACCTGTCTCGGCATGAGCCGCGACGACATGGGCTCGTTCCTGCAGAAGTACACCGAGGAGGGCATCTTCAAGGCCAACCCCTTCGCGTCGATCGACGCCTCGGGCGTGGGCCAGCTGATGCAGATCGCGGTGGAAAAGGGGCGGAAGAGCAGGCCCGACATCAAGCTCGGCATCTGTGGCGAGCACGGCGGCGATCCCCACTCGGTGCTGTTCTGCCACCACGTGGGGCTCGACTACGTGAGCTGCTCGCCGTTCCGCCTGCCGGTGGCGAGGCTGGCCGCCGCCCAGGCATCGCTCGGCAAGACGTACTAGTTGTGGTGCCCGGGAAGCGTCACCGCGTAAACGGTACGACTGCATGACGTTGGGCGTGGTCCTCATCGCTTACGCGATTGGGCTTCGAGATGCCGCGGCCAAGGCCGTGCCCGGGAAGCGTCACCGCGTAAGCGGTACGACTGCGTGACGTTGGGCGTGGTCCCCATCGCTTACGCGATTGGGCTTCGAGATGCCGCGGCCAATGCCGTGCCCGGGAAGCGTCACCGCGTAAGCGGTACGGCTGCATGGCGGGAGGGTACACTCGTCGCTCATGGGGCTCACACCGGAAGCACAGTCGCTGGCCGTCATCGTCACGGTCGTGGTCTGCCTCTGGGTCACGGAGGCGCTGCCACTGGCGGTCACGGCCCTGCTCGGCGCCGTGGCCTGCGTGCTCGCGGGCGTGGCGCCGGCGCAGGAGGTGTTTCGGCCGTTCGCCGACCCGCTGATCTTCCTGTTCATCGGCTCATTCCTGCTCGCCGAGGCGATCCGCCAGCACGGGCTCGATCGCCGGCTGGCGTTCCGCGTGCTCTCGCTGCCGTGGGTCGACGATCGGCCGCGGCGGATTCTCGCAGCCGTCGCCGTGATCACCGCGACCATCAGTGCCTTCATCTCCAACACGTGCACCGCCGCGATGATGATCGCGATCGTGTCGGGCATCCTCGTGGCGGTCGAGGAGTCGGCCCGGCGCAGCGGCCGGCCGCCGGTTCCCGCGTTCGCGACCGCGCTTTTTCTGTGCATTGCCTTCGCGGCGTCGATCGGCGGGCTGGCCACGCCGATCGGCACGCCGCCGAACCTCATCGGCCTGGGCTTCATCAAGCGGCAGTTGGGCGTCGAGGTGTCGTTCCTCGAATGGGTCGGGATCGGCATGCCGATCGTGGTGGCCCTGATCTGGTTCATGGTGCTCCTGCTGGCGAGGATGTTTCCCGCGGGGGTCGAGCGGCTCGACGGCGTCGGCGACTACGTGGCGAGCGAACGGGTCCGGCTCGGGGCGTGGACGATCGGCCAGTGGTCGGTGGCGACGGCGTTCGTGATCACGGTCGTTCTCTGGGTGCTGCCCGGGATCGCGGGGGTGATGCTCGGCCCGACGCCTGCAGCGTTGTGGATCAAGGAAAGGCTTCCCGAGGGCGTGGCCGCCCTGATCGGCGGGATCCTGCTCTTCGTGCTGCCGGGCGGGCGGCGCGACGGCCGGCTCGTCGCCGCCCTCGAATGGGGTGATGCCCGCATCGACTGGGGCATCGTCCTGCTCTACGGCGGCGGCATGGCTCTCGGCGAACTCTGTTTCTCCACTGGCCTGGCCGAGGCCGTGGGGAGCGTGGCGACCGGCTGGATTCCGGCGGGGCCGTGGGCAGGCGTGGCCCTCGTGGCCACGGCCACGCTGCTGGGCATCGTCACCAGCGAGTTCACGAGCAACACCGCCAGCGCCACCATGATCGTTCCGGTCGTGATCGCGATCGGGGCCCATACAGGCGGAGACAATCTCGTGGCGGCGCTCGCGGCCACGTTCGCCTGCAGCCTCGGCTTCATGATGCCGGTGAGCACGCCCTGCAACGCGCTCGTCTACGGCACCGGGCGGATTCCGCTGCGGGCGATGATGCGAAGCGGCGTCGTGCTCGACGTCGTGGGCGCCTTCGTGATCGTGGGCGTGCTGCTCGCCTTCTCGCGGCTCGCCGGGATCTGAACCCCGCCTTCCCACGAAGGCGACGCAGCCCGGCCGGAGGCACGACCGGCCGGACCGCGCTTCAGGGCGTCGTCGTCTTCCGTCGCCCGATCAGGCGTCGCGTCACGGGGGGCCGAGCTCAGAAGCCTCCCGCGATGACCGCGCCGCACTGATGGCAACGAGGCAGGGCCAGCGGTTTGGGCGTGGGCATGGTGCCCTCCGCCCACCAGGTGTGGAGCCGCGGAAAGCACGGCGGCAGGGTCAGTCCATGCCGGTAGGCCTCGTGCTTCGCATGCACCTGTCCACACGGATCCGCATGAAACACGCCGCAGTGGTGCTGCGGTGGGCAGCACGCCGGGCCGCTCACGCTGGCGTGCCAGGGAGGCTGCTGCTGGTTTCGACAGCCACAGGCGTTCGCCGGCCCATCCATGGCCATCATCGCGGAGTCGTCCGTGGTCGGCATCGTCTCGTAGGCGGCAGCACGGTGCGCCGCGAACAGCGACGGCATGGCGGCGACGATGGCGGCGGCGATGATGTGGTGGGCAGAACGCACGTGTGAACCTCCCGGAAAACCGTGAAGCAGGCTCCCCTGGCCTCCACCGGGAGGTTTCGGCAGCGCGCCGGTGCCGGGGTGAACGGACGCACCGCGAAGACCGGTCGTGAGGATCGGGCGGACCCTGACGTCAGTCGAGGGCCACGTCGTCGATGCGGAAGGCCTCGACGCACTCGCGGGTTGCGAGCACCACGTAGCTGCGGCCCTCGTGCCGGTAGCCACCGAGGCCGACGAGCGGCCTGCCATGACAGTAGCGGTCGACGACCCGGCCGTCGGCCCAGGCGACCGTCACCGATCCGTCCGGCGCCGCGATCAGCCACTGCCGGCGGGGAGTGCCGAGCAGGTCGGCCCAGGCCACCGCGTCGATCGGGCCGGCACGATGCACGCCGGCAGCGAGGGGCAGCCTCCAGGTGTCGGCGAGCGAGGCGGGATCCAAGCCGACCGCCGTCTGCTCGCCCACCGTGGCACCCTCGATACCCACGAGCGCCCATGCGGCGTCGGGGGCGACCGGGCCGGCATGCACACCCTTGAGCGTCGGCTGGTCGGCCGTGGTGTCGCCGGCCGGTGCATCGGCGTCGGGATTCGCCCGTGCGAGGCGGCCCGAGCCGGTCACGCAGAGCACGTCGCGGCGGACACCCGCCGTCGGTGGTGGGCCGAGGGCCACGTCGATCACGGAGCCGAGCGAGCGGTCGCGCCACAGCCGCTTGCCGTCGAGGGTCGCGGCCTGCACGCCCACGCTGCCGCGGTAGCCCACGACGATCTCGGGTGTGCCGTCGCCGTCGAGGTCGGCCATCTCCGCGTCGGAGATGCCCTCGTGCGTCGCGCCGCCCGGCTCGGGGTAGATCACGGGCTTCTTCCAGCCGGCGTCGAAGACGAACACGTGCTGACCACCCCGTGCTCCCGCCAGCCACGAGCGCCGGCCCTCGCCATCGACCGCCGTCCGCAGGAAGCCCACGCCGCTGTCGCGGGGCAGTTCGAGTTCGTGTCGTTCGACTTCGCGTCCGGTGGCGTCGAGTTCGACCACGGTTCGCCAGCCGTCGAGCACGACGATCCGGGGCTCGGCGGCGCCCTGGGCCGCATCGATGCAGACGAGATTGCCCGGCATGCCGATGCGCTCGGCCCGCCAGGTCTCCTCGAGTTTGAACCTCGTGGGCTGGCGGCGGGGAACGATCACCTGCTCCGGCAGCGGCTCGACGGCGCCCGCGCCGGAGGCACGGTCGAGCTCGCGGCGGTAGCTGGCGAGCCGTCGTTCATGCCGCTCGCGGACGAGCGGCCCCGTGGGCGTGCCGCCCGCCACGGCGGTGAGGGTGGCGGCCACGTCGTCGGCGATCGGACCGTGCGGGCCCACGAGCACGTCGGCGATGGTGCCGTCGCCCGTGAGGATCACCGTGGCCGGCAGCGATTCGATGCCCAGGGTGCGGGCGGCCGCCACGTCGGGATCACGGACGAGTTCGCCCACGCCGCCGAACTCGGCGAGCTTGCGGCGCAGGGCCGCGTCGGTCACCGCCTTTTCGTCGGCGCTCACGGCGAGGTGCCGCACCCGGGGGGCGGCGCCGGCATGGCGTTCCGCATGGGCGGCAGCGAACCTCGCGATGCCGGTGGCCACCTGCGGCATGGTCGTGGTGCACGGCTCGCAGCCCTCGAAGAAAAACTCGATCACCACCGGCCCGCCGGCGAGGCTCTCCCGCGACACGGGCAGACCGTCCGTCGTGATGAGCGCCGGCAGGTCGGCCGGCGTGCCGATCCGGGGATGCACCGGCCGGGGCGGCCTGAGCGGCTCGATGCGGGCCACGCGGTCGGCCCCCTCGGGAACGGCAAACGCGAAGGCTTCGGCCGGGATCGTGGCGTCGAACGAGGCGTTGGTGAAGTCGACCTCCACCTCGAGCCCCACGGGCGCCCCCGCCTGCTCGCTCAGCAGGCCTGCATGGGCGTCGGTGGGAATCCGCATGCGGCGGAGAAGTTTGGTTTCACGATCGATCCAGAGCTCGAGCGTGCCATCCGGCTTCGTGATCGCGATCCTCGTGCAAGGCCTGCCGTCGATGGTCTCCGTGCCGACGCGGCGGGGCTCGCCCTGTGCCTCGGCCAGGATCAGTTCGATCGTGTCGTCGGCGAGCAGCAGGGGCAGCTGCGTGGGGCAGCCGGCCTCTCCCTCGGCGAGCATCGTTCGCACCTCGGCGTCGGCGAAGATCTGCTCGAGCGCGAGCGGGCTCTTGACCGGCTCGGTGAGCACCTGCCCCGGCACGCTGCCGACTGCCGCGTGGAACGTGGTGCCGTCGGCGACGACCCGCACGTCGTAGGCCTCGATCCGCAGCCGGTCGGGGCGGGCAAAAGCCACGCGGAAGGGCAGCGTGAACTCACGGGTCGTGCCGCCGCGGGTCTCGGTGATCCGCACGCGGCCATCGTCGGAATACGTCGCGGCCGAACGGTAGCGGCGGCCGAGTTCGGCCACGAGGTCGCGGGGGGCGTCAGCACAGCCGCAGATGCCGATGGCGAGGGCTGCAAGCAGGGCGGAGATCGTGGTGCGCATGGCGGCATCTTGGCCCAAACGCGGCCGCAGGGGCCAGAGCATTCTCGGTCGTCGAGGGGCGGATAAGATGGTGTCCTCGGGCGGTGCACGTCCGGTGCCTCGTCTCCCGCCCTCCATCCCGCCTTGGATCCGATCACGCTCACCTACGGTGCCGACGAGCCCTTGGTGCTCGAATGCCTGGACGGCGTCCGGCCGGTCGTGTTCGAGCCGCCGGCCGGTGAGTCGGGCGGCGCCGCCGGCCGCATGGTGACCGCCGCCATCGCCGCCCCGCCCCACGGCCCGCCGCTCTCGGCCCACGTCGTGCCCGGGGATCGCGTCGTCGTGGCGCTGGCCGGAGCGGTGCCGCAGGCCGCGGCGGTGGTCGCGGCCGTCACGGAGCAGCTCGTGGCGGCGCGGGTCGAGCCTGGCGACATCACCGTGATCGAGGGGCCGCCACTCGGGCCTTCGGCGGGTGGCACCGAGTCGGTTGCCGAGCCGCCCCCGGGAAGCCAGGCGTTCGATCCGGGGAACGAGTCGGCCACCGCCTACCTCGCCGCCGACGAAGCGGGTCGGCCCCTCTACCTCGCCAGGCAACTGGTCGATGCCGACGTCGTCGTGGCCGTGGGCGGCTGGGGCTGGAATGCCGCCTTCGCCGGCCGCTCGCTCGAGGGCGAGCTCTGGCCCACCTTCTCGCGGGCGGCCTGCCGCCACGACCTCGCTGTCGCACTTGCCCGTCGGGGCCGCAATGCGCTGCCCGACTGGCGGAGCAGCATGCAGGAGATCGTCTGGCAACTCGGTGTCTGTGCCAGCCTGCGGCTGGTTGCTGGCCGCTCGGGCACGCTCGTCGCCGCGTGCTTCGGCCTGCCCGACGAGGCCGGCCGTCGGGCGCGGGCGGCCGCTGCCGCGTGGTGCCCGCTGGTGGAGCGGCCCGTCGACCTCTCGATCGCCACGCTCTCCGATCCATACGGCGGTTTTGGGCGGCTGCTCGCGGCCGTCGCGGCGGCCGCGCGGGCCACCCGGCCCGGCGGCACGATCTGCGTGGCGAGTCGCACGGCCGCCGAGCCCGGCATCATCTTCCAGCGGTGGCGGCAGGGCGCACCGCTCGAAGGGCTTGTTCACGAGGCCGTCGCCTCGGGTGACCAAGCACTCGTCGTCGACGCGCTGCTCACGAGGCTCTTTGCCCGCGCCCTCGACGACAGGCGGCTCGTGCTGCTCTCCAATCTTGGCGAGGACACGGTCGAGGAGCTGGAGTTCGGCTACGCGGCCTCACCGGAGGTGGTCGAGCGGCTGGCCCACCGCGCGGAGAGCCTCGCCGTGCTGCCCGAGGCCGATCTCGCCCTGCCGCAGTCGCCCCGCTGATACGCGCTGGGCGTGGTGTTGAGCGTGGCATCTGGAAGCCCAATCGCGTGAGCGATGGGGGCCACGTCCGGCGTGACGCGGTCGTACCGCTTACGCGGTTACGCTTTCCGGAGGGAGCACCTGACTTGGAAGCCCAATCGCGTGAGCGATGGGGACCACGTCCGGCGTGACGCGGTCGTACCGCTTACGCGGCTACGCTTTCCGGACACAAGAGTTGTATTGCTCGCGGTGCGGAGCCTACGGGTGGGAAGGAATTCGGTGGCGGAGGTTTTTGCGGGAAAGCGGGCCCCAGAGCCGGGAGTCGCGGCTGCCCGTCGGGAAATCCCCGAGCACCACGTGCTCGTTCGGCCCGAGCGTCCAGACAGCCGGCCCGCCATCGACGCCGCGGTAGTGCAGGTCGCGCCAGAGCGAGAGCCGTTCGACGGTTGCATCCGGAGCGTCGACATCGAGCGTGAGCGCCGGGGCGAGGCCATCGTCATGGCGTGGGCTGGGCGTGGCGAGCGACCACGCATGGGGCGAGCGCTTCGGCAGGCCGCTGCGCGCCAGCGCCGCGTTCGCGGGCAGCCGCCAGCCCACGGCCACCACGTGGCCATCGAGTCGCCCCGCCACGAAGCAGCCCCGCGCGTTCGCGGGCAGGCGCCAGGTGATCTGGGTTCCGTCCACGCCCACGCGGATCCGCGTGGGAGCCGTGCCCGTGCGCACGATCGCCGCGAGTCCCACGTCGTGCGCGGGTTCGAGTGGCCGGTTCACCTCCGTGGCGAAGGGAGCGTCGTCGAGCACCTCCTGCCGCGGGAGCCGCAGGTGGCGTGGCTCGACGAGGCCGGCGGGGGTCGGCAGTTCGAGGGCGAGCGCGGCCAGCACCGCCGGCGACTTGAGCACCATGGTGCCACCGACGGCGACGTCACCGTCGACGACCGCCACCGTCTCGCCCGGCAGGCCGAGCACCCGCTTCACCGCCGCGGCAGCATCGGGGGCCGACACGATCCAGCGGTCAAACCGCCGCGGCACCCGCCACCGATCCCGGATCGGCAGCCAGCCGGTTGCCACCACGTCGCCCGGCATGAGGCCGGGGGCCATCGACAGGCCCTCCACCTCGTACCGTGTCGGCAGCGCGGCGACGATCGCAGCCGCGGTGAAAGCCGCGGTGACGAGGCCGATCACGAGGAGCCCGCGTCGGGCTACACGTTCACCCACGCGTGGCTCTTCGCGCTCGCGAGCACCGCATCGCACACCTTCTGCGTGTCGAGCGCATCGCGGAAAGTCGGCGGGCAAGGCTGCTTCTTGGCGTAGGCGTCGAGGAAGTCGGCCACCTGGTGCACGAACGAGTGCTCGTAGCCGATCGCCAGGCCCGGCACCCACCACTTGTCCATGTAGGGGTGGTCGCCGTCGGTCACGTGCACGCTCTTCCAGCCCCGCATCGGGCCGGCGTCCTTGTAGTCGAACACCTGCAGCCGGTGGAGATCGTGGAGATCCCACTTGAGGCTCATGTTCTCGCCGTTGATTTCGAACGTGTAGAGGGCCTTGTGGCCACGGGCATACCGCGTGCTCTCGAAGAGGCCGAGCGAGCCGTTCTTGAAGTGGCAGAGGAAGGAGCAGGCGTCGTCGATGCCCACCTTCTCCACCTTGCCGGTGAGCTGGTGCTTCCGCTCCTTCACGAAGGTCTCGGTCATCGCCGTCACGTCGCTCACCTGGCCGTTGAGCCAGATGGCGGTGTCGATGCAGTGGGCGAGGAGGTCGCCCGTCACGCCGCTGCCGGCCGCGGCCGCGTCGAGCCGCCAGAGGGCCGCCCCGCCCTGCGGGAGGTCGGCGTTGATCGTCCAGTCCTGGAGAAACTCGGCCCGGTAATGGAAGATCCGGCCGAGGGCTCCGGATTCGATGATCTGCTTGGCGAAGGTCACCGCGGGGATGCGGCGGTAGTTGTACCAGACGGTGTTGGGCACCCCGGCCTTCTCCACCGCCGCGCACATCTTCTCCCCCTCGGCGGTGTCCATCGACAGCGGCTTCTCGCAGAGGATCGCCTTGCCGTGCTTCGCGGCCTCGATCGCGATCTCCGCGTGCAGGTTGTTGGGCGTGCAGATGTCGATCGCGTCGATGTCGTCGGCGGCCACCAGCTTTCGCCAGTCGCTCTCCACGCGCTGATAGCCCCACCGGTCGGCGAAGGCCTTGGCCTTCTCGGTGTCGCGGGCGGCCACGGCCTGCAGCACCGGCAGGTATTCGAGGTCGACGAAGTCCTTGACGCGGTTGTAGCCGTTGGAGTGGGCGCGGCCCATGAAGCCGTAGCCGATCATGCCGATGCGGAGGGGTTTGGCCATTGGGTGATGCTTCCTTTCTGATGCGTACGAATGTCGTGGATCGTGCGGGGTGGGTGCCGGGCCTCGCCATCGGCTACGAGCACTCGTTCGTGCATCAGGTGGCCGACTTCCTCGAGGCCTACGCGAAGAAGCAGCCGTGCAGGCCGACGTTCCGCGACGCGCTCGAGACGCAGAAGGTCTGCGACGCGGTGCTGGCCAGCGCCCGGAGCCGCCAGTGGGTCGCCGTCTGATACGGCAAGGGACGGCCGCTACACCACGACGACCGGATTGACGAGGGTGCCGAGATCCGAGATCCCGATCTCGACCTCGTCGCCGGCAGCGAGCGTGAACGACTCGTCCGGCACGATCCCGGTGCCGGTCAGCAGCGCCGCCCCGTGCGGAAACCGCTGGCTGCGGCAGAGCCACGAGGCGAGTTCCGAAAACGATCGCTTCATGGTGTCGATCGAGGTCGAGCCGGAGAAGACGGTGCCACCGCCCCGACGGATCGCGATCGAGATCGTACGGCGGCGGGCTGCCTCCTCCGAGAGCCCCAGTTCGATCCACGGGCCGACCGCGCAGGAGCGGTCGTAGGTCT
>JBJTDZ010000008.1:0-8208 GCA_046092585.1 Pirellulales bacterium | reverse complement strand
GCCTGCGACGCCTCCGGATTCGCTATGACCGCTCCGATGATGTGCAGGACGCGTGGAACAGGCTCGCCGCTTCAGTTCTTTGCTACCGCGTCGCGATCCGCTGGGGCATCTGCACCAGATAGGTTTTGTCAGAGCCTATTACGCGGTTTACGCTTTCCGGAGGGAGCACCTGACTTGGAAGCCCAATCGCGTAAGCGATGGGGACCACCGCCGGCATCTCAGGCGTGCACGACCTGCTTGGCCGACCCCGGCGCCACGTGCGGCGCGGGAATCGCGTCGCTGCCCTCGTCCGGGATCACGCGGCGGCGTCCGGCCTTGGCCGCCTTCCGCCGCTCGATCCGCTCCACGCTCCAGGCAAACACGGCCCCCAACGGGCCGGAGAGGAGCGCGGGCATGAGCACGAGGTTGCCGACCAGCGCGATCGTGAGCATGGCCAGCATCATGTGGCCGAACCGCTGCGTCGGGCCGAACGGCGAGAGCGAGAACACCGACAGGCCGATGCCGATCACGCCCCAGCTCTGGTACATCGCCCGGGCACAGCCCTTGTAGGCGAGCATCGTGGCCTGACGCCGGTCGAGGCCGTCGGCGATGCCGCGGCGGAACCAGAGCATGAAGTGCACGACGTCGTCGACCGTCACGCCGAGGGCCACGCTCGGGGCCATCACCGTGCCGATGTCGATGAACAGGTTGCCGGTTCCGAGCCACTTGACCAGGGCGTTGCCCCAGCCCATGCCACCGAACACCAGCACCGCCGGGAAGGCGGCGGGCAGAAGCAGCACGAGCCCGGCAGAGAATGCCCGGCAGAGGACGATCATCACGGCCACGATGATCGCGAAGTCGAAGACGAACCCGATCTTCAGGTTTTCGAGCAGCGAGTGCTGGGCCTTGTAGACCAGCGGCACGAGCCCCGTGTAGTCGACGGCCACCCCCTTCACGCCCTCGTCCTGCAGGCGGGCGAGGATCGGGTCGATCTTCTGCTGGAGGTCGGCCTTGAAGAGGGCGTAGTCGACCTCCTTGATGGCGCTCACGCGGGCGCTGATCCGCCAGAGTTCCTGCCGCTGCTCGAAGCCGGCGGAGTCACGGACGGTGGCCTCGCGGAGGTAGTCGCCGGCGAGGAACTCCTCGCGATGCCGCACGAGGGCCTTGTTGAGGGCGCTGCGGGCGAGTTTGGCCCTCAGCCCCTCGCCGCCGTCACCCACGTCGAGGCTGCGGCCGAAGGTCACGGTCGACAGCGAACTGCCCACCTCGTCGAGCTGGCCGATCTCCTTCTGGATCTCCTCGACCAGTTCCATCCGTTCGAGAAACGAGAGAGGAGAGTCGTCGTCGATCCGCACCAGGATCTCCATCGGCACCAGCGGGCCGAGGTGGTCTTCGAGCCAGGCGTAGTCGGTGCGAATCTGGGCCTTCCGGGAGAAGAGCCGCATCAACTGCACGCTGCTTTCCACCCGCGTCATGCCGTAGCCCACCGCCGCCATCAGGGCGAGGCAGCCGGCGGTGGCCAGCGCATGGTGGCGGGTGATCCACTGTCCCACGCTCCACCAGCGGCTCGACTCGATCGGCTTCCAGCCAGCATCGGTCTCGTCGCCGGCCATGCGGCCCACCCGGAGCTTCGGCGGAAACAGCTCGAGCGCGGCGGGCATGAACGTGATGAGGATCACGAAACTCACGACCACACCCACGGCCGAGAAGATGCCGAACATGCGGATCGGCACCAGTTCGCTCACCGCGAGCGTCGCCAGGCCGATGGCCGTGGTGCCCGTCGCCAGCGAGAGCGGGAGCAGCGCATGATGCACGGCGCGGCCCGCGGCGCCCTCCTGGATGCCGGTCTCGGCCAACTGGTCGCGGTAGTAGTTGGCGAGGTGGATCGCGCCGCTCGTGGTCGCGACGTAAACCAGCGACGGCATCGTCAGCAGGATCGCATCGACCGGGTAGCCGGAGTACCAGACCACCGCCAGGCTCGCGAACATGCTGTAGACGCCGGAGGCGATCACCATCGCCACCAGCGTCTTGCTCTTCAGGCTGAACCAGCTCACGAAGAACCCGACCACCAGCGAGAGCCCGAAGAGGATCGTGACGCTCGTCTGGCCGGCCTTGTCGATCGAGACGTTGTCGACCGGGGGACCGCCCATGTGGATCGCCCGCTCGGGGACGCCGCACTCCTTCACCGCCACGGTGCGGATCTCGTCGATCGCCCCGTGGAGGTTGGCCCGGGCCATGTCGGCGAGGGTCAGCACCAGGCAGGTCTTCCGCTGGCCGAGGTCGTCGGCGGCCGACCCGGGCTCGACGCCGGCGGGAGGCGGTCCGATCAGGGCCCCGGTCAGTCGGGAAATCGCCTCCTCACGCTGGAGGTTGAGGGGCTCCTCGCACATCCGCTCCACGGCCCGGGGGCCCGTCTGGGCCGTCTTGAAGTACAGCGGCCGCTCGATCCGGGAGGCCTCTTCGGCCGGGGGCAGGAGCTTCCTGGCCAGCATTTCCAGCCGGGGATCCGCCATCGTGCAGCCCTCCCAGCTCACGAGGATGAACTCCTCGCCCTGGAAGTTCTTGCGGAAAAACCGGTAGGTCTGGGTCTCGGGGTATTCGGCCGGCAGCCACCCCTTCACGTCGTTGCGGTTGTTGGACTTGGCCTTGATCGCCCCCACCACCACCAGGGGCAGCAGGAAGACCAGAACGGCCATGATCCCGACGCTGTACCGCTGGTAGAAGTTGGTCCGGTGGTGGGTCATCATGCCGTCCGGGGCGGGTCTACGAGGCGTTTTGGACACCTCCGAGCCGATCAACCCTACAGGTGCAGGGCCGGGCAGTCCATATCGTTCAACCCCTCCCGGCACGGTTTTCCAGCCGGGGTGCCTGCCGTAAATGGTTCCCCAGGAAGAGGTTGCGCGTGCCCTACAGATTTCGTAAGCCGCACAGCATGGCCGTCCGCTGCCACTGATAGGCGGGGGCTCACGGGGCCGGTGGGGCCGTTTCGGCCGCGGCAAAGCCGTGGGCCTTATGGGAGCCGTCGCAGAAGGGACGGTGCGCCGAATGGCCGCAGCGGCAGAGGGCCACGGCCCGTTTGCCCGTCGGCAGCGGAAACTCGCCACCGACGTGATCAGTCACCCGCAGCGCCACGCCGCCCTCCGGCGGCATCTCGACGACCAGCGGCCCGTCGAGCCGGCAGCGGATCGTCACATGCCCCCGCTTGCTGCGGCCGGTTGCCGCGGGCATGGCGTCGTTCGGCTGCGCGGAATCGGTCATTCCGCCTCCTTGGCGGGCTGGCGGTCAGCAGCCGGCTGGGTCGGCTCCGCGGTCTCGACGACGTGGATCACCAGTGTCTGAAGATTCAGATTCTGGCCGGTTTCGGCGTCGCCAGCCTTGCGATCCTCGGCGATGCCAGGCTCCACGATGGCGAGCCCTTCGTCGGCCGCTCGTTCGACGGCAGCCACGAATGCGTCGATCGCCGCGGGCGATGCCACGAGTTCCAGGCGGTCGTCGGCCATGGTCGCCACGGCGGCCCCCGCTCTCTTGCCCGCCGCGGGATCGTTGTCTCCATCGCGGCCCGAGATTCCAGCCTCCGCAAGGAGCCGGCCAAGGGCCCTCCGGCCCCGCGGGCCGTCGACCCTGAGCGCCACCTCGCGAGCCGCCATCGTCCGGGGCGGCGCCGCAGCCTTGGAGCGGGCTGCCGCCGCGGTCATCGGGCGGGGCGCCTCCGCTGACACGGCCTTTTCAGCTGGCTGCTCGGGCGGCGGCACCACAGCCGCCGGCCTGGCGTCGGCAAGCAACTCGGCCGATGGGGCCTCCATCGCCACCTCGCGGCGGCGGTCGAGCGAGAGGTTGAGAAACGCCGCCACGAGCACACCCGCCGCGAGCGATGCTGCCAGGGCCACCCATGGCCAGCGGCGCGGAGCGGGTGCCGGCGCCTCGATGGCGTCGTCGCGGGCCTCGTCGCGTTCCTCCTCGATTCGTTCGGCCTCGAGCTTCCGCCATTCGGCCTCGACGGCGGCATCCTCGCCGCCGTCGAGGGCCGAGGTGCCGACCGCGGCCATCACCCGCTGCACGAAGTCGCGTGGCGCCACCGCTGCCGGGATGCCCGCCGCGGCCTCCTTGAGGGCACGCAGTTCGGCCACGAACCGGCCGAGTTCAGCCGAGGCGGCGACCGCGCGGGCCACCTCCTCGGCCTCGTGACCCGAGAGCCGGCCGTCGATCCACTCGCTGATCCGGGGATCGTCGAAGGCGAGCGGCAACGGTGTGTCGTCGGGGCGCGTCTGGCTCACGATGGGCGTCTCATGTGGTTGCAAGCAGGGCCCGAAGCTCCATCCGGCCGCGGTGCAGCCGGCTGCGGACGGTGCCGATCGGAATGTCGAGCACTGCGGCGATCTCCTCGTAGGAGGCGCCCTGCATGTCGCTCAGCACCACCACCTGCCGGTAGCGGTCGTCGAGGTTGTCGAGGGCCGCCGCGATGCGGACGCGGAGTTCCGCCAGTTCCAGTCGTCGGCCCACGTCGCTGGTCGGGGCCGTCGGCTCGCGCGAGCCGTTCGCGGCATCGAGCGACACCGCGGGGCGGCGGCGGCGGGCGGCGGAGGCGGCGTGGTTGCAGGCGATCGAGTGGAGCCACGTGGAAAACCGGCTGTCGTGACGGAAGGCAGTGAGATGTCGGTAGGCCGAGACGAACGTCTCCTGGGCCAGGTCGAGCGCCTGCTCGGCGGAGCCCGACAGCCGCTCGAGCAGCGCGAGGATCCGCGGATGGTGCCGGTCCACGAGTTGCGCGAACGCGTCGTGGTCGCCGGCCGTCGCCCGGACGACGAGGTCGCGGTCAAGCCGGATCTCGTCGGCGTCGGCATGGCTGGAGCCGGTGGGCACGGAAAGCGTTCCCTCGAATGAGACGCCGCGACGTCGGGAAAGGTTCCCGCGCCGCGTGGCATCCCTGGAATCAATGTCGCCCGGGGGCATGGGGGCCGTCAAAGGCGGCCGGATTCGCGCCCGACCGCGGCGACTGCCGGGCGATCCACCACCAGAGCACGCCGGCGAGGGCCAAGAGCCCCAGCGACAGGAGCTGCGAGATCGACAGCGGCGTGCCGAGCGCCGGGGGTTCGTCGACCCGGATCATCTCGAGGAGGATCCGCGAGATCGGATGGAGCGTGAGCACCAGCGCGAACACCTCGCCGTCGCGGCGGGCCAAGGGCGTGAAGGCCAGGGCGAGCAGGGCGAGCAGGGCGGCGTCGAGGGCGGCGTAGAGCTGCGCGGGATGGAGGGGCAGGCTGCAGCCCGACGCGGCGGGATGGTGCGTGGCGGGGGCGGTGCCCGCCGGAAACTGCACGGCCCACGGGAGGTCGGTCGGGCCGCCGTAGCAGCAGCCGTTGAGGAAGCAGCCGATGCGGCCGAGGGCGAGCCCCACCAGCAGGCCGGGAGCGATGCAGTCGGCGAGCACCGGCAGCGAGAGCCCGCGGCGGGCGGCGAATCGCCAGGCCGCCAGCGCCGCCGTCGGCAGCGAGCCGAACACCACGAGCCCGCCGGCGGCGATGTTGACGACCGCGGCGAGCGACTCGGCCCAGCTTCTGCCCGGTGCGAAAAACTGCTCGCGGTATTCGAGCACGTAGAAGAGCCTCGCCCCGACAAGCCCCCACAGAAACACCTCCGTGCCCAGCGCGAGGATCGTGTCGGCGTCGATGCCCACCGCCCGGCCGCGGACGACCGAGAGCCAGGTGCCCGCCGCGGCCGCGGCGAGCAGCATCACGCCATAGCCCCTGATGGGGATGCCCGCGCCGTCGTCGAGCGCCGGCAGCACCCATGCCAGGATCGCGGCCACGACGACCAGCGGCAGGCCGAGGCTCGCCACCGCCCGCCCAACGCCATGTCGCGCGGCCGCCCATGCGAAGCCGCCGACTCCTACGAGCAGCCACACGGCCAGGAGCAGACCGACGCCGAAGAGCGGCACGGACATGCCGCCGATCTCGATCGTCGTCGGCAGGTGAAACAGGGTTGAACGCATCGTGGCTCCGGTCAGCCGCGTGGCGACAGCAGGCGATTGTCGATCAGCCGGGTGGAGCCGAGCCGGGCCGCGACAAGGGCCACCGCGCCGCGGCCGGCCACAGGCGGCTCCAGGGATTCGGCATCGACGACGGCGGCGTAGTCGACCGTGAGCCCGCGAGACTCGATGTGGCCGCGGATCCGATGCTCGATGGCGGCTGGCTCGTCGCCGCCGGCCCAGCCCGCCTCCGCCAGCGCGAGACTCTCCGCGAGCGCCACGGCCCGCTGCCGCTCGTCGGGTGAGAGATAGGCATTGCGGGAACTCAGCGCCAGGCCGTCGGGCTCCCGCACCGTGGGGCAGACGACGATCCCGACTGGCAGGCCGAGATCGCGAACCATTCGCCTGACCACGAGCGTCTGCTGCCAGTCTTTCGCGCCGAAGTAGGCGACGTCGGCCGGAACCGCGGTGAAGAGGCGGCAGACGACCGTGGCCACGCCCGAGAAGTGTCCCGGGCGGATCTCGCCCTCGAAGCGGCGGGCCGGCCCGTCGACGACCACCCGCGTGGCGGCGCCGGCGGGATACATCGCCTCGGCGTCGGGCGCGAAGATCCAGCGGACCTTCCGCCCCGCGACAGCGGCGGCGTCGGCGGCGAAGGTGCGGGGATACCGGGCGAAGTCCTCGTGCGGCGCGAACTGGGTGGGGTTCACGAAGATCGACACGGCGACGTCGTCGCACTCCGCCGCCGCGCGGTCGACGAGGCTGACATGCCCGGCATGCAGCGCCCCCATCGTGGGCACGAAGCCGACGCGACGGCCCGCCGCCCGGGCTGCCATGATCGCCTCCCGCATCGCGTCGGGATCGCGAAGCGTGCGCGGCGGTGCCGATGTGTGCGGATCGACCTCGGGCATCAATGCATCGCCTCGACGGCGGCCGTCGCCTCGGCGACGGCGCGGGCGGGATCACGGGCATCCACCGCGATCACCGCCTTCGGGCACCGCGGGTCGCGCTCGCCCGGGCAGCGGAGCCGGCGCGAGAGCCGTTCCTGGAGCCGTTCGAGCTCGCCGCTCGGATCGCGAGCCGCAAGCGCGTCGCGGGGCTCCACCAGCTGGATCGCCACCCGCGGCGCCGTGGTCTCGGCGGCGGCGGTCGCCAGATCGTGGTGGAAGGCGGAGGCCTCGTCGGCGGGCAGCCGCTCGGTGGCGATCGCGCCGAGGGCGTCGAGCCAGTAGTCGGCGACGGCGACAGGGTGCACGTCGTCGTGCCAGGCCTCCCTGGCCAACGGAGCCGACCAACTGGCGAGCACCCTGCGCCATGCGGCGATGCCGGCAGCATCGGCCGGAGGATCCTGCGGTGCGTGGATCACGTGGCCCATCACGGCGTCGGCGACCGCCGCGGCGACCCGATCGGCGCCGCTGCCGGGCACGCCCACGATCGACACCAGCGGCAGGCGGACGGAGATGTTGTCGAGCAGGTCGCCGACGGTGCACGTGGCGAGGGGGTAGGGCAGATCGGCGGCGATCTCGGCCGACGGCTCGAGCACGAATCGCCGCGTGGCCATCCGCGGATGCGGCACGACAAGATCGTCGGACTCCACCACGAGATCCCCGTAGAGGAGCAGGTCGAGGTCGATGGTCCGCTCACCCCAGCGGGTGTGTCGCTCGCGATGCAGCGTGTTCTCGACCGCAGTCAGCATGGTGAGAACGGCGTGCGGCGAGAGGTCGGTCTCGATCAGGCAGGCCCCGTTGAGGAAGGTTCCCTGGCCCGATGGACCTCCGACGGGCGGTGTCTCGCGGTAGCGGCTCGCGGCGAGGAAGGTGACCCCCGGCATGAACCGCAGCAGTTCGAGGGCAAGGTCGAGCTGCTCACGGCGTTCGCCGAGGTTCGAGCCGCATCCGATGAGGCAGCGTGCCATGCACCGCGGTCCCATGACCGCTCTCCCGTGACCATCCTGATCTCACGGAAGTCTACCGGCCGGCCCGGCCGTCAGCGAGCGAAAGCGGGGGGGACATCCAGGCCACAACCAAGGTCGTCGACTGTCGATCCCTCAAGTCGTCGCCCCCCAGATACGATGGACGCTCGCTGACGGTAGATCCGTCGCCTGTCGCGGGCTCGTCGAGCCATCGACAGGCAACACGGGTGATTCTGTGGCGCGAGGTGATCTTGTCAAGGACATGCGCCGCTGGCATGACATGATGCGACGTAACGCCGTGAAAACCGTCGGTTGACAAAAAAGTTTTTTTGCTCCGGCGCTGCAGTCATCC
>JBJTDZ010000007.1:0-12536 GCA_046092585.1 Pirellulales bacterium | reverse complement strand
CAATGAAAGTGGTACGTGAGCTGGGTTCAGACCGTCGTGAGACAGGTCGGTCCCTATCTGCTGTGGGCGCACGAAACTTGAGGGGATTCTTCTTTAGTACGAGAGGATTTGGAAGGACGTTCCTCTGGTGTTCCAGTTGTCACGCTAGTGGCACGGCTGGATAGCTAAGAACGGAACGGATAAACGCTGAAAGCATATAAGCGTGAAGCCCGCCCCAAGATCAGGTTTCGTAGGGTTTAACCCGAAAGTCCCCTGGAAGACGACCAGGTTGATAGGCCGGACGTGTACGTGCAGCAATGCACTCAGCTAACCGGTACTAACGGACGAATGCTTGACCACTCGTATCCAGTGCTTGCGAGCATGCAGGCACAGCGCGTTCCGCGGAACGCATGCCGATTACCACGACCCATTTCGTCGCCTTCGGGCGACGAGACGATATTTTCCGGTGACCATATCTGGAAGGTCACACCCGTTCCCATCCCGAACACGGTAGTTAAGCTTCCAGAGCCGATGGTAGTGCCACAAGCGCGAGAGTAGGTATCGCCGGAATTTTCTTCGCCTGGCCCGCACGGTCAAAAAGCCGTGCGGGCCAGGTTTTTTTATGCGCTGGCTGTGCTCACGCACCGCTTGCGTCGCTGCGGGCGAGGAGTTCGCGGACGAGTTCGAGCGGCAGGCCAACGACGTTCGACTCGCTTCCCGCGATGACCCGGAGGGGGAGCCGGTCGTCCTGCAGGCCGCACGCCCCGGCCTTTCCCCGCCACATGCCGCTGTCGAGATACCAGTCGAGAAACTCGGGCGTCAGTTCCCCCATCTCGAGCATGCTCTCGGCATCGGCCAGGAGTGGCGGCTGGCCGGGGTGAGGCCACACGCAGACGCCCGTCACCACCCGGTGCGTGCGGCCGGAGAGCTTCTCGAGCATGTCGCGGGCGTGGCGGCGGTCGAGCGGTTTGCCGAGGGGGAGGCCATCGACCTCGCTGAGCGTGTCGCAGGCGAGGATCGTGCCGACCACCCCCATGGCTGCCACCGCCTCGGCCTTCGCCAGGGCGAGCCGGCGAACGAATGCGGCGAGCGTCTCCGTGGGGGCTCGCGGGGGAGCCTGCGATTCGGCCTCCTCCGGGGGCGGCACCACCTTGACTCGCCAGCCTTCCCGGGTGGCCAGCTCCAGCCGGCGCGGCGAGCCGCTTGCCAGCACGATCCTCCTCGGCGACCCTTGATGCATGGCTCGTTCCCGTGACACCTTCGAGATCCTCTTCGAGGATGACCATCTGATCGCCGTGGTCAAGCCGGCCGGTTTGCCCACGGCCAATGCGGCACCGGGGGCGGAGAGCCTCTTCACGCTCCTGAAGGAACGGTTCGGGCCGGCGGCGTTCGTGGGGATCGTGAGCCGCCTCGATGCTCCGGTGTCGGGCGTCGTGGTGGTGGCAAAGACGCCGGCCGCCGCCGGCGGGCTCGCCGAGCAGTTTCGGGAGCGGCTCGTCGAGAAGGCCTACTCAGCCGTGGTGACCGGCCGGTTTCCCGCGCCGCTGGCCCACTGGGTGGACTGGAACGACGCCGTGTCACGGCGGCCGGGGGAACGAACATCGGTGCTGCACCCCGCTGGAGACGCGAGGGAAGGGGGAGGCGACGCCTCGCCCCGGGCAGCCCACGTGCGGGCGCGGGTCGTGAGGCGAGCGGGGGAGGTTTCGCTCGTGGAACTCGAGCCCTCGACCGGCCGGCGGCACCAGCTGCGGCTGCAACTGGCGTCCCGCGGCTGTCCCATCGTCGGCGACAGGCTCTATGGGAGCCGGCTGCCGTTTCCCGCGGGCATCGCCCTCCATGCCCGATCGCTCTCGCTGACGCATCCGCTCACCGGCGTCCCCATGACGCTCGAGTCGCCCTGCGGGCCGCTCTGGGGGCGCGCGTTCCCGAGCCTTTTTTCCGGGTCTGCCGGGCGATGACCCCGGCCGCGCGGGCCCCGGGGGATCGGCGTCGCGCCGCTGGTAGACTTCGCGTACCATGACGAAGCCGGCAAAACATCCCCGCGTGGAGCGCCCGAGGTTTCGCGAGACCGCGCTGGCCAGCGGTCTGCTCGACGACTCGCAGGTGGCGACGGCCGAGCGGGAGATCGGTGTCGTGATCGACGCCGCCCGGGCCGACACCGATGCCTGGGATCGGGCGGTCGCCGACCGACTCGTGACGCAGGGCCTGCTCACCCCCTTTCAGGCCCGCGAGATGCTCGCCGGCCGGCGGCGGTTCCGGCTCGGCCAGTACACCGTGCTCGACGAGATCGCCAAGGGGGGCATGGGGCAGGTGTTCCGGGCGGAGCACGCCATGATGGGCCGCGAAGTGGCCGTGAAGGTGCTGCCGCGGGCGAAGTCGACGCCCGAGTCGGAGGCGGCGTTTCGCCGTGAGATGCGGATGCTCGGCCGGCTCGACCACGACAACCTCGTGCGGGCCTTCGACGCCGGCTACGACGCGATGGTGTATTACCTGGTCACCGAACTCGTTCCCGGCATGGATCTCAAGCGGCATGTGCAGGAACGCGGGCCGCTCGACGAGGCGACGGCCGCGTCGGTGATCGCGCAGGCGGCGCGGGGCCTCGGCTACGCGCACGAGAAGGGGCTCGTGCACCGCGACGTGAAGCCCGGCAACCTTCTCGTGATGGACGATGGTCGCGTCAAGGTGCTCGACCTCGGGCTGGCGGGCTCCCAGCTCGAGGAGGAATCGTCGCGGGTCGGTCGGGTGGTGGGCACGATGGACTACATCGCCCCGGAGCAGATCCGGGCTCCGGACGACGTCGGACCCTCGGCCGACATCTACGCCCTCGGCTGCACGCTCTATTACGCGGTCACCGGCCGTGTGCCTTTTCCCGGCGGCACGCGCAAGGAGAAGATGCAGCGGCATCTGAACGACACACCGGATCCGGTCCGGAGTCTGGCCCCACAGTTCAGCGATGCCTTCTGCCGCGTGATCGAGGCCATGATGGAGAAGGATCCGGCCCGACGGATCGGCTCGGCATACGTGGTCATCGAGCGGCTACGGCCCTGGTTACCCCGTGCCGAATCTCGAGCCCTGCAGCCGGGGCCGGCTGCGGAGCAGGCCGTGGACGTCATTCGTCGGCCGCTCCTCCCTCCGCCCCTGCCGTCGCCGACGGACACGGCGGGAACCGCGACCGGGCTGGTGCTGGATCCCGTGCTCGACATCGGCGGCCGTCTGCTGGCAGGAATCCGCGAGGTCGGAGTCGGCAGGCTCGCGAGGGTTGGCGTCGAGGCCTGCCTGATCGCCGTGCCCGCCGGCGTCGTGTTTGGCGGCGCGATGAGCCTGGTGCGCGGCATCGACCCCCAGCGGTTCGAATCGCTGATGGGGAGCGTCACGCCCAGGCTTCTCGGCATGGCCGCGTTCGGCCTTCTCTTTGGGCTGCAGGTCATCACCGGCGTGAAGATGCACGGGAAACGCTGACCCGACGAAGTCGGTGGTGCCTGGCGAAGTCGGTCGTGCCCGGCGACCCCGATTCCCCGCCGGAAAGCGGCGTTTCCGTTGACATTCACCGAGCTTCCGCCTACCACAGGGGCTCCGGACAGGTAGCTCAGTTGGTAGAGCAATGGACTGAAAATCCATGTGTCGCCGGTTCGATTCCGGCCCTGTCCACTCAGCGATTCTCCCCCCCGCAGCCGTGCATCCGGCGGTGAGCAACGCCTGGCTGCAGGGGGTTCCGGTGTCCGTTCGCTGCCCCCGTTCGCTACGGTGCGGCCCGTTGTCCGCGGCGTCGGCGGGAAGCCCATGCAGCCGCCCCCGCCAAGGCCGAGGCGAGCAGGGCGATCGAGCCGGGCTCGGGCGTGAGGATCGTTTCCGGATCGGTTCCGAAGCCGAACACGTGGTAGGGCTGCACGTCGGTGCAGCTGAAGTTCATGAGGTCAGGCGACGTGAACGTGAAGGTGGCGGTGTTCCGGACCAGCACGAGGCCGTTGAGGCTGTTGCTCGGTGCCGTCAGGTCGCCGTCGGCCCGGTAGATGCCGAAGTTGATCCCGTCGACGATGCTGCCGTTGAACTTGTTGAAGAACGTGCCGGACGTCGTGCCGCTGTTGCCGACGGTGCCGATCCCGAAGCCGGTCTGGGGAAACTTCGTGACGTCCCACTGGGCCGTGCCGAGCGTCCATGACCGAAACTGCCAGGTGTCGTCGTTGGTGTTCGTGGCGACGAGGTTGGCAGGCAGATGGGGCCCCGTTCCACTCGGCACGAGCCCGCCGGGCATGGGCGGGCTGTAGTTCACCGGCACGTCGGCCGCTGCGGTGTAGACCTGCCACGCGTAGCCCGACCCCGACACGTAGGTGAGCGCGGGCCGGATGCTGCCCGACTTCACGATGTCGAAGTAGAAGCTGGTCAGGATGTCAGACCGGTAGGCCGACGGGGCCGTCGAGGAGTTGGAGACCTGCACCGTGAGCGTGGTGCCGCTGAACGTGAGCGTCGCCAGCCCGGTGATCGGCGTGCCGTTGATCGACGTGCCGGAGGAGGTCAGCGTCGTGGTCGACCAGATGTCGGCACGAGCCGGAAGGGCCGCCAGGAGGGCTGCGGCTGCCGTCGCGACGGCCACCGCGGCGGCAAACGAGCGACGTGGGTGAACGACGCGTGGGTGAACGACGCGGGAGTGATGAACGAGAGACATGGTGGATACTCCGCATGAGCCTGGCAACGCTCGCGGCATCCACTGCCCGGACATGCGCCGACATCGCTGACCGCACACACGAAACGAAAAAGCCGCCGCGTCCGGCCGCCGGAATCCGAAAGGATCCACGCGGCTGGTCGCGTCGGCTTACGTCGTGACGAACCTCCCGATGGAGCGGGCTGTTCTTCACGCGTGCGTCTGCCTGTCGACTCTCCGGGCTGGGTCCGACGGCCAGGGGCCGCCTGTCCCACTCCACTCGGATGCTAGGCGCCGCCGACCGTGCCGGGCAAATGCCCGGTCAGCGCCGTGGGAAAACCGGGCCGAGGGCAAAAAGAAACGGGCGGCATCCGTGTGGATGCCGCCCGTCGATGAATCGCGGGGATTCGGTCGGACAGATCACGCGGCTCAGCCGGCGACCATCGCCTTGAGGTTCTTCAGGGCGCGAACGCGAACCTTCACGCTCGCCGGCTTGGCCGGACGGTCCTGCAGCTCACCGGTGAACGGGTTCTTGACGCCCTTCTGGGCCGGGCGGGCCGGAACCTTGCGGCGCTCGATCTTCACCAGGCCGGGGATCGAGAACACGCCGATCCCGGAGCCCTTGAGGGCCTTCTGGATCTCGGTGGTCAGCGCCTCGAGGACGGCCACGACGTCCTTCTTGGGCAGGTTGGTCGTCTCGGAGATGCTCCGCATGATCTCGGTCTTCGTCATCGGCTTGCTTCCCGACTTCTTCGCCATCGCCAGTCCTCCACTAAAAAATGCCAGGGTGCGTACGCGGCAGATGCCCCACCGCCGTGAAATCTCGGCTGAAATCGCCGAACGAGAGGCCGATTAGACTTCGTGGGTTTGAAAATGCAACCCAAAAATTGGGGTTGGGGCCGGAAAAAAAGCCGTTTTTCCGGGCTTTCCCGGGGACGCTGGGGGTCTTTCAGCGGTAAAAACCCGAAAAACAGCCGCGGGTGGGGGCCCGGCATCCACTCGCAGGGCAGCGGAGGCCACGGCCATCGCCGCCCCATGAACGCGGTCCGCGAGCCGCGGCGACAGGGGTGGCGCTCGCGGTATCGGATCCGGGCCACGGGCGATCCATGCCCGCCCTCCCCGCGGCGCCGACGAGGTGCGGCAGCGGTTGCTACGATGCAGGGAATCGTTCGTCGCGCACGATCGTGAGATGATCATGGCCGCCCTCGTCCCTTGCAGCCCGTGTCGACGCGGGGGCCGGATCGCCCGCGCCGCGGCGTTGGTGAGTGCCGCCGTGGGGCTCGTATGGCCGGGCGACGCCGGCGTGTGCCTCGCTGCAGACGAGCCTGCGGCCCCGGTTGCGGACGATCGCGCGGCAGAGGCCGCGGATGACGCCGGCGGCGTGTTCCTGCCCTCCGACCGCACCAAGGAACGGCAGCTCGACCGGGTTCGCCGCCTCGTCGATGCCGCCAGCTGGACCGACGCCGCGGCCCTGCTCGACGACCTGTTGGCCGACGATCGCGATGCCTTCGTGGAGCCGCGCGAGGCCGCCGCCACGCGCCGCAGCATCCGCGGCGAGGCGGCCCGCATGCTGGAATCGCTGCCGAGGCAGGGGCGCGACGCCTACGGGCTGCTCTGCCGCAGCCGCGCGGAGCGAGCCCTCGACGAGGCGATCGCGCGGGATGATTCCGCCGGCATCGCGGCGGTGGCCCGGCGGTGGTTCGAGACGCCCGCCGGCCGTCGGGCTGCGCTGCTCGCCGCCTACGAGGCGCTCGAATCCGAGGATCCTCTCGCGGCCGCATCGTGGCTCGCCCGTCTGGCGAGATCGCCCGATGCGAGTCGGTTCGAGCCGGCCTTGTCGTCCATGCGGGAGGCAGCCTCCCGACCGATGGGCTCCGCGGCCGCTGCGCAGGCATCCGGCGACTGGTGCCAGTTTCGCGGTGATGCCGCGCGAAGCCTCGTGGTGACCGCCTCGCGGCCGCTCCTCGTGCCGCGATTTCGCGTGCCGGTGGCCCGCCATCCGGAGGAGGCCCGCATGCTCGAGCGGCACCGTCGCTCCGCCCCCGCCGACGACTTCGCCATGCCCGCGGCCACGCCGCTGGCGGTGAACGGCACGATCGTCTCGCGCACGCCGCTGGGCGTGCTGGCGGTCGACTTCGAATCCGGGAAGCGGATCTGGCTCCGGGCCGGGGCTGCCGCCGGCGACCACGCGGCCGGAGACAACGATGCCTCGGGCCAGACGGTGCCCGCGATCGCCTTCAACGACGCCACCGGCGGCTGCCTGTCGAGTGACGGCCGGCTGGTGTTCGCGGTGGAGTGCCATCCGGAGTCGCTCACGCCACAGGCCGCCGATCGTCGGCTGCTTCGCGGCAACGATCAGGGCTGGCGCGGCGGCAACAGGCTCGTGGCCTGCGATCTCGCCGCCGGAGGCCGCGAACGCTGGCGGTTGCCTGCGGAGCAGGGGGCCGCCGCTGTGTGGTTTCTCGGGGCGCCGCTCGTGCTTCGCGACGAACTGTTCGTGCTCGTCGAGGAGGCGGGGCAGGTGAGGCTCGACGTGCTCGATGCCGCTGCGGGCGACGTGCGCTGGACGCAGCCGCTCGCCGAACTCGACGACCGGCTGGCTGCCTCCACGAGCGAGGCCGTCGGTCGCCGCCTCGCCGGCCTCGCCCCCGCGGTGGCGGAAGGCATCGTGGTGTGCCCGCTCGGGGGCGGCACGATCGTGGCCATCGACCTCGCCACCCGCACGCTGGCCTGGGCGCATCGCTATCCGTCGGCGGCGGGCGCCGCCGAGGCGGCGGTGCGGATGCCTCGGCACGGAGATGCCTGCCCGGTGATCGCCGGCGGGCGCGTGTTCATCACGCCCCACGATTCGGCCGAACTCCTCTGCCTGCGGCTGCGCGACGGGAACGAGCTCTGGCGGCATCGGCCCCGCGGCCGGGCCTGCCTGGCCGGCGTGGCGGGCGGGCAGGTCGTGATCGTCGGGCCCGGGGGCGTCGAGGGGCTCGCCGCGGAATCTGGCGAGCGGCGCTGGGAACGTGCGCATCCGGTCGGCAGCCGGCCGAGCGGCCGCGGCCTCCTCACGCCGACACGGCTGTTCCTGCCGCTCGACACGCCGGAGGTGGTGGAGATGTCGCTGGCCGATGGCGCGGTCGTGGCCCGGGCCGCCGCCCGCGGCGGCGTCGTGCCCGGGAACCTCGTGGCCTACCGCGGCGAGATCATCTCGCGGGGCATCGACTCGATCGACGTCTTCCATCAGGAGGAGTCGCTCGAGTCACGGATCGAGACCGCCATGCGGGCAACCCCCGCCGACGCCTGGGCGGGATACTGGCGGGCCCAACTCGACCTCGATCGTGACCGCGTGGCGCCGGCGCTCGCGGGCCTCGCCCGCGCCGCCGAGGCCTCGAGTCTGCGGCTCCCGCCGGAGGCCCTCGCCGATGCGCTCGTGTATGCGCTCAAGCGAGACTTCTCGACCGCGGCGGACTGGTGGCGGCGATCGCGTCCGCCGGGCGTCGACGTGCCGCAGGTAACGCGGGTCGCGGTCGACGGGTTTCTCGCGCGGGGAGACTTCGCGGCGGCATGGGAGGGATGCCGCGACCTGCTCTCCCACGACGAAGGCCCCTCGAGGCCGGCTCCGATCATCGATCCCTCCGATCCCGTGGTGGAGGTGCAGCCCGATCGCTGGCTTCGCGGCAGGCTTGCCACCCTTGCAGACCGCGCTCCCCAGGCCGTGCGCGAGGAGATCGGCGCGGCGGTCCGCGGGCAGGTTGCCGCAGCCGTGGCGGAGGCCGAGGCCGGCCGCCGCCTGCGGCTCCTTCAGGCGATCGTCGATCGGGCGGGCATGCATCCCGACGCGGCGGCGGCTCGCGAGGCGCTCGTGGTGGCGATCGACGCCCGGGCCGACACGCACGGCGACCTGCCGAGGTCATGGGCCTTGCGACGGGCCTTCCTCGAACTCCCGGTCGCAGGCGGCGGTGCGGAGGTCGCGGCCGAATCGCCGCTGGACATCGAGGAGGCCTGGCCCTTCGGCCGCGTGGAGATGCGGCGGCCGCGCGGCGAATGGCAGCCGCCGGGCACGCCCGGCAGCCAGATCATGCCCTTGCGGCTGCAGAACGCCGTGGCTCCCGCGGTGCGGGGCATTTCCGTCTCCTACGACATGCAGCAGCGCCGGCTGCTCGTGGCCGATGCCTTCGGTCGCCGGGTGACGGAGCCGCTGACGATCGACCCGGTTCGGTCGGGCGACGGCATGCCGTGGCTGGCGCAGGCCTCGCCGCTCGAGCTGTCGGTGGTGGGCCGCCTGCTCTTCGTGCGGGGCGACGCGGCAACCACCGCGTTCGACATCGGCGCGGATGTCGGCGAAACGCGTGTGCTCTGGCGGCATGCGCGGCCGCGGGATGCCGATCGCGGCATGTCGATCGTGCGGGGCGGCATCGGGTCGGCTGGTCGCATCGCCCGCGATGGTGCCGTTCCGCTCGGACGCCGGATCACCGAGCCCGACGATCTCGGCATTCCCTTGGCGGTGCAGGGGGCTGCGGCCTCGCCGGGGGGCGTGCTCGTCCACGACGACGGAATCGTGAAACTGCTCGACCCTCTCTCGGGCAGCGTGCTCTGGGAGCGGCATGGCGTGCCCGCCGTCGTGGAGTGGATCGCCGACGACCGCGTCGCCTGCGGGTGCACGCCTGACGGCCGCGGGTCGGTGGTGCTGTCGATGCACGACGGCCGGCTGCTGCACCGCATGGCCATGCCCCATCGCCGCCAGAGGCTGGCGACCTCCGGCCGCAGGATGGTCGGCATCGTGCCGCTCGACGAGGGCCCGCTCGCCGATCGGGTGCGGCTCGACCTCGTCGATCCCGCCGACCGCGAGACGCTGCCGCTCGGCGAGTTCGCCGGTGGCGCCCGGGCCACGATCGCGGATCACCGGCACCTCGTCGTCGTCGAGCCCCGCGGCCGAATGGTGGTGGTCGATCTGGAGGCGGGGAGCATCGAGTTCGAGGTCGAGCTGCCGGGCATGCCCGCGCTCCCGAGGTCGCTCGCGGCCGCTGCCTGGCAGGATCGGTTTCTCGTGTTCGTGGGCACGGACGACGGACCGGGGCTGGATGACAATGGGGATCACTCGCTGCTCCAGGACATGCTCGCGGCCGGGGAGACGAATGCCGCGTCGGCCGGCGCGGTCTGGGCCGTGGGCCGCGCCGACGGCCGGCTGCTCTGGCCGGTGCCGGCCACCGTCACCCGCCATTCGCTGCACGTCGCCCAGCCCGCAGCCCTGCCCGTGCTCGTGTTCTCGCGGCAGACGGTGCAGGCGGGCCGTCGGCAGGTGAGCCTCGTCTGTCTCGACAAGCGCACCGGCCACGCCATCGTCGATGACCACCGGCTCGCCGTGAGCCACAACCTGCACATGGCCCTGGAGATGGTGGGCCGGCCCGAGGACCACTCGATCACCATTCGCGGCGTCCACGACACCACCCGTCCGCTGACGCTCCTCTTCACCGGGGAGCCGGTCGCGCCACGGCCGCCATTCCAGGCAGCGACCCGTCCCCCGTCGGCACGCCACGGCATCGACGGGCTCGAGAGGGCGTTGGAGCGCGGGCCGGCGGCCGAGGTGCCCGAGCCGTGATGGCCACCCACCGCGTTTGCATCGCCTGCCTGCTTCTCGTGGTCGCCGCCGCGCCCGCCGGTCGGGCCGAGCCGCCGACGGTGCCGCGGATCGACGCGGTCGTCGCCGATGGCCTGCGCTGGCTGGAGGCGAAGCAGTCGCGCCGCGGCAGCTGGGCCGCCAACGAGGGCCGTTATCCCACGGCGATGACGGCCCTGGCCGGTACCGCCCTGTTGATGGAGGGGTCGACCACGTCGCAGGGCCGCCATGCCGAGGCGATCCGGCTGGCGGTCGATCACCTGCTCGGCCGGGTGCGGCCCAACGGACTGATCGGCGACCCGACCGGCGACGACCGCTACACCTACGGTCACGGCTTCGCGATGCTCTTCCTCTCGCAGGTGCTCGGCGAGGAGGAGGACGCACGCCGTCGCGAGGAACTCGTCGACGTGCTCACCCGCGCCGTGGTCTTTTCGGGTCGCGCCCAGACCAAGGCCGGCGGCTGGGGCTACGTGAGCGCCAAGGACGGCAACGACTTCGACGAGGGCTCCACCACCATCACGCAGGTGCAGGGGCTGCGGGGCTGCCGCAACGCCGGCATCCCGGTGCCGCGCGAGATCATCGACCGGGCGATCGCCTACATCCACGGCTGCACGCAGTCCGACGGCGGCGTGCAGTACAGCTCCAAGGGTGGCGGCGGCCGGCCGGCGATCTCGGCGGCGGCGATCGCCTGCCTGTTCAACGCCGGCGAGGAGGACGACACCCACGTGCCCCGGATGCTCCAGTACGCCAAGCGGCACCTCGGCAGCGTGGGCAACAACAGCTTCGGCCACTGGCACTACGCTCACTTCTATTACGCGCAGGTGATGTATCGTGAGGGGGCCGAGGCCTGGGAGGCCTACCGCAGCCAGGTCGCCCGCCGGCTGCTCGCCGAGGCCCAGCAGGACCGCGACGGCAGCTTCTGGCCGCAGGGCTACATCGGCACCGTCTACACCACGGCCACCAACCTCGTGATCCTCCAGCTCGACAAGGGCGCCCTGCCGATCTACCAGCGGTGAGCCGCCCTTTCCGTCCGCGTTTCCCGGAGCCTCCAGCGCATGACCACCTCCGCCGTCGACCGCCTGCATGCGGCGCACGATCGCATTCTCGAACAGCTCTCCCGCGTGATCGTCGGGCAGCAGGAGGTGATCGAGGAGCTGCTGATCAGCCTCTTCAGCCGCGGCCATTGCCTGCTGGAGGGCGTGCCCGGGCTGGCGAAGACGTTGCTCGTGAGCACGCTCGCGCGGAGCCTCGATCTCTCGTTCAGCCGCATCCAGTTCACGCCCGACCTGATGCCCTCCGACATCATCGGCAACGACGTGCTGGAGGAGGATCGGGCGACGGGCACCCGGCAGCCACGGTTTCTGGAGGGGCCGCTCTTCGCCAACGTCGTCCTCGCCGACGAGATCAACCGCACGCCGCCGAAGACGCAGGCTGCGCTCCTCGAGGCAATGCAGGAACGGCAGGTGAGCGTGGGACGCGCGCGGCATCCGCTCCACGAACCGTTCTTCGTGCTGGCCACCCAGAACCCGATCGAGCAGGAGGGCACCTACCCGCTGCCGGAGGCGCAGCAGGACCGCTTCATGTTCAAGGTGTTCGTCCGCTACCCCTCGTTCGCCGACGAGTTCGAGATCGCGCGGCGGACCACGGGGCTGCCCGGCGAGGAGCCGCGGCCCGTGCTCTCCGCCGCCGACATCCTCGCGCTGCAGGCGAGCGTCCGCGAGGTGCCGGTGAGCGACCACCTCGTGCGGTACGCGCTGGCGATCGTGCGCCAGACCCGGCGCGGCGAGCCGGGCGTGCCCGAGTTCGTCTCGGACCAGCTGGTGTGGGGCGCCGGGCCACGGGCAGTGCAGTTCCTGATCGTCGGGGCCAAGGCCCGGGCGCTGCTCCAGGGGCGGCCACACGTCGCCGCCGACGACATCGCCGCGCTCGCCGCCCCGGTGCTGCGGCACCGGATCGTGGTCGGCTTTGCCGCCGAGAGCGAGGGCGTGACGCCCGACCGGATCATCGAGCGGATCATCGAATCCACCCCGGCCAGAGAGGACGAGCTGTCGCGTGACCCGCGGTTCCAGACCATATTTGCGTCCTGAGGCGATCCAGCGGATCCACCGCCTCGAGCTCCGCGCCCACGACGTCGTCGAGGGCGTGCTGGCCGGCCTCCACAAGAGCCCCTACAAGGGGCAGTCGGTGGAGTTTTTGCAGCACCGCGAGTACGTCCGCGGCGACGACCTGCGGCGGGTCGACTGGAAGGTCTGGGCGCGGCAGGACCGCCTCTACGTCAAGGAGTTCGAGGAGGAGACCGCCCTCCGGCTC
>JBJTDZ010000006.1:0-7354 GCA_046092585.1 Pirellulales bacterium | reverse complement strand
CCGTGGCGGAGAAGAGGCAGGAGTCGTTCGGCTGCCGCCGCGGCGCGCGGGGTGGGATTCGCCCGCTGGCAAGCGGCCCGGGAGCGGCGGCGCGCAGCGGCCGCGGGGGGGGGCGGGGGGGGGCCCGCCCACCCCGCGGCGCCCCCCCCCGCGGCCGCTGCTCGCCGCCGATCCCGGGCCGATTGCCAGCGTGCGAATCTCACCCCGCGCGCCGCGGCGGCAGCCGAACGACTCCTGCCTCTTCTCCGCCACGGCCCGCGACGCCGCCGACATTCCGCTGGCCGGCGGCGTGTCGTTCACGTGGCGGATCGTGTCCGGCTCGGCCGCGATCGCGACCGACGGCGCGGCATGCCGCGTGGCCTCGTCGTCGATCGGCATCGTGACGGTGGGCGTGACGGCGCGGCAGGGCGATGTCGAGGTGAGCGACGAGGTGGAACTCAAGTTCGTCGACGATCCGCTCGCCGACGCCGCCGGCGGCCGGGGGCTGCCCGGCTACCGTCTCGAGGCGGAACACGGCCAGACTTGGCGGAGCCGCTACGACTCCGGCCGGAACGAGATCGTGATCAACTCAGCTCATCGCGACTTCCTCGCCAGCCGCTCCGCGGCCGCCCGGCACCGCCGCTACATCGGCAAGCTCTACGCGAAGGAGGTCGTGCTCACGAACTTCCCGCACGAGTCGCCGGCGGAGGTGATGGAGCGGCTGATCGAGGTCACGCTCCGCACCGAGGACGCGCTGTAAGCGAAGCCGGCTTGTGAGGGCGTCGCCGGCTCGGGGGACGAGGTGAGGGGGTCGGCAAACGCTCGAGGAGCCTTGGGCGTATCCTCGCCCCGGCGACGATCCGAAGGAGTCGGTCCTCCGACCGACTTTTGCCGCCCCCGAGCCGGCGATGAGCCTCACCACGTTCGCGGTACTCAGCGATGTGCGGCAGGGTCCCCATCGCTTACGCGATTGGGCTTCCAGCGTTCGAGCCGAAGGGGAGGAACTGGCCTACGAATGGCCCGGGGTGCTGTCACCGCCGGCGATCTCGTGGCCGTGCTTCTTCTCGGGAAACGCGAGCGATGCGGCCACGCTCGTGCCGATGAGGGCCACGATCACGAGGAGCGACACGGCCGGATGCACGAGGTGCCCCTTGGCGTGGGCGTCCCAGCCGCCCTGGGCGGCGAGCCATTCGTTGTGCCGGGCGGCCTCGGCGATCATCTTGCAGCCCACGAAGACGAGCACCGCCGAGAGGCCGTAGTTCAGGAACCGGAAGAGATCCATCACACCCGCGAGCAGGAAGTAAAGGGCCCGCAGGCCGAGGATCGCGAACACGTTGCTCGTGAAGGCGATGAACCGCATGTAGTGGGTGCCTGGCGAGACCACGCCGAGGATCGCCGGCACGCTGTCGACCGCGAACAGCACGTCGGTGCTCTCCACGATCAAGAGCACGAGGAACAACGGCGTGGCGAGCAACTTGCCGTTTTCGCGGACGAAGAACTTGTCGCCCGCCGGCTCCTTCGACACGGGGATGAAGCGGCGAAAGAACCGAATCAGCGCGTTCTCGCCCGGCTCGTGGTCGCCGCCGCCGAACGCCAGCTTGATGCCGGTGTAGACGAGGAAGCCCCCGAAGAGCCACATCACCCACTTGTACCGCTCCACGAGTTCGGCCCCGAGGAGCACGAACGTGAGCCGCATGATCACGGCCCCGAGGATGCCCCAGAAGAGCACCCGATACTGGTACTTGAGCGGCACGCCGAAATAGCCGAACACCACGGCGAACACGAAGACGTTGTCCATCGACAACGACCATTCGACGAGATACCCGGTCAGGAACTCGATCGCCGGCTTCGGGCCCAGCCAGTTCCAGACGAGGCCGTTGAAGGCGAGAGCGAGGCCCGACCAGAAGCAGGTCCAGAAGGCGCTCTCCCGCAGCGACGGCTCGTGCGACTGCTTGTGGAAGACGGTGAGATCGAGCGTGAGCATCACCGCGACGAAGACGGCGAAGGCGCCCCAGTGGACGAGTTCGATGGTGCCGCCGGCCGCGGCGACGTCTGCGAGCAGAAGCACGGGCAGAATCCGGTGAGGGTGGGAGGGCCGGCCTTGGAGGCCGGAGATCATGGAAATGGTAGCACTTCGGCCGAAAACGGCGCGGCCCGGGGGCGGTCAGTCGTCGTCGGGCTCCGGAACCGCTGCGGCCGCCACGAAGCTCGTCGTCATCGCGGCGAACACCGGCGAGATCTCCTCCCACTCGCGGTCTTCGGCCTGGCAGAAGATCAGGTAGATCGCATCGGGGGTCTCAAGCGTGCGCACCTGGGCGGTGTTGGTGAGGTCGAGGCAGTAGAAGTTCATGTCGAAGCCGGCCAGTCGCCGGTCTGCCAGATCATCGGCGGCCTCTTCGGCGTCGAGATCCTGGTATTCCTTCTTCATCTGGCCGACGACCGCGGCCGCGAGTTCGAGGGGATCGCCGCCCGGGGCGTGGCCGCTGATCGACCAGAAGCCGCCGCCTGGTGCATACACGGTGACCGTCGAGTACCGGTCAGCGGCGTCGTCGGTGTCGATGGTCCAGTTGTCGGGATAGTCGAAGGCGAGGCCGAAGCGGTCGAATCGCACGGTGACACCAGGCGGCGAAGAGGAGGCGGGAGGAGCCGGCAAGGCCGGTTTTCACCCAAAAGTTTAGCGGATGAGGGATTCGTGAGCGGTCTGGACCGTGCGAAACCGGGCCGCTACCGTCCCGCCGCCGGTCGGGCTCGTCCTCGACCCGTCGCCGGCGCCGGTTTTCCGGACCGACACGGTCCGGCCACCTCGCTCCTGGTCACCGCTCGCATGGCACAGTCACTCGGGACGGTCGCGGCCCCGGGCCGCCCCGTTTCCGCGCACATCATGGACTTCGCGATCCCCGCGGCCATCCTCCTGGCCGTGCTGGTGGTGCTCGCGCCCGTGCCGCCGGCGCTCGTCGACGTGCTCCTGGCGGTCAACCTCACCGTGTCGGTCGTGGCCCTGCTGGGGGCGCTGGCCGCCCGCACGCCCCTCGACATGAGCGTGTTCCCCACGTTTCTCCTCGGCATCACCCTCATCCGGCTCGTGCTCAACATCGCGACCACCCGGCTGATCCTCTCCCGTGCCGCCCTCGATGGCACGGCCGCGGCGGGGGAGGTGGTGGAGGCCTTCGGAGAGTTCGTGGCCGCCAACAACCTCGTCGTCGGCGGCGTGATCTTCGCGATCATCGCCATCGTGCAGTTCGTGGTGATCACGGCGGGCTCGACCCGCACCAGCGAGGTGGCCGCCCGCTTCGCCCTCGACGGCCTCCCGGGCCGGCAGATGGCGATCGACACGGAGGTCAACGCCGGCACGCTCACCCGCGAGCAGGCCCGCCGCATGCGGCTCGACCTGCAGCGGCAGGCCGACTTCTTCTCCGCCATGGATGGAGCGAGCCGCTTCGTCCGCGGCGAGGCGGTGGCGAGCGTGATCATCACGCTGATCAACATCGTGGGGGGCCTGGCGATCGGGGTCGCGGAACATGGCATGGCGGTGGACAAGGCCCTGGGGCTCTACGCCCGACTGACCATCGGCGACGGCCTGTCGAGCGCCGTGCCGGCCCTCTTCATCTCGGTGGCCACGGGCCTGCTCGTGTCGCGGTCGAGCCAGGCCGTCGACCTGTCGCGGGAGTTCGGCCGGCAGTTCACGGCGAAGCCTCACGTGCTGGCGATCACCGGCGTGTTCCTGGCGCTGCTCTCGGTCAGCGGCCTGCCCTTCCTGCCACTGGCGGGCACGGCGGCCGTCGTGCTCGTGGCCGCCGTCGTGCTCGGCCGTCGCGGTCCGGCACACGGAGGAGAGGCTGCCGACGCCAGCGGGCCGGAGGAGCCCGTCGCGCGGTCGGCCCCGGCCGCCGTCACCGACTCGCTGCTCGCCGACGACCGGATCACCGTGGAACTCGGCCGCGGACTCGTGGGGCTCGTGGCCCAGGGCGGGCCGCTGCCGGCCCGCGTGACCGACCTTCGCGCCGCGCTCGCCGCCGACCTCGGCGTCGTGCTGCCGCAGGTGTCGTTTCGCGACGATCTCGCGCTGTCGCCGCGGGGGTATCGGATCACCGTCGCCGGCGACGTCGTCGCCGCCGAGGAACTGCCTGCAGGACGGCTGCTCGTGATTCCGTCACCGGGCGAGTCGGCGTCGGGCGAGGGGGAGTCGGCCGCCGATCCGCTCTCCGGCCGCACCGCCACGTGGATGGGGCATGCCCAGGCGGACATCGCCCGGCGTCAGGGGGCGACGGTGCTCGACGACGCGGCGCACGTCGCGCGGGCGGTCGAGGCCGCCGTCCGGCGGCGGGCCGACCGGCTCCTCACCCGCGACGCTGCCAACCGGCTCGTGGAGTCGCTCCGCGCGGCGCAGCCGGCGGTGGTGGAGCAGATCGTGCCGGGCGTGCTCACCGTTGCCCGCATCCAGCGGACGCTGCAATGCCTGCTCCGCGAGGGCGTGCCGATCCGGCCGCTCGCCGAGATTCTCGAGATCATGTCGGACCACGCCGCCGAGACGGCCGAACCGTGGCAGCTCGCCGAGATCGTGCGTCGCCGGGTGGCGGGCAGCATCTGCCGCCGGGCACGCGATCCACAGGGCAGGCTCACCGCGGTGCGGCTCGTCGGCGAGCCGCTCGACGCCGTGATGCGGCCCGCGGCCCGCGGAGGTGCGGTTCGCGTCGCTCCCGCGGCCGTCGCCGAGCTTCGGCGGGCGGTGCGTCCAGCCGTGGAGCGGGGCGGTCAGCCGGTGGTCGTTGTGCCTGCCGCCGCCCGCCGTGCGGTCCGCGAAGCCTATGGCCGCCAGCTGCCGGATCTGGTGGTGCTCGCGGACGAGGAGACGCTCGACGAGGATCGGCTCGAGGTGTTTGCGACCGTGGGATCGGCCGAGGTGGCCCGCGCGGCATGAGCCGCCGGGGGCCGCCCGGGCGGCCGCCACGGAAAAGTGGAGAAACAGCACAGGATTTCGGGACGGCCCGAGAACGATTCAAGGAAGGGCCGCTCGCCTGCCGAAGAAGACCGATTGGTCGAGAGGGCTCGGCGTTGCGGTGATGTGGGCCGGCACCAGGACGGTGCGGCCAAACGGACGATCGAGATTCAGTCAAGGAGGATGACGTGGCACAGCACGCGACCCAGCTGTCGGCTGAGGAAGTCCAGGAACTCTGGAAGCGGTTCAAGGCCGACCAGTCGAACGAGGATCTCCGCAACCGCCTCATCGAGCTTTATCTGCCGCTCGTGAAGTACAACGGCGAGCGGATCTGGTCGCGGCTCCCCGACGGCGTCGAGCTCGACGACCTCGTCTCGGCCGGCACCTTCGGCCTGATGGACGCCATCGACGCCTTCGACATGTCGCGGGGCGTGAAGTTCGAGACCTACTGCGTGCCGCGAATCCGTGGCGCCATGCTCGACGAGCTGCGCACGATGGACTGGGTGCCGCGGCTCGTCCGCAGCAAGGCCAGCAAGCTCAACGAGGCGATCAAGCAGCTCGAAGCGAAGTTCGGCCGCGCCCCGGCCGATGCCGAGGTGGCCGAGCACATGGGCCTCTCCCGCGAGGAGTTCGAGAAGCTGCTGATCGAGGCCAACGCCGTGAGCCTCGTGAGCCTCAACAAGAAGTGGTGCGAGACCGACAGCTCGAAGGAGGTCCACGAGATCGACATTCTCGAGGACAAGAAGGGGGAGGACCCCACGCGCCGCATCCAGAAGACCGACCTGATGCGGCTCGTCACCAAGGGTCTCAACCGCAACGAGCGGCTGATCATCATCCTCTACTACTACGAGGAACTGACCATGAAGGAGATCGGGGCCACCCTCGACCTCTCCGAGAGCCGCGTCAGCCAGATGCACAGCGCGATCGTCGAGCGGCTCCAGGGCCAGCTCGGCCGCCGCCGCCGCGAGTTCGCGATGTAGGGGCCGGCAGGCTGGGTGGTTTGCGGCGTCCGGCGGCGTGCCGAACCGGCAGGACGGGAAAAACTGGCAAGGAAAAAAATCGCTGAAGTTTTTTCGATGACGGGTCGATGAAGAAAAGTTGGCCGCGGCGACCGGTCGCGAACACGACCGGCCGCTGTCCGACGACTGGAGTCGCCGAAACGCGGAAGCGCGGCAACAATGGATGGACCAGGAGCCAGGACGTCACTCGCGATCATCTCGACGAACCTTGCGAACATGGGCCGCGTAGAAGCAGCCGTTCGGGGGTGAAGGGGATCGGGAACGACGGACTGCAAGGAGTGCAATCATGAACATCTTCGGTGTGTTTTCGACGCAGGGCTCGCAGGGTCTCGGTGCCGTGAAGGGCGTCGAGGCGGCCCAGGCCGCGAAGGCCGCCGCCCCGCAGCAGGGCGTGGGTGAGGTGCACGACGCGGTCACGCTGTCGGTCGACGCGGTCAAGGCCGCCGATGCGACCGCCGACATCCGCTTCGACCGGGTCGCCGCCATCAAGGCCGCGATCGCCGACGGCTCCTACGAGACGCCGGACAAGCTCGACGTCGCCCTCGACCGTCTGCTCGACCGGCTCGGCTGAGCCGGCCACTGACGGCCCGACACTGACGTGACCGCACCGCCGCGGCCGGACCGACAAGGTCCGGCCGTGTGCATTTCCCGGACGCGGCTCGAGGAAGCCTGATCACGTGCGCGATGGGGCCACGCCGTGCGTGCTGGTCCGCCGGCCGCGAGACATGCTCGTCGCCGGCGGACGTTGCCGATGCGTGCTCGTGGGTGCATGGGGGCTCGTGGGTTGCAGGCAACGTGCACCGGCTCCTGCGCGTGCCTCCCGGCGGGCTTCCCGTGCATCCAGAGCAGGAAGCCCAATCGCGTGAGCGATGGGGACGGGGCGCAGCGCCTTCGGGAGACACTCGCACCCTCCCGCAGCCGGAGCGTCACGCAGCAGCCGGGGGCGGCGGGCGATCGACGAGCGTTGGAGATTTCGCCCGTTGGACACGTGCAGCGGCGAGCGGGGTGGAGCGAAATATCCCCGCGAGGAGACGCCCGTCGCCCCCGGCTGCTGCGTGACGCTCCGGCTGCGGGAGGGTGCGAGTGTCTCCCGAAGGCGCTGCGCCCCGTCCCCATCGCTTGCGCGATTGGGCTTCCAGATGCAGGAAGCGTCACCGCGTGAGCGGTACGACTGCAGTGGCGTTGAGGTCGCCTCGAGCGGATTGTAGCACCGTGACGCGGAGCCGGGGGCGGCGGGCGATCGCCGCGCGTGGGAGATTTCGCCGGTTGGACCCGGCCCGCGGCGAGCGGGGGGGCGCCAAACAGCCCCGCGAGGAGCCGCCCGTCGCCCCCGGCTGCTGCGTGACGCTCCGGCTGCCGGCGGCTGATCGAGTTCACGAGCGACGAGGTGGCGAAGATCTGCGACGCGGTGGCGTCGAGC
>JBJTDZ010000005.1:0-21409 GCA_046092585.1 Pirellulales bacterium | reverse complement strand
CTGCAACACCAGCAACACGCTGCGTAACCGATCCCGCTGCAACGCGTCCGATTCCTTGGCAATCAGGCGAGAAAGCCTGCTCCGATCGCCACGCTTCCGTTCGACAACATCCATGCGGCCTCCTTGTCTGGGGGCCGCATCATCCCACTGGAAGGCAGAGGGCGCAAGATGGGAAAGCAGGGCGGGGGGCGCGCAAGTCTCAAGTGGGGGCCGTATGAGCCAAGCGACTTTTCGCTTTCGCATTTTGAGCTGAGCGCATAAAAAACTCGAAATCCCCCGACGAATCGAATGACTCAAGGTTGGCGCCAGGTCACGCGGGTCGTCTCTAACGGAGGAGCTTCGAGTGAACGCCAAAGTACGGAAGCAGCTGAAAAACCGCAAGCAAAGAATCGCCCGGAGGCTGGAGCGGATCGGGCGGCGAAGCGGCCTGAACTCGCCGCCAAAAACATCCACTACGAGATCGCGGATCGAGTTCGGGCGATCACCACAGGTGGAATCGGCGCGGTGCATCTGCTGGTGGAACGGCTGGGTCTCGACCGCGAGATCAACGACCGTCTCGATCTGCTGAAGGTTCACCTGCCCTATCGCGAGTCTGATCACGTTCTGAACATCGCATACAACGTGCTGGCCGGCGGCACGAGGCTTGAGCACCTGGAGTTCCTGCGGAATGACGAGGGCTATCTCGACGCCCTCGGAGCCCGGCGGATTCCCGACCCGACCACGGCCGGAGACTTCTGCCGCAGATTCGATGCCGGCATTCGCCTCGTCAAGGAATACGTCGCGGACTTCCGCCACCAGCCGCTGAAGTGCGGACGGGAGTACCGCATCGTCGTGCTCTGGAAGGACCTTGCGGTGCACGAGGGCCAGCGAAAACCGTTTGACGACAGTCGCTGCTTCTTCGTCATCACCAACGAGTTCCGGAAGTCGGCCGCGGAGATCGTGCTTGAGGCTAACCACCGCTGCAACCAGGAGAATCTCTTCGCCCGCCTCAAGAGCGACATGCACGCGCTCTCGGCTCCGGTGGACAGGCTCGTGAGCAACTGGGCCTACATGGTGATGGCTTCGCCGGCGTGGAGCCTGAAGGCGTGGATGGCGCTCTCGCTGCCGATCGGCGGCCGCAACCCAGAAGCACGAGACGACGAACCAAAGATGCTCCTACGGATGAAGTTCTCGACGTTCCGCCGTGCCTTCATGGCCATCCCAACGCAGATCGTGAGGTCGAGTCGACGGATCGTCTTCAGCGTCCTGGCATGGAATCGATGGCTGGCCGCCTTCTTCCGCTTGCTCGACCGGCTTCAGGTACCGATTCGACCCGACGCGGAAAACCTCACTGCGGCGGCCTGGCGGTCGCGGTGCGCACGGACCTCGCGGCCCGGCTTCGGCCCCGCAGGCGGGTCGACCTTCGCTTGTTTAAGGTCTCGTGCGCCCCCACGATGGCAGGCCTCTCTCTCGCGCAGCCGTACCGCTTACGCGGTTACGCTTCCTGCATCGGGAAGCCCAGTCGCGTCAGCGATGGGAGCCAGCGGGGGCCTGGGCGGCATGCGATCGCGGATGCCTCGAGGCGTGGCAACGAGCCGGCCCGGATCGGCGGGGCCGATCCGGGCCGGATGAAATGCATCAGCTGGTGACCGGGCTCACTTCGAGAGCTTGCCCAGCTCCTCGATCATCGGCGTCACGACCGGGCCGAGCAGATCCTTCACGCCCGGAATCGCCATCACCTTGTCGATGACGGCGGTGAGCGTGCCCAGATACTTGCCGATGATGGCGGCAAACGCCGGCTTCTCGTCGGCCGGAAGCTTCCCCGACTCCTCCCGGAGCGTGGTCAGCAGCGGGCCGAACTTCTCGAGCTCGGGAACCGCTGCCTTCGCCGACGCTTCGTCGGTGACGGCGCCGAGCGTCTTGGCGAGCCCGCTGAACAGGTCGGTGGCCGCCTTGCCCGCCTCCAGGAACTTCGGGTCGATCGCGAACGAATCGATCACCGTCTCGACCACCTCCTTGCCCTTCGTCTCGACGATGTCGGTGACAGTCTCGGTGACCGGCCCGGTCTTCTCGGTCGCCTGGGTCACGACGGTCTCCACCGCCTTCTTGGCCTCGCTCTGGTTCCAGAGATACCAGCCCACGGCGAGGGCCGCGAGCGCGAGGAGGGGCAGGAGCCAGCCCGGCAGCCCGGCCGGCTGCGGCTCGGGGGAATGGCCGGACCGCGCGCCGAGATCGGCCAGCGACAGCCCCTTCGGGAGGGCGCCACGGATGTTGCCCGCCTGCTCCGAGAAGAGCCGCGCGACACCGGCCGGATCGGGACGGCCCGTGAACTGCTTGGCGATCATGCCGAGCACGATCGGGGCGAGGTAGGTGAGGAGCGTCTTCATGATGCCGGGCTGGATGCCGGCAAACGAGGCGATCGTGCCCACGAGGCCGGAGAGCATGCTGCCGCTGCCGCTGCCGCCGAGCAACGAGCCGAGCAGGTCGCCGCCGACCTTGCCGAGGCCCGAGGCCTGGCTGCCGCCGAGCAGGCCGGCGAGGTTGCCGAGCGAGGTGAGGTCGAGGCCGCCCATCGCCTTGGCGAGCTGGTCGGCGCCGCTACCGGTGCCGGCCAGCTTGGCGAAGACATCGAGCAGGGCGGGCACCGCGGCGGTCGTGGCGGAGCGGGTCTGCGACTCGCTGGCGCCGGCGAGTCCGGCGAGCTTGCCGAGCACGTCGGGGGTGAGTTGGCTGCTGATGAGGTCCACGATGTTCATCGGTCGTCTCCGGAAAGGGAAGGAATCCACGTGGTCGAAGCCTACGAAGGCGGCAGGCCCTGCGTGCCGTCTTCCCTGACGCGCCGGGGTCGAACCCTGGGTCGCTCGCGGGACACTCCGCCTGCCATCCACGCTCGGGCGTTGTAGTGGCCGGCAGATCCGGCCGCAAGCAGCCCGGACGGCGGTCGGCCATCGGCCTGCCCGATGGCCCGGATGCCGTGGCCGTCGTATGCTCCACCGCGATTCGACACGGCCCGGGCAGCGCATGCGACGCGGTGGTGCCGTACCAGACAAAAGGGAGTTTCCATCATGGCGTGCCCGAGTCCGTGGATCGGCCGCGTGGCGGTCGCGATGCTCGTGATCCTCGCAGGGGCGGCGCGTGCCGGTGACGAAGGCTTCGAGGAACTCTTCGACGGCACGAGCCTCGCGGGCTGGAAGGCCAGTGAGAATGCCGGCAGCTGGTCGGTGAAGGATGGCGCGATCGTCTGCCACGGCCCGCGCAGCCATCTCTTCTACGTCGGTCCCGACGCCGCTGCGCCGGCCGTGTTCCGCAACTTCCACCTCAGGGCCGAGGTGATGACCCGGCCGGTCGCCAACTCGGGTCTCTTCATCCACACCGCCTTCCAGCCGGAGGGCTGGCCGGCGCAGGGGTATGAAGTGCAGGTCAATAACTCGCAGCAGGATCCCGTGCGCACGGGCAGCCTCTACAACGTCGTCAAGAACTTCACGCCGCCCGCCAAGGACGACACCTGGTTCACGCTCGAGGTGGTGGTCAACGGCAAGGCGGTGGGCGTGGCCGTCGACGGCCGGGTGCTCTACGAGTTCGTGGAGCCGGAGGGCGTGACCGGCACGAGGAAGCTCTCGGAGGGCACTTTCGCGCTCCAGGCCCACGATCCCGGCAGCGAGGTCCACTACCGCAGCATCCGCGTGAAGCGGCTACCCTGACGCGGATCTCGAATCGGCGTGGCGATGAGGTGGCGCACCTGACGGGGTAGGTGAGATGGGTCGGCGAACGCTCGAGGAGCCTTGGGCGTATCCTCGCCCCGGCGACGATCCGAAGGAGTCGGTCCTCCGACCGACTTTTGCCGCCCGCCGAGCCGGCGCTGCCCGGGTGGTTCCAGTTTTCGGCCGACGGTGCCGATAATGACGGTGGCAGGGACTGTGCCGGCAGGGACCGGAGCCCGTCCCGCCGACGCCAGGAGAGGGAACCCCATGGTGACCGCCAAGCTGCCCGCCGGAATCCGCGACGACATCACCCAGTGCATCGGCCGCACGCCGCTCGTACGGCTGCGCCGCGTGACGGAAGGCTGCGTCGCCACGGTCGCGGGCAAGATCGAAAACATGAACCCGCTCTGGAGCGTCAAGGACCGGATCGCCTGCGCGATGATCGACGCCGCGGAGCGCGACGGCCGGATCGGCCCCGACACGGTGATCATCGAGCCCACCAGCGGCAACACGGGCATCGGCCTGGCCTATGTCTGTGCCGCCCGGGGCTACAAACTGCGGGTAACGATGCCCGAAAGCATGAGCCTCGAGCGGCGGCGGATGCTCAAGGCGCTCGGTGCCGAGCTCGTGCTCACGCCCGCGGCCGAGGGGATGCCCGGTGCCGTGCGTCACGCGGAGGAGATCAGCCTGTCGAGCACGCAGTTCTTCATGCCGCAGCAGTTCAAGAACCCGGCCAATCCCGAGGTGCACCGCCGCACCACCGCCGAGGAGATCTGGGCCGACACCGAGGGGCAGGTCGACATCGTCGTCTGTGGCGTGGGCACCGGCGGCACGATCACCGGCGTGGGTGAGACGCTGAAGAGCAAGAAGCCGGGCGTGAAGGTCGTGGCCGTGGAGCCTGCCAACAGCCCGGTGATCACCCAGAAACTCTCGGGCCAGCCGATCAAGCCCGGACGCCACACCATCCAAGGCATCGGCGCAGGCTTCATTCCCGACATCCTCAACCTCGACGTCATCGACGAAGTGGTGAAGGTGGACGACGAGGACGCGATGGAGACCGCCCGGCAGCTGGCCAAGCGCGAGGGGCTGATGTGCGGGATCAGCTGCGGTGCCGCCGCCTGGGGCGCGCTGCAGGTGGCCCGGCGTCCGGAGCACGCGGGCAAGCTCGTGGTGGTGGTGCTGCCCGACCTGGGCGAGCGGTATCTCTCGACGCGACTCTTCCCGGAGTGAGGGCGAAACGGCCCGCCCACGCGGGCGGGCGACGGGGGAGGGTGCGGATCAGCGGCGGCCCCGCGGGAACAGCCGGCCGGGCACGTCATCCCTCCCCGGGCGTGTCACCGAGGGCGAGTTTCACGCGTCTGGGCATCGCCATGCGTGCGAACATCCCCAGGGCGTTTTTGGGCAAGCCGAGGAACTCGAGCCGCTCGAACCAGCCCGGGATCTCGGCGGCCAGTTTCCCGACCTTCGTACCCCGCAGGTCGAGGTGCTGCAGGCTCGTGAGCCCCTTGAGCTGCATGAGCCCCTCGTCGGTGAGCGGGCCGGCCGTGAGGTCGAGCGTGGCCAGATCCTTGAGCGAATCAGCACGGAAGCCGAGCAGGATCGCGAACACGTCGTCGGCCCGGCCGTTGGCGAGTCGTACCGCCACGAGTTTGTCGGCCACGTGGCCGAAATCCTCGCCGAACGACTTTCGCAGCCAGTCGGTCTCCTCCATCTCGATGCTGCCGCCGCGCTCGATGGTCTCGCTCGCCACCTCCTGCTGCTGGGCGTAGGCATCGATCCGCGACGCCAGCCACTCGAGTTTGCTGGCCTTGAACTTGACGAACTCGTTCGCCTCGTCGAAGGCCCGCTGCAGCCGGATGAACTCCTGCGGGTCGCCTCCCCGGTCGGGGTGGGCGTGCACGGCCTTCGCCATGAACGCCTGCCGCACGTCTTCGAGCGTCAGCGGCGGCCGGAGGCCGAGAATGGCCAGGCACTCGGGGTGCGACGGGCCGCCATCGGCGGAATGTGGGGAGGCGTGAGACATGGGGCGCTCTGGGGGGGCCGGCACGCAGCAGCGTAAGCGACCCGTTTTCACCAGTCCAATGCAGGGCGCGGCGACCGACCGTTGGTCGCCTTGATCGAAGTCGCCGGATTGCCTATCTCACGTGGCGTGCCAAGGAGGGCAGCATGCGATTCAGCACGAAGATGCGGGCGTACGCGCGGGAGATCGGGGCGGCGGCGGCGATCGTCGCGGTCGGCGTCGGCTGGCGGCTGGTGACCGGAGGGCCTGAAGCCGATGCAACGCCGCCGGCGGCGGCGGTTTTGGCGCCGGATGCCAAGCCGGTCGCCATCGTCAATGGCGTCGAGATCACGAGCGAGCGGCTCGGCGACGAATGCCTGGCACGCCACGGCGCCGCGGTGCTCGAGACGCTCGTCAACCGCCGGATCATCGAGCAGGCCTGCCGGCAGCAGGGTGTGACCGTGACACCCGCGGAGGTGTCGGCCGAGATCGACGCGATGGCCCGTCGTTTCGGGGTGCCCCGCGACAAGTGGATCGAGATGATCCAGCAGGAGCGGGGCATCTCCCCCAAACAGTATGCCGACGACATCGTCTGGCCGATGATCGCCCTGCGGCGGCTGGCCCGCGGCGCCGGCGAGCCCGCGGCCGACGAGATCCAGCAGGCCTTTGAAAACCGTTTCGGCCCCGCCGTGAAGGCCCGCATCATCGTGAGCCGCACCCGGCCGGACGCCGAGAAGGTGCGGGCCCAGGCGATCACCGCTCCCGACGAGTTCGGGGCGCTGGCCCGCCAACACTCCGTCGACGTGGGCAGCGCCAGCGCAAACGGCTGGGTGCAGCCGATCCGCCTGCACTCCGGCGATCCGCTGTTCGACAGGGCGGCGTTCGCACTCGAGCCCGGCCAGATCTCCGAGGTTGTGCAGGTGGCCGACCAGTTCATCGTGATCAAGTGCGAGGGGCACCTGCCCCCCGCGGGCGCGAAGCTCGAAGAAGTTCGCACGCACCTCGCGGACGAGCTCCGCGAGCGGAAGGGCCGCCAGGCGTCGAGCGACGTGTTCCGCGGGCTGCAGGAGCAGGCGTCGCTGGAGAACGTGATGAACGATCCCGCCAAGGCCGCGACGCAGCCGGGGACGGCCGCCCTCGTCAACGGACAGCCGATCGGCATCGACGAGGTGCGGGCGGTCTGCCTCGAACGCCACGGCCGCGAGGTGGTCGAGGTGCTCGTGACGCGGACCCTCGTCGAGCAGGCTCTGAAGAAGCAGCAGCAGGCGGTGTCACAGGCGGATCTCGACGCGGAGATCGCCCGGGCCGCGGGCCAGATGGGCTTCACGAAGGCCGACGGCTCCGCCGACACGGCCGGCTGGCTCGACCGGGTGACCCGCGAGGAGAAGATCCCGCTGCGGCACTACCTCGAGGATGTCGTCTGGCCGAGCGTCGCGCTCAAGAAGCTCGTGGGCAGCGTGCCGGTGTCGCAGGAGGATCTCGACAAGGCCTTCGCCGCGACCTTCGGCTCGCGGGCGCGGTGCCGCATCATCGTGCTCGACAACCAGCGCCGGGCGCAGGAGGTCTGGCAGTTGGCCCGCCAGAACCCGTCACCCGAGACGATCGGCACGCTCGCGGAGACCTACTCCGTCGACCCGACGACTCGGGCCCTACGGGGCGAGGTGCCTCCGATCCAACGCTTCGGCGGCCAGCCGACGCTCGAACGGGAGGCGTTCGCCCTCAAGCCCGGCGAACTGTCGGGCGTTGTGCAGGTCGCCGACCGCTTCATGGTGATCTTCTGCGAGGGCTTCACCGAGCCGGCGAAGGTGGCGTTCGAGGAGGTGCGGGGCGAACTCCACGACGACATCTTCGAGAAGAAGCAGCGAATTGAGATGGCCCGCTACTTCTCCCACCTGCGGGAGTCGGCGAGCATCGACAACTTCCTCGCCGGCACCAGCCAGTCGCCGACCGTGGGGACGCGACGGTCCGAGGGTCAACCGTCGACGACGCTTTCCAAGGCCGAGGCGGCCGAGTTGGCCAAGCCCCGCGTGGGCAGCCGCCGCCAGCCCACGCCCCCGGTCGCACTGCCCCAGGGCGTGGTGCCGGCCTCGCTCGAGGCATCCGCGGACCGGTAGCGGGGCGGCCTACGGAGCCGGCATTTCCCAGGCGGAGCGGAACGCCACGCCGTCGTCGTCGGCGTGGAGGGTCGTCGCACCCACGCCGAACATTCCCTCCATCTCAGCCGCGGTGGGGAGGAGGTTTTGGAACGTGGTGAGCAGGTCGCGCGAGCCTTCCTCCACGTCTGCCGGCGTCATCGCGGCGGTCAGGTCGCGGAGCATGCCGAGCGTGCCCGCGGAACGGGTGCTGTCGCTCACCCCGACCATGCGGGCCGCGTCGAGCGGCAGCAGCTCGCCCGCCCGTCGCAGCACGTCGCTCTCCCGGAGCGAGGCCTCGCCCGCCGGCGGATTGCGGATCGCGGCGAGCGTCTTCTCCAGGGAATCATCGCCGATCGCCACGACGACATGGCCCTGGCCCATGAACACGGCCGGGCCGTCCGGCATGCGGAACCCGCGAAACCCCTGCTCCTCCTGCAGCTCGCCGCCCGCCATGCCGGCGACCCGCTGGAGCATCGCGACGAAGGGCGCCTCGTCGTCGATCCGCCAGACGATCGCCACCCGATCGACGACCTGCCGGCCGGACACGTCGTCGTCTCCTGCTCCCGCCTGACGGGTCTCGGCGACGGCGTCGGCCAGCCGCGGAGGGTAGGAGACGATCCAGTGACGGGTGCCGAAGGATGAGAGCATCTTCGGCAGTTCGACCCCGAGCCAGCCCCGGGCCTGCATCTCGATGGCGGTGACGAGGTTCGCCGTTTCAGGCCCGCCCTGCCCCACGACGACCTCTTTCGCCGTTTCGTAGGCGGCGCCCAGATCGAGCGAGATCTGCGTCACGTCGATCGCCTCGCGGGTCACGAACGAGGGAATCTCCATGGTGTCGCAGGGCTGGTCGAGCATCCGCATCAGCCCCTGCCGCGGTACGGGCAGCGAGAGAAACATGCCGCTCTCATAGCGGCCGTCGTCGAGGGCCTGTCGCCAGGCGAGCGGCCCCATGGCGCCCAGCCCGACATCGTCGAGGAGTCCGCGCATGCGGTCCTGTTGGTCGCCGGCGGCGAGGGAGCGGATGAGCGGACGTGGATCGACGAAGACGTCGACCAGCGGGATGCCGTCCGGCAGCGTGCGTTTCATTTCCGGCAGCCGCAGCGCATCGGCCAGCGGCGATTCGCTGGCCGCCTGGTGGTCGGCGAGCAGCCTCTCGACGAGTGCCCGCACCTCGTCGGTGCCGCTCTCGGCCTCGAGGTCGCGATCATCGCCCTCCGCCGGCATGGCCAGGCCCGAGGGCATCGTGACCGCCACGAGCAGGCGGCCGTCAAGCCGTGCGAGCAGGGTGTGGGTCTGCCCGATCTTCACGAGTTTTGCATCGCGAACCCGCGTGCGGATCTCCTCGAGCCGCTTCTCCAGGGCCTTTTCGTCGGCATCGCCTGCGAGTTCGTCCATGCCCAGCGCGGACGGGTCGAACGTCATGACCGGCTCCACGAACCAGGTCACCTCGTGGCCCGCCAACTCCAGGTCGATGCGCCGGGGCGCGTCGACCTCGCCGGCGGCGTTGCGGTCGGCCACCTGCTTTCGCCAGGCCTCGACGAGGCGGGTGGCGGTGTCGGCTCCCGGTTCGAGCCACCCGACCGCCACCGTCAGGGGCGGGCGGCCCTCGCGATCCCGAAGCACGAGCGCGAGGCCCATGTCGCCGCGAAAGCAGGCCCGAACGTCGTCGGGCGTGAGGCCGAGCCGGGCGAGCCGCTCCACGGGATCGCTCGCAGCGTCGTCGTCGCTCGCAGCCCGGGAGGCGTCGAGCAGGAGTTTCCATGCCCCTTCGAGCCGCGGCTCGGTGAGCGCGACGGCGCCGAAGCGGGTGCGGGTGCGGATCGCGTCGAGAAACTCGGCCGGCCGCGGCAGCCTCACCATCGCGGCCGTGTCGGCGGGCAGGCATTCCCAGGTCGGCCGCAACTCCGCGGCCAGCGCGGGAGTGGTGGCGATCACGCACAGGCAGAGAGCCGCACGCATGCGGCCAGGGCGGAAGAGCCTCATGACGAATCCTTTCGGCGAGAGGGAGGCGAGGGGGTCGGCGAACGCTCGAGGAGCCTTGGGCGTATCCTCGCCCCGGCGACGATCCGAAGGAGTTGTTCCTGCAACCGACGTTTGCCGCCCCCGAGCCGGCGATCCATGGATGTCGTGTGTGGCTTAGGGAGCGGAGGAGTGAGACGCCTTAACGCCGGTGCCGCCGGCGCCGGGCTGAAACGGCGGCGGCAGATACGTGACCCCATTCTGCGGCTGCGACTCGTCGTAGGGATAGGTGTCACGGTGCACGAGGAAGTCGATCAACTCGTTGGCGGGAATGCCGAAGGCGAGGCCGTCGAACACCGCCGCGCCGGCACAGGCCACGGCCACCACCTCGCCGCGGGCGTTGAAGATCGGCCCGCCGCTGTTGCCGGGGTTGATGGCGGCATCGGTCTGGATGAGCCGCATCTGGTCGATCGTGCGGGTGGTGCTGCTGACGATGCCCTGCGTCACGCTCCGCTCCATCCCCAGCGGGTTGCCGATGGCGAACACCATGTCGCCCACGCGGAGGTCGTCGCGGTCGTTGATCACCACCGGTTCGGGCATGGCCCCCGCCACCTCCTCGGGATCGATTTTGAGAATGGCCAGATCGCGAAGCGGCTGCAGGGCCACGATCCTCACCCGCCGCAGTTCCCGCTTCTCGAAGCCCTTCTCGCCGCGGCGAAAGAGCGTGACCTGCAGCCGGGTGTTGTTCTCCACCACGTGGTAGTTGGTCACGAGGTGCCCCTCCCGGTCGATGAGGAACCCGGTGCCGAGGCCCCCCGGATTCCGCACGAGCACCACGGCCTCGCCGAACCGCTTCACCAACTCGGGAACCTCTCGGGCCTCGAGCCTGCCGGTGCGGAAGATGTCGCGGTCCTGCTCGGCGCGGGCGGCGGTCTGCTCCGCGTCGGTGCTCACGTCGAGGATTCGCTTGGCGGGGATCTGCAGCGCCTCGAAGCCGAGGTCGAGCACGACGCCGTCGTCGTTGCGCCGCAGAAGCGGGGCCGTGATCCGGCCGCCCCCCACGAGCGTCACGGTGACGATCTCGGCCGCGGCCGCAGGGGCGGACGCCAGCGCGAGGAGGATCACCGCCGCGAACATCCGCATCATCGCTCCCCCTCGTCGTTGCCCAGGTAGATCACCAGCCGATCCTGGCTCACCATCGCCAGGTCGCGGCGGCCATCGCCGTCGGCGTCGAGCCCGGCAATCCGTCGCGGCTCGGCCACGAGATCCTTCGATTCGCCGCCGTCGTATGGATACTTGCGGTCCTCGAACACCTTCCAGGTGACCGACCGCAGCAGCCCCTCCGGCCGGCGCAGCAGCGCCGTGAGCTGGTGCTTGCGGTCGTCGCAGAGCGCCGCGTCGTCGCCGCCGTCGCCGTCGAGATCGGTGACGAGCACCCGGTGGATCGTGGTTTCGCTCACGCCGCTGCGCCGGCCCACGCGGCCATCGATGCTCTCGAGGAGCTTGAGCTGCCAGGGCTGGCCGCGCGAGAGCCTCACGATCCGATCCTGGTCGACGAGCACCACGCCGAGCACCGGGTCGCCCTCGAGCGCCGTGCCGGCCGGCGGCTTCACGCTCTCGACCACCCGCATCACCCCGGCCTCGTCGGCCTCGAGCCGATGGAGGAAGCCGCCGCCCTGCTCGAGGGCCCACGCGGTCGCCCGACCGTCGGGCGTCGACGCGACCGGCAGATAGGAACCGATTTTCTGCCCCTCGGTGAGCATCACCTGGTCGACCGGGTGCAGGTCGTCGCCGAGCCACTGCAGCACGCCGTCGGTGAGCCGCGCCTTGCGGAGCGTGCCATCGACCTCGACGGCCAGGTATTCCGTCGGATCCATCTTCGCCAACAGCGCCGGCGAGGAGATCACGGGCTTGTCGTCGGCGCCGCGCGAGACGAGCCGGCCCACCGTGGCGTAGGCATCCTGCACGAGGATCGTGTGGCCGCCCAGCCAGACCACCTGCTCCACCTTCGGTCCCAGTCCCGCGAAACGCGTCTTCACCGGCTCGGCGTCGGTGCCATTCCAGACGAAGAGATCGAGGTCGGAGCCGACCCGCTGGGCCCACCACACCGTCCGCCCCACGGAGTCGAGCGCGAGAATCTTGCGATCCTTCCCCTCCTGCTCCCAGGGCTGCGGGTAGGTGAGCCGGCCGTTCTCCCAGCGGCAGCGATGCAGGTCGGCCGCATCCTTGGCCCAGAGAAGCAGCTCGCCCGGCCGGGCGGCCGGGGCCGCCAGTGCCTTTACGCCACCGATCGACGGAAACGATTCCTCCGCCTGCCATCCCGAGTCGCCGATGCGGTGCACGCGGAGCCGGGGCTGTGATGAATCGACCGCCACGATCGCCGGCGTGCGGTCGTCGCCCACAAGGATGCCGCACCAGCCGCGGCGGGCCGCCGCCGCCATCGGCAGGGCGTCCTGGCGACCCACGTCGGTGGGATCGCCCTTGGCGAGCTGGTAGCGGCGGAGCACGCCCTTGTCGGAGCCGCCGAGGAGGTAGACATCGGCCGGTCCAGCGCCGGGCACCGCCGTCTGCATGCCCTCCACCGGCTGGTCGTGGATCGTCTGCGCGGGGAGCAGCACGCCGTCGGCACCGCAAGGATGCCAGCGAACGACCTGCCGGGCCACATTCGACCACTCCACGAGGTCGTCGTCGCCGTCGCCGTCGAGATCCGCAAGATGCCAGTCGATCCGGCCGCGGCTCTCCCGCGGCGCGAGCCAGACGGCCCGGCTCCCGCGCGCCAGGGGAAGCTGCTGGATCCCCTGCTCGCAGCCCACGAGCAGCTCGTGGCCGCCCCCGGGCAGTTCGCGCACGAGCAGGCAGCCCGACTTCCCCGTGGGCGTGCCAGCCAGCAGGTTCCAGTCGCCGGTCTTCTTCCACGCTCCCTTGGCATCGACCGCCCGGTCGGCCACCTGCGAATAGATGGAGAGCCGGTTGGAGGGGTTGGTGAGCACCAACAGCTCGGGCCGCTTGTCGCCGTCGAGATCATGGACGACGGCATCGACCGGCAGCTCGTCGATCGCCACCTCGCCGTGGGCCCACTCGGGCGCGAGCGGCAGCTCGTTGGGACGGTCGGGGTCGGTGGCATCCTCCCGGCTGCGGTCGGCGGGGGGCAGCCACCGGAAGATGTCGAGACGGGCCTGTCGCGGATTGACGATCACGACGTCGTCGCGGCCATCGTTGCCGAGATCGGCCACGATCAGCCGCTCGGCACGGCCCTCCAGCGGGACGACCCGCATTCCCTGCCAGCCGTTGAACGGCGCAGGGCCGGCCGCACCCGCGGATCCGCACGCGGCGACACCGACACACAGCAAGACGAAGCGCTTCATGCGGCCCAGAATACCCCCGCGGCACGGGAGGTGCCACGACGGCGGTGGGTCACTCCAGTTCCGGCAGCATCGCCTCGGCGGCGGCCGCCTCGCGAAGCTTCTCGAGCGCCTTCGCCTCGATCTGCCGCACCCGCTCCTTGGTCACGCCAAGCGCGGACCCGACCTCCTTGAGCGTCTGGGGATCTCGCTGATGGTCGAGACCGTAGCGGCGGATGATGATCGTCTGCTCGCGGGAGTCGAGCCGGTCGAGGAACTTCCCCACCTGGGCGAGCCGGTCGCTGGCCGCCATCCGCTGGCGGTATTCATCCTCACGCCGGTCGGCGGCGGACTGCAGCAGTTCCATGTCGGCCGCCCGGAACCGGTCGCGACGCTTGTGCTCGTCGGGGATCGTGCGGGCGTAGTTCTTCATGATCGCCCACGAGGCGTACGTGCTGAACTTGTTGCCCCGTGCGTAATCGAACTTCTCGACCGCCCGGATCAGCGACATGTTCCCGTCGCTCACCAGGTCGAAGAAGCTGTCGCCCGGCGACACCCGGCGCTTCGCGATCGAGACCACGAGCCGCAGGTTGGCCCTCACGATTCGATTTTTGAGTTCCACGATCTCGTCGTAGAGCCGCTCGATCTGATCCATGAGCCTGGTGCCGGGCCGCTCGGGGTCGAGCTGCTCGCGGAGCTTCGAGGCCTTGTACTTCAGGTAGTTGAACTTGCGGAACAGCCAGACTTCCTGCTCGCGGGTGAGCAGCGGCACCTCGTAGAGGCTGGCGAGGTAGGCGGGCAGCCCGCTGGGCCGCCGCATCCGCTTGGCGTCGGGCACGCCGGGAAAGGGCTGATCGACCACGCTCTCGGCGCTGCGGCGCGAGAAGAGCGCGTTGGGAATGAAGTCGAGGGGCAGTTGCATCACGTGCTCCGCCCGCTGCGAGAGGATCACGCGATAGATGCTCGCCTTCGACCGGTGATACCGCCGCGCGATCGACTCCACCGGCTCGCCGGCGAGATGGTGCTGGTAGATCCGCGACCGGCTCTCGGCCCGGAGGTGCCCCTCCGCGGCCGGGAAGACGGCCGCGTCGGGATGCTCCTGGTCGTGCCGCTTGATCGTGTAGCGAATCGTCTCCACGCTGCGGCCGAGCCGTTCCGCGATCCGCCGGTGGACGTCGGCCGGGCAGGCACCGGCCGTGGCGAGCCGTCGCGCCCAGGAGACGATCTTGTCGTGCTCCTCGCCGGAGAGTTGGCTGAACCGGCTGCCGCGCTCGATCCGCAGGGGGTTGTCGCGGATGAATCGCTCCACGGTGCTGGCCAGGAAGCCGACCCGCCGCCGCCCGGCGACGTTGTAGCGCTGGGCCACGAGGCCATGCTCCCGCCACCGGGAGATCGTCTTGGTCGAGACGTTGAACCGTCGGGCGAGGTCTTCGATCGACAGCACCTCTTCGCCGGCCGGCGCGACCAGAAGGCCGCCGTGGTCCGGTGTCGCATCGACGCACCGGGGCATCTCGCCGCCGGAGCCGCCCCTTTCGGCGCCATCGACGAAAAGATTCAGCAGATCACCCGAAAAATCGCCCGCAGCATTGGAACGCATGAGTCACCTCCGGCCGGCAGCCGTGCCAGCAGTTTCCGGGTGCCGCTGTTCCGACCGTCGCTGGTCGGACGCGGGCCCGTATCCGTCGATTGAGAACCACACCGTCCCACGCGTGTCGGGTCATCCGTAACCCGACGTCCCTGCCCGAGGACGGGAGAGTTATACGGCCGGCCTCCGCCGCAGGTTCGTGGACAACTGGTTTTCTTGAGCGGTTTTCAATTGCCCCGCACCATCGGGCCCCCGTTCGTCGAACGCAAGTCACTGCCGCATCATGGCTTGCGATCCGTGGCGGCTGTCCCCGGTTTCGCATTTTCGACCCTGCCGATTCCAGCGGCCGAGAAAATCAGGGGCTTTGTTCGTGTGGACACCTTGGATTTCTGGCGAGGGGTGCCCGTGGCTGGGCCGTTCAGCCGATGAACACCGAGGGATCATCGGGGCTCGGGGGATGCACGGCATGCACAGGCGGCGGTTGGGAATCCTGGCAGGATGGGCGGCGGTGCTCGTGTGCTTCGGCCCGACGGTGGGCGGCGGAGAGCCGGTGGCCGGGGAGGCCGCGACCGCCCCCGGCCATGCCAGCCGGGTGCGTCTCTCCCTCGACGTGGAGGGAGAACTCTTCGCCCCGGTCGGGGGCGACGCCCCGCCGCTCCGACAGCCGATCACGGTGACGGGGCGATACGACTTCCTCGAGGCCCCCGCGGCCGAGTCCCGCGGCACCGTCGTCCGTCGCTACCTTGATGCGGCGGCCGACGTCCGCGTCGAGGGCGTGGCGCGGAGGATCACGCTCGGCGACGACGCGCGGGTGCTCTCCGTGGGGCTCCGCGGCACCACGCCCTCACCCTGGCTGGCGACGGGCTTCCTCTCCCGCGACGAGCTCGACCTCGTGCAGACCCCGTTCGATCCGCTGCTCGTCGACGCGATCGCTCCGGCCGAACCGATCGAGGTGGGCGGGGCATGGAACGTGCCGGGAGACGTGATCGCAGGCCTGCTCGCGATCGACACCGTGGAGTCCGGAGAACTGCGGGCCACGCTCGCGAAGGTGACGCTCGGCCGGGCCACGGTGACCTTCGCGGGGATCGTCGACGGCGCCATCGACGGCGTGCCGACGCACGTGAACGTGGAGGGCTCGCTCACGTTGCCCGGTGCATCGACGGCCACGGCGGCCTACCGGCTTGCCGGCCCGGTCGAGTCGCTTACAGCCACCATTCGCGAGCGCCGCGAGGCGGGGTATGTGGCCCCGGGCTTCGACGTGGAAGCGCGGCTCGCGCTGGCCCGCTCGGCCACGGAGGATCGCGTTGCCGTGGCGGAGGCGCCGGCCGCCGGCTCACGGCGTCGGGGGCCGGGGCGGCAGTCGCTCCTGTGGCATCGCGATGCTGATGGACGATTCGACCTCGTTCATGACGAATGCTGGCGGACGGTGGAGGACGGTGCCGACGGGCTCGTGATGCGGATGGTGGATCACGGCACGCTCGTCGCACAGTGCTCGATCACGGCCCTGCCGAGAACCGATGCCCGGACACCGCCCACGATCGCCGAGGTGGAACGCGACCTGGAGCGGTCGCTCGCCGGGCAGTTCGGGCGGATCGAGCACGCGGCGGAGGCCACGCGGAGCGACGGCGTGCGGATCGTGCGGGTGGCGGTGGCGGGACAGGCCGACGACCTGCCGTTCCGCTGGATCCACCATGTGCTCACCGACGCCGCAGGCCACCGCCTGGCGGTCACCTGCATGCTACAAACCAGCCTCGAAGGCCGTTTTGGGGCGGCCGACCGCGAACTCGTCGACGGGATCGTGCTGCCTGGCGACGGGGCGGAGCCGGCGTCCGCGACGGCCGAAGCCGATGGGGCCGATGGCGAGCGGGAGGCCCGGCTGCCGAAGGATTCCCGGACGCCTTGACGCTGCCCCCTTCGAGGGCGAGACTTTCGAGGCTGCGAAACGGCCCCGGAACGTACATTCCGGGGGTTCCGTTGTGCAGCGACATTTCGAGAGGAGATCCGCCGGCCCGCGGTGCGTGAAGCCCGACGTCGTTCCGGCAGGCGGATTCCCAGGCCGCGGCGGGAGCGAAAGCCATCGAGAAGCAGCATCGCATCAACGAGCAGATCCGCATCACCCCAATCCGGGTGATCTCCGCCGAAGGCGGCCAGCTCGGCATCATTCCCACCGAGGAGGCTCTCTCGCTCGCCCGGGAGGCGGGTCTCGATCTGGTGGAGGTGGCTCCCAACGAGAAGCCGCCCGTCTGCCGGATCATGGACTTCGGCAAGTTCAAGTACCAGCAGAAGAAGAAGCACCACAAGACCCACGTTCACCAAGCAAAGATCAAGGAGATCCGCCTCCGTCCCAAGACGGGCGAGCACGACATCGAGTTCAAGGTCAACCAGGCGAAGAGCTTCCTCCTTCACAAGGACAAGGTGGTCGTCTCGGTGGTGTTTCGCGGACGTGAACTCGCCCATATCGACGAGGGCCAGCGGGTGATGAAGGCGATCGTCGAACAGCTCGATCCCGTCAGCAAGGTCGAGGCCCCGCCGCAGCAGATGGGCCGCCGGCTCGTCTGCACGCTGGCGCCGAAGTGACCGCCACCAACCGACCAGACACGATCCCCGCACGACACAAGACCCACCGCACGAGGAGTTTGCCATGCCGAAGCAGAAGACCCACAAGGGCGTGAAGAAGCGTTTCCGGATCACGGCCACCGGCAAGGTGAAGCACCGCCGAGCCGGGACGAGCCACCTGCAGGTTCGTCTCACGGCCAAGCGGAAGCGAAAGCTCCGTGGCACCGGCGTGCTCGCCGAAAGCGACGTGCACCGCATCCACGACGCGCTCGGCAAGTACAGCTACTGAGCGGCTGCACCGGCCGCCGAGCCCGGCTGCCCGGACATGGGCAGCGCATCGCGAATATCCCGCCCGTGCCTGTCATCGCCGCAGGCCGTGAGGCCTCGGGCGATGCCTTGTTTTTCGGCACCTCCCGATCGGGCACCGACTTGCGGCGAGCCGCCCGGGCGCTCCCTGCCGCGGGCCTGACCGGGCGTGCTGACTGTGCTATAAATTCACGGAGAACATTCGCGGCGGACGCAACGCCGATTCCTTTGGAATGGACGGGCCAACCGGCAGCCGGTGCCGGGGGGCGTGCCCCAACGAGGAGTTTGCATGTCTCGGATCCCGCTCACTCTGGCCCTCCTGCTCCTGGCCAGGACCGCTGCTGCGGCCCCGCTCGGCTTCAACGACCAGATCCGGCCGATCCTGGTGGAGCACTGCTTCTCCTGCCACGGGGCCGACTCGGCCAGCCGCAAGGCGGAGCTCCGGCTTGACCAGCGCGACGCGGCCGTCGAGAGCGGCGCGATCGTCCCGGGTGATCCCGATTCGAGCGTCGCGCTCGACCGCATCTTCTCCGACGACCCCGAGGAGGTGATGCCGCCGCCGGCCACCAAGAAGGTGCTCACGGCGGAGCAGAAGGCACTCCTCAAGCAGTGGATCGCCGAAGGGGCCGAATACCAGCCCCACTGGTCGTTCATCCCGCCCGCCCGGCCCGAGCCGCCGCCGGTGCAGAACGAGGCGTGGGTGCGGAACCCCATCGACCGCTTCATCCTCGCACGGCTCGAGGCCGCGGGGCTCGCCCCCGCCGCGGAGGCCGACCGCCGCACGCTCGCCCGCCGCGCCGCGCTCGATGTCACCGGACTGCCGCCGGAGCCGGCCGACGTGGAGGCGTTCGTGGCCGACACCAGGCCCGACGCCTACGAGCGCTCCATCGATGCGCTCCTGGCGAAACCCGAGTGGGGCGAGCACCGTGGCCGCCACTGGCTCGACTACGCCCGCTACGCCGACACCCACGGCATCCACTTCGACAACGAGCGGGAGATGTGGGCCTACCGCCAGTGGGTCATCGACGCCTTCAACGGGAACATGCCCTTCGACCGGTTTACGATCCTCCAGCTTGCCGGCGACCTCGTGGCCAAGGAGGCCAAGGAGGAGGGGGCGGCGGCCCTCGAAAAGCAGATCGCCAGCGGCTTCAACCGCTGCAACATGACGACCAACGAAGGGGGCGTGATCCCCGAGGAATACATCGTCCTCTACGCCCGCGACCGCACGGAAACGACGGCCACGGTGTGGATGGGCATGACGGCCGGCTGCGCCGTCTGCCACGACCACAAGTTCGATCCGCTCACGATGAAGGACTTCTATTCGCTGTCGGCGTTCTTCAACAACACGACACAGGGGGCGATGGACGGCAACGTCAAGGACACGCCCCCGGTCGTCACCGTGCCCCGGACGGAGGACCGGCCGCGGTTCGTGGCGATCGCGGAGGAGCTGCCCGCGGCGCGGCAGGCAGTGGAGCAACGGAAGCGTTCGGCCCGGGCGGAGTTCGAGGCCTGGATCACGGCGCTGACCCCGGAATCGGTGGCCGCGGCGCTGCCGCAGGACGCCCCGCTCGTCGGCGTCCCGCTCGTCGGCGCACCGCTCACGGACGGCGCCGGCACGACGACGCAGATCACGCTGGCCGGCCGGGCGGGCACGGTCGCGCTGGGGGAGAAGTCGCGGTGGCAGGCGGGCCCCGCCGGTGCCCCCGCGCTCCTGCTCGACGGCCGAGCCGCCGAACTGCCGACGGCGGGCGACTTCGAGCACGACCAGGCCTTCAGCATCGGCTTCTGGATCCGCCCACCCGCGAACGATTCCAGCTACGCGATCGTGGCCCGGATGGACGAGTCCGCCGGGTATCGCGGTTGGGACACCTGGGTGCAGGGCCGCCGCGTCGCCATGCATCTGGTTCACATGTGGCCCGACGACGCTTTCAAGGCGATCGCCGAGGCCCAGCTGCCGGCCGACACGTGGACCTGGGTCGCCGTGACGTACGACGGCAGCGGGAAGGCCGAGGGCGTGCGGGTCTATTACGATGGCCGGCCACAGAAACTCCAGTTTGAAAACGACAAGTTTCAGCGGCACACCATCCGCACGGCCGTGCCGCTCACGATCGGCAGCCGCACGCCGGGCAGTCCCGCCCACGGGGTGGGCCTCGCGGACCTGGCCATCCACGGCCGGGCATTCACGGCCGACGAGGTGGCGAGCCTGGCGAAGACCGCCGCGGTGGCGGGCATGGCGAAGGCTGCCGCACTCGCTGACATCGTGAAGTTGCCGCCGGAGGAGCGTGTCGAGCCCGCGGCGGGACTGTACGACTGGTGGCTCGCGAGCCAGGACGATGCGTTCCGCACCGCCACGGACGAGGTCGGGGCGTTGGAGGCCGAACGGGCCGAGATCCTCAAACGCGGCGCCGTGGCTCACGTGATGCACGAGAAGGACGAGATGGCCAAGGCCCACGTCCTCGACCGCGGCGAGTACGACCGGCGGAAGGACGAGGTGACGGCCGACACGCCCGCCGCGCTGCCGGCGTTCCCCGAGTCGCTGCCGCGCAACCGGCTGGGGCTCGCGAAGTGGCTCCTCCTCCAGGAGCACCCGCTCACGTCGCGGGTGACGGTGAACCGCTTCTGGCAGGAGGTGTTCGGCACGGGGCTCGTGCGCACCAGCGGCGACTTCGGCATCACCGGCGAGCTGCCGAGCCACCCGGAGCTGCTCGACTGGCTGGCCGTCGAGTTCCGCGAGAGCGGCTGGGACGTGAAGAAGCTCTTCCGGCTCATGCTCACGAGCGCAGCCTACCGCCAGGCCGCGGTGACCACGCCCGAGAAGCTCACCCGGGACGCCGCCAACCGGCTGCTCTCGCGGGGCCCGCGGTTCCGCATGGACGCCGAGATGATCCGCGACCAGGCGCTCGCGGCCAGCGGCCTGCTCGTCCGTAAGCTCGGCGGACCGAGCGTGAAGCCCTACCAGCCCGCCGGCGTCTGGGAGGCGGTGGCGATGCCCGAGAGCAACACGAGGTCCTACACGCCGGACACGGGCGAGAACCTCTACCGCCGCAGCCTCTACTGGTTCTGGAAGCGATCGGCGCCGCCCACGTCGATGGACATCTTCAATGCGCCGTCGCGCGAGACCTGCTGCGTGAAGCGGGAGCGGACGAACACGCCGCTGCAGGCCCTGGTGACGCTCAACGACCCGCAGTTCGTGGAGGCCGCCCGGGTGCTCGCCGACCGGGCCCTCGCCGAGGCCGGCCCCGACGACGAGACCCGCGTCCAGTTCATGGCGGCGCGGATCCTCGCCCGGCCGCTCGACCCGGACGAGGTCGCGATCGTTCGGCAGTCGCTGGCCGAGCTCCTCGACTGGTACCGCGCGCGGCCGGAGGATGCCCGGTCACTCGTCACGGTGGGCGCGTCGCCGCCGCGGTTTGGCGACACTGCCGTGCTCGCCGGCTGGACGCTCGTGGCGAACGAACTGCTGAACCTCGACGAGGCCCTCTGCAAATGAACCCGCCCATCCGCTCGTCGCTCGACGAACTCGGCCTCAACCTCACCCGCCGCCGCTTCTTCGAGCGCGGCAGCCACCTGCTCGGCGGCGCGGCGCTCGCCTCGCTCATGCCCGAGCGGTTCGCGGCCGCGACGACCGGCCCCGACGGCGCGTTGGAGCGGGTGCCCGGCGCCCTCGGCCCCCACTTCGCCCCCAAGGCGAAGCACGTCATCTACCTGCACATGGTCGGCGGCCCGCCGCAGCAGGACATGTTCGACTACAAGCCGCAGATGGACGACTGGTACGACAAGGACCTGCCCGAGAGCGTCCGCAAAGGCCAGCGGCTCACCACCATGACCAGTGGCCAGTCGCGGTTCCC
>JBJTDZ010000004.1:0-7681 GCA_046092585.1 Pirellulales bacterium | reverse complement strand
AAGGGGGTGCGACGCCTCCGGATTCGCTACGACCGCTCCAACGACGTGCAAGATGCGTGGAATAGGCTCGCCGCTTCAGTCCTTTGCTACCGCGTCGCAATCCGTTGGGGAATCTGCCCCGGATAGGTTTTGTCAGGGTCTGTAAGGGGCGTCGTCGCCACATGCCTTGCCACCACCGCTGGTTTACGGCCGCCCGACCAGTCGTCCAGACCGGTTTTGTCGGACCGGCCCGGTGACTCCGCGTCCGCCAGCCCGAGGCCTCACGGCCCACGGCTTGGAGCAGCGCAGTGAAGCCTGTGGCTCACGTGTGACCCGACTCGGTTCGGCGTCAGTCGTCGTCGGGCAGCCGCGCGAGCACCCGCAGAGGGCCACCGCTGCCGCCGGCGATCTTCATCGGCAGCGCCGCCAAGAAGGCACCCTCCTGCGGCAACTTCCCGAGACCGTCGAGGTTCTCGAAGATCGGCACGCCCGCCTTGCAGAGCGCCACGTGGGAGCCGAAGAGCGTCGAGGGGCCGTGGTCGATGCTCGCCGTGTCGATGCCCACCGCCTTCACCCGACGATGCCCCACGAGCCACCTCGCGGCGTCGGGTGCGAGCCCGGGAAACCTCAGAAGCGGCACGGCGTCGGGCCCCTTCACGTCGGTGCCGAGATAGGCCGCGCGGTCACCCCAGCGGCTCGACCACCCGGTCCGCAGGAGCACGATCACGTCGACGAGTTGGCGGCCATGCGCCTCCTCCCATGCCACGAGATCGTCGGCCGTGACTTCGTATACGGAATTCGACACGCACTTCGCCCGCACGTCGATCACCGCCGCCTCGCCCACCAGCCGCGAGGGCTCGATCTCGTCGGCGGTGGGCCGTCCCTCCGCAAAGTGACGCGGGGCGTCGAGGTGGGTGCCGCCGTGCTCGGCCGTGGCGAAGCGGTTGGCGGCGTAGTAGTAGCCCTTCGGATTCGGCCCGTTCGCACCCGGCTGGAACTCGAATCCCTTTTCCGTGGGCCAGTAGATCGTGGCCGCGTCAAAGGCGTGCGTGAGGTCGAGCCACGTGCCGGCGGCAAACCGTGCGGCGGGCGATCGCCCGCCGACGGCCGTCGGGGCCGCCGACTTCGGCTTCTGCGCCGGCGCCGACGTCTGGCAGACAGCGATCGCCGCAAGCGACGCGAGCAACCCCGCCGCGACGCGTGCCGGCCACGCCGACATCAGCCGCCGTCCCCGTCCCCGTCCCCATCGCCATCGTCTGCAGGCGCCTGGGCCGCGGCGGGCTTGCCGTCGCCACCTGCTCCCTTGTCCTTGTCGTCGACCCGCACGAGCAGCATCTGCTCCACCTTCCCGCCGTCGCGGTGCACGAGGATGGTCGTCTGCTTCTGCGTCAGGTTCGACAAACCGGCCTCGTAGACGGGCGTCTTCTTGTCACCGATCGTCCACGCGGCCCGCTGCGTCTTCTTGTCGACCTTGCCCGTGATGTTGATCGTCGAATCGCTCACCGCGTCGTAATAGGTGCCCCGGAGGAGCCCCGCTTTGTCGATCGCCAGGCTCATGAAGGTGCTCGGATTCGACTCCTCCGAGCGAGCCAGGGCGAACACGCCGAGTGGCCGCCACTGGTCGTCCTGGGCGATCTTCGCGTCAGGTCCGCCCTGGGTGGCGATCGCCGACGCCTGCTGGGCATACTCCTCGGCCGAGCCCACCCGCTGCCCCTGCACGTAGACGCCGTCGTCCTGGTAGCAGACGGTCGAGCCGTAGTTGTAGGCGACGGGAGCCGAACCGTAGCCGCCCCAGCCCGCGAGTTCGCCCCAGGCGAGGCCCGCCATCATGCCGATGCCCATGCCCCAACCCCAGCCGCCCCACCAGCCGCCCGGCCACCAGTTGTTGAAGTGCTGGCCATACCAGCCCCGACCGCCATACCAACCGCCGTTGTAGAAGTTGTTGCGGATCGCGTCGCCACGATCGGCGAGCCGTCCGGCGGAGTACGGCCTCACACCACCGAGGCCGCCGCGGCCGAGGTTTTCGCCAGCGATCCGCTGAAAGTCGGCGCGGGAGAGGTTGCCGGCTCCCGCGAAGTGGCTGCCCCCCAGGTCGCGGGCCGCGCCGCCGTCCAGCCGACCACCACCGTCCAGCCGACCACCACCGTCAAAACGGGCTCCGCCTCCATCGAGCCGGCCGCCTCCGAAGTCGCCGCCGCGGAAATCACCACCGCCAAAGTCGCGACCACCGCCTCCACCGAATCCGCCACCGCCGCCGTGGAAGCCCCCACCGCCGCCACCATGGAATCCGCCGCCCCCATGGCCGCCGCCACCCCCGTGGGCCAGCGCCACGACCGGCGTCGCCATCTGGCAGGCGATCGCCATGAGGGCCAGCACCACCCCGAATCCACCCGACGTCTTCCCGGCTGCACGCATCGTTCGTTCTCCCGAAAACCAGTCCTTGATTCCCATGGCCCCGGTGGCTCGCATCGCGATCACGTCACTTCACCTTCTTGAAGGTGAGCGGTGCGGCGTCGGGCAGGCCCACGCCGTCGATCGACCGCTCGATCATGTGGGTCGTCACCCGCCCCTCGCCAGACGGCGAGATCACCTGCACCCAACTGGCGACGCGACCGCGGACGACATCCGACGGCGTGCCCGACATCACCTTCTCGAACGAGGTGCCGTCGAACTCGAAGAAGCCCTCGGCCCGGGCCCCCGTCGAGTCGAACACCCACGAGCGAATCAGGCCCGCGTCGCGATCGGCATGGATGACCTCGAGGGCCTCGATGCCGCTGGGAAGCCTCGGAGCCTTCCCCGGCTTCGGCGTGATCTTCGTGCGGCCCACGATCGCGTAGCCGCCGATCGCCTTCTCATACGTGATCTGGATCGTGGCCCGGTCGGCCACCTCCGCCTGCCACGTGCCGAGGATCCAGTCGAGGTCGTCGAGGGCGGCCACGTGCGCCGGCGTCACCCGCGACTCGGCCAGCCTCCACACACTCCCCTCCTTCACCCGCAACCCGGTGAACCGCGACTCTACGGGCTTGTCGCCCGGCTTTCGCGTGAATCGCATCACGCCCGACACGCGGGCCATCGGCTCGGCGACCTGTTCCACGTCGCGCAGTTCGATCGCCAGCGATGCCTGCGGGTGCCTCGCCCGCCACGCCTTGATCGACTCGACGATCGTGTCGCGGCCCTCCAGCCGGGCGCCGCCCTCGACCAGTTCGGCGCGGGGCGTCCACTGGTCGGCGAGCGCCGCGAAGTCACCCTTGTTAAAGGCCTCCGCATACGCGGCTGATGCCTTCTTCAACTCCTCCACGACGGGCGCGGACTCGGCGGCCGCGGCGACCGACGCCGCGCAGCCCACGAGGCCGGCGACCAGGAGGCGTGCTCCCGCTCGACAGACGAACGAACGAACCTGCATGAAAGGGTCTCCTCGGCGATGCGACGCGCGACACCAGTCGGCGGTGGAGAAGAAGTGTAGCCGCGCCCGGGCCTTCCCTGCACGCATTCGGCGTCCGACTCTTCTTACGGAAGGTCCCCATCGCTCACGCGATTGGGCTTCCCAGAGCAGCGGCGGCCGGTGCTGCCGCGTGGAGCCGCGGGTTGTTCAACCTGCGGTGCTGCGGGATGGAGCCGCGGGTTGTTCAACCTGCGGTGCTGCATGTGCAGGTTGGACAACCTGCACCGACACGAAAGGCGGGATGCCCGGGAAGCGTCACCGCCGGGCCCTACTCCGCGGCGTCGATGTAGACCTCCACCTGCTGGCCCACGAAGAGTGGCGGCAGGCCGGCGGGGTCGAACTGGTAGATCACCTGGAGGACGCGGGTGTCGACCCGCTCGGTGGTGTCGCCGGTGAGCGACTTCTTCGGCACCACGAACGGCTCCACCCGCACGAACTCCAGCGGGTATTTCTCCTGGAGGTTGCCCCGGGGAAACGCCGTGGCCTTCAGGCCGGGGCGAAACCGCGGGATGTCGTACTCGTCGATGTCGACCCGCACGTGCAGCCGGTCCGTGTTGCCGAGCACGACGAGCGGCTGATTGGGCGGCGTGCCCACGAACTCGCCCGGCCGCACGTTCACCTGCAACACCCGTCCGTTCACCAGCGCCCGCACAACGAGCCGGTCGAGATCGATCTTGAGGCGTTCCACCTCGGCCTCGGCCCGGGTGACGGCGGCCCGCGACACGTCGCGGTCATACTGCCAGGCACCGGCCTCGAGCAGGTCGAGGTCGGCCTGGGCCCGGGCGAGTTTTGCCTGGGCACCGGCCAGCGCCTCCCGACGCTCGATCAGCTCCTGCTCCGTCGACACCTTGCGGGCGTAGGTCTCCTCGCTCCGCTTGAGGGCGTCGGTCTCGCGGATGACTGCAGCCTTCGCCTCCGACACGGCCGCGGCCTTCACCGGGATCTCCTCCGGCCGGGGCTGGGCCTCGAGCCGCACGAGCTCGCTCTTCGCCTTCGCCACGTTCGCCTCGGCGATCGCGAGCTGGCCCTGCAGGTCGCGATCATCGAGCCCGAACAAGGGCGTGCCCGCCTTCACCTCGTCGCCCACCGTCACGAGCACCGCGACCACAACCCCCGGCGTCTGCGACCCCACGGCGATGTTCTCCGTCTGGGCCTCGACGATCCCCGCGGCCGCGAGGGCGTCGGCGTAGGGACTGGTCGCCGGGGCGATCGGCGGCGGCGGATTGAGCGTGATCGGCCGCGTCGCCCACACGTACCAGCCCGCGAAGCCGGCGAGGCCGATGGCGACGAGCGGCAGCAGCCGCTGCGTGAGCAGGTCGGCGACGGTGCGGCGACGTTCGCGGGGGCGAAACGATTCAGCGGTGGCGGCCATGAGGGCAATGTAGCAGCGAAGGCGGTGAACGGGCGACGGCAGTCGCTCGATCAGCGGGCGTGGTCGTCGGCGTGGTGGCCTCCGGTGGTCACCGCATCGATGCGGCCGTCCTCCATGGAGGCGATGCGGTCGGCGAACGAGTAGACCCGCGAGTCGTGCGTGACCACGATCACCGCCCGCCCCGGCTGCACGGCCACCCGCTGCACGAGTTCCATGGTGATCCGGCCGTTCTCCGCGTCGAGGGCACTGGTCGGCTCGTCGCAGACGAGCAGTTTCGGCTCGTGGACGAGCGCCCGCGCGATCGCCACCCGCTGCTGCTGGCCGCCCGACAACTCGCTCGGCAGGTTGGTGAGCCGGTCGCCCATGCCGAGCTCCTCGAGCACCGTGGCCGCCGCATCGACGGCCCGGCGGCGGCTCCAGCCCGCGATGATCAGCGGCACGGCCGCGTTCTCCACCGCCGTGAGGGCGGGCAGGAGGTTGTACGCCTGAAACACGAAGCCCACGTTGTCGCGCCGAAACCGCACCTTCCGGCCGTTCGACATCGTGGTGAGACTCTGCCCGAGCACCGCCACCTCGCCAGAGGTCGGCTCCAGCGTGCCCGCGATGATCGAGACGAGCGTCGTCTTCCCGCAGCCACTCGGACCCACGAGCATCAGCAGTTCACCGTAGGGCACGTCGAGGTCGACCCCGCGCAGCGCCCGCGCTACGGCGCCGCCGGTGCCGAACTCCTTGGTCACGCCCCGCACCCGCACGGCCATGCCGACGGCGGGCGACGACTCTGCGGCGGGCGTGGCGGCCACGGGAGCTCTCCGGTGCGAACCTAGCCGCGAAACACGATCGCGGGATCGACGACCAGCACCTTGCGGATCGACAGCAGGCTCGCGACCAGCACGATCACGAACACCGCCGCCGCGGTCAGCGCCAGCACCTGCCACGGCATGAAGAAGGAGAGCCGCGACGCCCCCTTCACGATCCAGCCGAAGATCGCCGCGAGACCCACGCCCAGCCCGTAACCGACCACGCCCACCTGCAACCCCTGCGCGAGCACCATCCAGAGGATCGTCCAGTTGCTCGTGCCCATCGCCTTGAGCGCGCCGTACTGGCGGATGTTTTCCACGGTGAAAAGGTAGAACGTTTGGCCGGCGATCGCCGTGCCCACGAGGAACCCGAGGAGCACGGTGATGCCGAAGTTCACCGGTATGCCGGTCTTTCGCAGGTAGTAGGAGATCGACTTCCAGATGAACTGGTCCCGGGTCACCGCCTGCAGACCCGTGCGCTCCTCGATCCGGCGGCAGACATCCTCGGGCTTCTCGCCATCCGCCGCGTCGGCCAGCACGAACGAGAGCACCTTCCGCTCGGGCGGCGCGAAGAGCACCGCCTGGCTGTAGCGGGTGTAGACGATCGGGAAACTCGTGAATGTGCGGCTGGCCTTCGTGATTCCCACCACCACCGCCCGGCGGTCGTTCATCTCGAAGGTGCGCCCCAGCCGGAAGGGTTCGCCGGGCCAGATCCGCCTGTAGCCGGCGTCGTCCATGATCACGGCGTCGGGCGTGCGCAGCTCGGCGATCGAGCCCATGAACAGGCCCTGGGGCGCGCCCACGAGCGTGGCATCGTCGAGCCCGAGGAGCATCATCTGCTCGTAGGTTCCCTCCTGGAGCCGGGCCCGCGCGATTCCCTTGTAGAACCGCACCGCCCACTCGACACCGGGCACGCTCTTCACGCGAAAGAGTTCGTTGTCCGAGAGCGGCTTGATGTCGTCCACGTACTGGACGTTGCGATCCATCACCCAGATCCCCGGTCCCTCCACGTCGCGGATCTGGCTGACCGTGAGCGACATCAGCCCGCAGAAGATGGAGGCCTGCTGCGCGATGAGCAGCGCGGCGAAGACCACGCCGAACACGATCCCGAGGTATTTCACCCGGTTGCCGACCAGCATTTTCCACGCGATCCAGAGCATTTCGCCATCAGGCTCCACGACCACCGGCGGCCCCACGAAACGGCCGATGTCCTGTCGTTTGGGGCCGTGGGCGGCAATTTACCACGTGCTCCGGCCTCATGCGGCCGCTGGCCGCCTCGCCCGCACCGCGACCGCCGCACCGCAGGGTCGGCTTCTAACGGTCAGTGGGGCCCTGCGTCACGACGCCGGCCGGTGAAACTCCGTGCACAGGCCGGCCGATACCCACCCCTACGCCGGCACGACGCTGGAGAGTCACCACCCATGCGCACCTTCCTCCTCGCGGCCGCGACGGCTGCCGCGCTCGTGCCGGTTTCGCCTGCCGGTGCGGCCAACAACGGTTTCGACCCGCGGATCATCGCGTTCGGCGAGGCCCGCGAGCAGATCCAAAATACGCCGGTGCTCGAGCGGCCATACCGCCCGCTGCACGTCTACGGCAACACCGTGCGCCGTCGGCACAGCCGCGGCGTCGCCACGCCCCGACCCTCCGGTCAGCGCTGAACCCCGCCACGCGGCCGGCCCGAGGCCTCACGGCCTATGGCTTTTACGGTCTGGACACCCGCGAGGGGTTGCCCATGCCCTGTCGCCGGCGTTGCTGGCCAGCGGAGGCATGGATGCCGAAGCGCCGTCAGCATCGAGTGAGCGGAGGCCCAGGAGGGCAATCCTGTTCGGCACGGGATTTGCGCGATTGAAGTCAGGCAACCCGGGCCGACTGAGGCGAGTTGCGCTCAGGTCGGCCGGGCGATATCGTGCCCGTCATGTCCGAAGCGACGAAGCGAGAGATCCGCGACCAGGACGTGCAGGGACTGAAGTGCCTGCGGAAGATCCGTCCGCTGCTCTCGCGGCTGCGGAAGGTGGGCACCGAACGCGACAGAGCCGGCAATCGCCGGCTGGTCATGGATCAGTATTGCACGTTGATCCTAATGTCGCTGTT
>JBJTDZ010000003.1:0-6373 GCA_046092585.1 Pirellulales bacterium | reverse complement strand
GGCCGGTTCCAGTAGCCCTGCGCCACGCTCGGCCCGCTCACCCAGATCTCCCCCACGCGGCCCGGCGGCAGCGGCTCGCAGGTCTGCGGATCGACGATGTGGACGTCCTGGCCGTCGAGCTCGCGGCCGCTGCCCACGAGCCGGCGGCCGGCGGACGTGGTGCCGGAGGGTGCGACGGCCGTGCCGGTCTCGAGTGCCGCCGCGTCGAACGCCCGGATCACCGGCTTCTCGAACTTCATTCCGCCGGTGACCATGAGCGTGCTCTCGGCCAGGCCGTAGCAGGGGAAGAAGGCCTCGCGGCGGAAGCCGCTCACCGCGAAGGCCTCGCAGAAGGCGTCGATCGTCTCGGCCCGCACCGGCTCGGCGCCGTTGAAGGCCAGCGACCAGCTGGAGAGGTCGAGGGCGGCCCGTTGCTCCGGCGTCGTCTTCCGCACGCACAGCTCGTAGGCGAAGTTGGGCCCGCCGCTGATCGTGGCCCGGTAGGTGGCGATCGCCTGGAGCCAGCGGAGGGGCTTCTGCAGGAAGGCCACCGGCGACATGAGCACGTTGAACTTCCCGCCGTAGAGCGGCACGAGGATGCCGCCGATCAGCCCCATGTCGTGGAAGCTCGGCAGCCAGAAGACGCCCGACTGGCTCCGCGTGATCTCGAACGCCTGCATGATCCGCAGCGAGTTGTGGAGCAGGTTCTCGTGCGAGAGCATCACGCCCTTGGGCGTGCCCGTGGATCCGCTCGTGTATTGCAGAAACGCGAGTGTGTCGCCGTCGATGTCGGGGCGGTCCCAGCGGTCGGCCCAGCCGGGATCGAGTTCGCTGTCGACCTTCCAGACCAGGTTTTCGAGGCTGGGGGCCGCCGACCGCAGGGCGTCGAACCGGTCGAGCACGTCGCGGGTGGTGAGGGCCACCGAGGCGTCGGCGTCGGCGGCGATTGCCTCGATCCGTTCCACCGAGCGGTTCTTCCGCGGCGGGTAGGCGGGCACCGCGATCGCCCCGCCGTAGAGGCAGCCCATGAACGCGGCGATGAAATCGAGCCCCGAGGGATAGAGGAGGAGCACCCGCTTCCCCACCATCCCGTTGTCCATCAGCCACGCGCCGACCGCCCGTGCCTTGCGGTCGAGCTGGGCGTAAGTGATGTTGAGTTCCTCGTGCTCGCCGTCGACGAGGAACGTGAAGGCCCGGTCATGGGGGCGATAGGAAGCCCGCTGCCGCAGGAGGTCGACGATCGTGGGGGCGAACGACGCCTCGGTTGTGGGATTGGGAATCACTCGCGGACAGCCTCCAGCCTCTGACGTCCCTCGCCAACCGCCCCCGACCCCGGCGCCCCGCACGATCCGGGACCCGAGGCCTGACGGAGGCTTTTCGGCAGGAAATCTCCGGGACGGCCACATTTTAGCCGTCCTGCCCAACCAACCGGAAATTGCGGAGCCGGCGGCAAAAACAGCGTTTCGCCCGGGTGTGACCGCATTCCTGAGCCGAACCGCTGGGGGGCTGCGCAAGGTCTGACGGCGTGGGTGGCGCAGGCTCGGGGCTGCCCGTGCCCGTCGCCGAACGTTCGCTCCGCCCATCCTGGGCTTCGCTCGCTGCACGCCGGCTGCGCTTCGGCATCCTGCCTCCGCTGGCCGCCGAGCCCTGCTCCCGGGCACGGGCAGCCCCGAGCCGGTAACGCGATGCGCCGGATCCTTATACGGATCGCCCTTGAGCCTCAGGCTGTCCCCATCGCGTACCCCATTGGGCTTCCAGATGCAGGAAGCGTAACCGCGTGAGCGGTACGACTGCAGTGGCGTTGAGGTCACCCCGCATTCGAGCCTGCAGCTCACGTGCGACCCGTATTACGGCCGGTCGGCGTGAAACTCCTGCGCCAGCCGCACGAAGTCGTCGGGTGCGATGTCTTCGGCGCGGATGTCGGCGGCGAGCCCGAGGGCGGCATAGGTTCGTTCCACGCGTTCCCGCGCGGCGGCGGTCTGCTTGCCGCCCGCGATCCGCAGGAGCACGCCGCGCAGCACCTTGCGCCGGTGGCAGAACACGTCGCGCACGAAGGCGTGGAAGCGGCCGAGGTCGCCGATCGCCGCCCGCCGGTCGGGCTCGAGGTCGAGCCGCACGATCGCCGAGTCGACCTTCGGCCGCGGCCAGAACACGGTTGGCGGCAGCACGCGGATGATCTCGCCGCGGCACTGCGCCCCCACCCACACCGAAAGGGCGTTGTAGTCGCCCGTGCCGGCCCGGGCCGTCATCCGCTCGGCCATCTCCCGCTGCACGGTGACCACCGCCACGTCGAAAGGCCTCGGCAGCGCGAGCAGGTTCGACACCACCGGCGTGGCCACGCAGTAGGGGAGGTTGGCCACGAGCAGCAGCCGGCCGCCGGGGGAACGGGCCAGCGCCGCGTCGAGGGCCTCGAGCAGGGCGGGGGCGAAGCGGTGCTTGCCGGCCAGCGCATCCCCCTCGACGAGCGTGACGTTGTCGCGGTCGATGAGTCGGTCGCGGGCGAGCTGCGCGAGCCGCGGGTCGATCTCCGCCGACACCACGTGGGAGGCGGCTGCCGAGGTGCGCTCCGTCAACACGCCCGTGCCCGTGCCCACCTCGAGCACGACGTCGGCCGGCTCGATCGCCGCCGAACGCACGAGGAGATCGACCAGGTTGAGGTCGACGAGGAAGTTTTGCCCGCGCCGGGCGTCGATCGTGAAGCCCACCTGCGCGAAGAGCTGCTTCAGGTAGGCGGTGGTCTGTCGCGGTGGCGGGGCCGCGGCTCCAGGTTCGTGCTCGTGCGTCATGCTGGCTGCCGGGCCGTCAGCCAGCGGTCGACGTACTTGAAGACGAGGTCGGTCTCGAGATTGACGCCGCCGCCGACGACCAGCGAGCCGAGCGTCGTGTGGGCGAGCGTGTGCGGAATGAGCGCCACGCTGAACTCGGTCGGCGTGACGTCGACCACCGTCAGGCTCACGCCATCGACCGCCACCGAGCCCTTGCCCGCCATCTGGGCGAGGAGGGTGGGGGCCGCCGCGAACCGGCAGGTCACCCAGTCGCCTTCCTGCACCCGTGAGGCGAGCCGGCCCATGCCGTCGACGTGGCCGGTCACGAGGTGGCCGCCGAGCCGGTCGGCGAGCCGCAACGACCGCTCGAGGTTCACCGTCGAGCCCGCCACGAGGCTCCCGAGCGTCGTCCGTGCAAGCGTTTCCGGGCCGAGTTCGAACGCCAGCCGCGATCCGTCGATGCGCACCACCGACAGGCAGCAGCCGCTCGTGCAGATGCTGTCGCCGAGGGCCGCGTCGGCCGCGATCGGGCCGGCATCGACGACCAGCCGCAGGCCCGGTGGTTCGGCCACCGCCTCGACGACGCGACCGAGCGATTCGACGAGGCCGGTGAACATGCGGGGCGGGGGAGGGCGAGCGGGTGGAGCGGAATGATGTCGAGGATACCCGCCACGGCGCGGAGGCGACAGCCGCTCGCCCCGGGTGGGCGTCACCCGTGCGTCCCGGGGCGCGGCTGGCCCAATGCGGCGGCCCGGATGGCCGGGATCGGCCTCGCGGGCGAATCGTCCGTACCCACCGTCACGCAGAGGCCATCCATGTCCACGATCGTCGACATCCACGCCCGCCAGATCCTCGACAGCCGCGGCAACCCCACGATCGAGGTCGACGTGGCCCTGGCTGACGGAGCAAGCGGCCGGGCGGCGGTGCCGTCGGGGGCCAGCACCGGCGCCCACGAGGCCTGGGAGAAGCGCGACGGCGACAAGGGCGTGTACCTCGGCAAGGGCGTGCTCGAGGCGGTCGAGAACGTCAACACCCGCATCGCCGAGGAGCTCGAGGGCTGCGATGCCCTCGACCAGACCACGGTCGACGAACTCATGCTCGAGCTCGACGGCACGCCCAACAAGAAGGAACTCGGCGCCAACGCGATCCTCGGCGTCTCGCTCGCCGTGGCCCACGCGGCCGCGGAGCACTGCGGCCTGCCGCTCTACCGCTACCTCGGCGGCGCCACCGCCCGCCTCCTTCCCGCCCCGATGATGAACATCATCAACGGCGGCGCCCACGCCGACAACCCGCTCGACGTGCAGGAGTTCATGGTGATGCCCCTGGGCTTCGACACGTTCGACGAGGCCCTCCGGGCAGGCGTCGAGACGTTTCACGCCCTCAAGAAGGTGCTCAAGGACAAGAAGCTCTCCACGGCGGTGGGCGACGAAGGCGGCTTCGCCCCCCACATCGGCACCTGCGCGGAGGCGCTGGAGGTGATCCTCGCCGCGATCTCCAACGCCGGCTACAAGCCGGGCGAGCAGATCGCCATCGCCCTCGACTGCGCCGCCACCGAGATGTACGACGCCAAGAGCGGCACGTACACCATCGAGGGCCGGAAGCTCGATTCGGCCGGCATGGTCGACTTCCTCGCCGACCTGGCCGGCAAGTACCCGATCATGTCGATCGAGGACGGCTGCTCCGAGGACGACTGGACCGGCTGGAAGCTGATCAGCGAGAAGCTCGGCGAGAAGGTGCAGCTCGTTGGCGACGACCTCTTCGTGACCAACTCGACGCGGCTCTCCCGCGGCATCGCCGAGGGCGTGGCCAACAGCATCCTCGTGAAGGTCAATCAGATCGGCACGCTCACGGAGACGATTGCCGCCGTGTCGCTCGCCCACCGTTCGGGCTATACGTCGATTTCCAGCCATCGCAGCGGCGAGACGGAAGACGCCACGATCGCCGACCTGGCAGTCGGCCTCTCGACCGGCCAGATCAAGACGGGCTCGGCATCGCGAAGCGACCGAATCGCGAAATACAACCAGCTCCTGCGGATCGCCGAGTCGCTCGGCGACGGCGCCGTCTACGCCGGCCGCGACGTCCAAGCCCGCTGGCCGGGCTGCTAGTTATGCGCCTGCGGGGCCATCCATGGCCCCCGCAGGCGTGCGCGGCTGCGAGGCAAGCCAAGGTTGCCTCGAGCCGCGGCGGCCGCCTTCCGGGCGGCCGTCGCGAAAGCCGAAGCAGGCCCACGCCGCACCAAGGACCGGAAAGCCCCGGGTGGAAACCCGGGGGCGTCCTCGTGGTTGTGGCACAGGCCCCGAGCCTTCCCTGATACGGCGAGGCTTCGGGCTCCCCGTATTCCGAGAGCCGGCGTAGCTGGCAAGCGCAGCCATGGATGGCGGAGCGAAACCAGGTCCGAGAGAGCGGAGGGCTGGAGGCCCGTAGCGAACGTCCGGCGACGGAGTACGGGGAGCCCGAAGCCGGGTTGGGCAAGTTGATGCAAAAGGGGCGTCAGGCTTTGCCGTAGCGCGTCGCCATTTCGGCTAGCGTGATGCATGGCACTTTGCCGGCGTTGCCGGCCTGGCCGAATTGCACCATTCGCTCGGCACAGACTTTCTTCATCGCCTCGCGGGACGGCTTGAGGTAGTCACGCGGGTCGAACTTCTCGGGGCTCTCGGCGAGAACCTTGCGGATCGCGCCGGTGATCGCCATGCGGCAGTCGGTATCGACGTTGATCTTGCGAACCCCGTGCTTGATGCCCTTCTGGATCTCTTCCACGGGCACGCCCCACGTCTGCGGCATCGTGCCACCGAACTTGTTGATGATGTCCTGCAGTTCCTGCGGCACGCTCGACGAGCCGTGCATCACGAGGTGGCAGTTGGGGAGCTTCGCGTGAATCTCCTCGATCCGCTTCATGGCGAGCACGTCACCGTCGGGCTTCCGGGTGAACTTGTAGGCCCCGTGGCTCGTGCCGATGGCGACGGCCAATGCATCGACGCCGGTGGCCGCCACGAAGCGGGCCGCCTCGTCGGGATCGGTGAGCAGCTGGTCGTGCGAAAGCTTTCCGCTGGCGCCGTGGCCGTCCTCGGCCTCGCCCTCGCCGCTCTCGAGCGACCCGAGGCAGCCCAGCTCACCCTCCACGGAAACACCCTGCCGATGGGCCGACTGCACGACTTCGCGGGTCACCTTCACGTTGTAGTCGAAGTCGGCCGGCGTCTTGCCGTCCTCCTTGAGCGATCCGTCCATCATCACGCTCGTGAAGCCATGGTCGATTGCGCTTTGGCAGGTGCTCGGCGAGTTGCCGTGATCCTGGTGCATCGCGATCGGGATCTTCGGATAGAGCTCGGCGGCGGCGAGCATCAAGTGGCGAAGGTAGTTGTCCTGGGAGTAGCTGCGGGCGCCGCGGGATGCCTGGATGATGACGGGGCTGTCGGTCTCCTTCGCCGCCTCCATGATCGCCTGGATCTGCTCCATGTTGTTGACGTTGAACGCGGCCAGACCGTAGCCGTTGGAGGCGGCGTGGTCGAGCAGGATGCGCATCGGGACGAGCGGCATGGAACATTCTCCTCAGTCGTGGGCGGGAAACCGATCGGCGGGAGACGAAAGCATAGGATTCCATGCATTTTCCCACAAATGCTCCACGGCGGCGC
>JBJTDZ010000002.1:0-22438 GCA_046092585.1 Pirellulales bacterium | reverse complement strand
TGCCCGGCCGCATGAAACACCTCGAGAACGAGCTGGCACCCGAGCAAATCGGAGGCACCCTACCGCGAACCCTGCGGCCGCCAGGCACGGGCTCACCAAGCCACACAGTTGTAGCGGGGGCCGCCTTCAATCGCGGCCTCCCGCTTCAAGGCCGCCGACGTTGACCTCAGAGGCCCGCGTACGGAAAAGGCAATGGGGGACGCCTAGTCGGCCGTGCGAGCCTTTTGCCGCTTAGGGATGCCTTGAGGGATGCCCGTGAACGAGCACCGCAGCAGGTGGACGAGCCAGCCGGAAACGGGCAGGGAGTGGGTCAAAAGCGGAGCGTTTGTCTCCCGCCGGCCGCGGCCCGATGCATTGAACGTGCCGGCGGGCGGGGCGTCGGTGTCTTTCCCAAGTGCCAAAAGACTCGTTTTCGCCTACAAAACAAGCGTTTTTCGCTATGTCTGGTATTTGCCCGCAACATGACACCGTTGTGCGCCAGGGAAATCTCACCCGGCATCGGAATCGATCGCCCGCCGACGAGGCCGGCCTCGGAAATCGTATGGTGCGGGGCGCGAAAGGGCCGGGTGGCCATCAGTGGCTGCCCAGGCTGCATCAACCCCAGGGCACTGTAGATCCGCGTTGTTTCGATCGACTCGGCCGCCGACAGCGGAGGCAGGATCGTCGGCACCCGCTTGGCGAGCATGGTCTTGCCGCCTCCCGGAGGGCCGACCATCAGACAGTTGTGGTTGCCGGCGGCCGCGACGCACAGCGCCCGCTTCGCCGCCTCCTGCCCACGCACGTCGGCGAAGTCGACGTCGTAGGCGGCGAAACGATCGAACCACTCCGCCACCCGGGGTGGGGCGGGGGCGATCGTGATGTCACCCGAGAAAAACTGCACTGCTTCCGTGAGGGACGACACCGGGATCACCTCGATGTCTTCCACGACAGCCGCCTCCGTGGCGCTGGCCGTCGGCATGACGACTCCCTTGAGCGGCCGTGATCTCCCCGGCGTCTGGCGGGCGGCGGCGATGGCGATCGACAGCGCTCCCCGTGCCGGACGTGTCAGTCCCTCGAGCGAAAGCTCGCCCACGACGGCGTAGTCCTGCAAGCGGTCCGACGCGAACTGCCCGCTGCCGGCCAGGATCCCCAGAGTGATCGGCAGGTCGAAGGTCGCGGCCTGCTTCGGAAGCTCCGCCGGCGCGAGGTTGACGACGATGCGATCGTTCGGACGGTTGAACCCGGAGTTGACCATCGCCCGGGCCACGCGATGGGTGCTTTCGCGGACCGCGGTGTCCGGCATCCCCACCAGCACCGTCGCGGGGAGCGCTCCCGACGACACGTCGACCTCGACGTCGACGGGAATGGCCTCGATTCCCAGCAGGGAGAACGTTTGCAATCGTGCGAGCATGGTGACGGCCCTCGTGCCTGAGTGCGACCGGCTGCGGGGCCGTGCCGCGAGCTGCGGCCCGATCCACGCCGGATCTGGGACCACGCCGGGGAGTATACGGGTGTTCACGTTTATGTCAATGGCGGCAGTCGCGGTGCACGTCGCGTGGGAGGCCCACCGGCCCGGTAGACTGTGCTCGTCAGCGGCAGGGTTGCGTGGCGCGATCCGCCGGTGCTTCTTGTGGAAACCTCGCACATGGCAGTCACCAGGATTTCGGCGGTCGACGATCCGGGAATGGACGCAGCGGTTCGCACGGTGAAGGGCATGACGGCCTCGCGGTGCGCGACGGGCCGCCTGGTGGGCGGCATGCTGGCGGTGGTGCTCGCGGTGGTGGCGTCGGGCGCGGTGCGAGCCGACGAAGCGGCCGCGTGGAAGCCGCTGTTCGACGGCACCACGCTCGGCGCGTGGAAGCCGACGCCGTTCGGCGGGGAAGGGGAGGTGCGCGTCGCCGATGGCGCAATCGTGGTTCCGATGGGCGCCACCCTCAGCGGCATCACGTGGGCGGGCGAGTTTCCCCGCACGGGCTATGAAATCGAACTGCAGGCCAGGCGGGTGGAGGGAAGCGATTTCTTCTGCGGCCTCACGTTTCCCGTCGGTGATTCCTGCTGCAGCCTGATCCTCGGCGGTTGGGGCGGCTCGGTCACGGGCCTCTCGTGCCTTGACGGCCGTGACGCCGCCGACAACGAGACCACCGACACGCGGAACTTCACGCGTGGCCACTGGTACGCCGTGCGGGTGCGGGTGACCCCCGCCCGGATCGAGTGCCTGCTCGACGGCGAGCCACTGGTCGAGCAAAACATCGAGGGGCGGCGCATCTCGGTTCGGGACGAGGTGGCGGCGTCGCAGCCCCTGGGGATCGCCACCTATGCGACGACCGGCGAGTTCCGCGGCATCCGCTGGCGGCCGCTGCCCGCGGAAACCCCATGACCGAGCCGGCGGCCGGCATGCATCCCGACGACGACACGCACGACCGCATCCGCGAGCGGATTGCGGCCGACGCCGCCCGCGCCGTCGAGGGGGGCAGGGATGCGCGACGTGCCGTCTTCCGTGCCGCCCGCCGCGTGGCCGGAGGCTGGGTCGCCGACGACCGGCTCCCCGACGCGGTGGAGGTGCGGCGCGAGGTGCACCGGCGACTCGACCCTTCGGGATCGCTGCGGCGCCTGACGGGCGACAGGTTCGACGCGATTGCGGCGATCGTCACGGTGCTGGCGACGGTGCGGCAGGATCCCGCACGGTGTCCCGAGGGCGACGCGCTCGAGCACAGTCTGCAGGTCTTCGATCTCGTCCACCGGGAGCGGCCGTTCGACGAGGAGCTCCTGACCGCGGCCCTCGTGCACGACGTCGGCCGCGCGCTCGACAGGGAGGAGCCGATTTCCGCGGCCGTCGAGGCGCTCGGCGACCTGGTCACGGCGCGGACACGGTGGCTGATCGAGTCGCTGCCCGTTGCGAGGGGCCACTCCGACGGGTCGCTCGGTCACCGGGCTCGTCGAAGGCTCGAGGCTCACCCCGACTTTCTCGACGTGCTGCTGCTTGCCGAGGCGGATCGCCGCGGCCACGTCCGTGGCTACGACGCTCCGTCGCTCGACGAGGCGATCGCGATCCTTCGCGACCTCGAACAGGCGGCGGGCGAATGAGCGGATGACGCACCGGGCGGCGCGCCGTCACTCCGGGCTCTGGCCGTCGAGGGCGGCTTTGACCGCCTCCCTCGCCTCTTTCCACCGCGACTTCACGGTGCGCGCGGAACAGTCGAGGAGTGCGGCGATCGTGCGTTGGTCGGCACCGAGATACCAGACGAGTTGGAAGATCTCCCTGAGTTCCGCGGGCAGCCGGTCGATCGCCTCGTGAAACAGCGTCCAGCGGTCGAGCATCTCGTCCGGAGCGGCCGCCTGCTCGACGGTGGGCTGGTCGGCCGGGTCGGCCATGCCCCGCCCCCGGGTGCCATGGTTGGCGGCGAAGGAGCCGGGCCGGGCATGCCGGCGGGCGAGATCGATGAGCTCCCGGTGAATCTGGGTCGCCGCCAGGGCCATTACCGACCGGGGTGAGTCGACCTGCAGTTGCCCCAGGGCCCGGTGCAGCCGCATGGCCGCATTTTGAAAGACGTCGTCGGTGTCGTCCCAACGACGGACGTTGGGAAACCGGGCGAGCATGCGGCTGGCGAGGGTTCTCAGCCGCTCGCCGCAGAGTTCGATGATCGTGTCACGGGCCGTGAGATCGCCGGCAGCGAGCCGCTCCAGACACCGCGATACACCGGCTGCCGTCGAGTCGTCGGCGCTCATGGGCTTGCTCCGGGAATATCGGCCGGACATCCGTGGGCAGCGGAATTATTTTGCCCCCCCCGGCCCCCGCGGACGTCTTTCCATACGGAGGGACGATCATGCCGCACCGCCGCCGAAGCGCCCCGACGGTTTTCGCGCAGCCGAAGCCATCTGCCGATCTTCCGCCGACCGCGATCGCCCAGGCCTCCAGACTCCCTCACCGGGTGCTTGGCCTGCAGACGGGTGACCTCGACCCCGTGCGGATCATCCTCGCGGCACACGTCAGGCTGCGCCGCTGGAGGCGGCTCGGCCCAATCGAGACCCTGCGAGCGGACGCCGGCTGTGCCGCGTCTGGTGAGGTGCGGAGAATCATCCAAGCCCGCGACGACCTCCTGTCGATCGCGCAACGGCAGCCCGATTCCGCAAGGGAGTGATGACGAGGCGCTGAGCATTCTGCGGTCGGGGGGCCCTGACGGAAGCAGTATAACGGAGGGATGCAGCCCCGCGACCCATCCGGCGCCACTGCCGAGAATGCCCCTGATGCTGGTGCAGGGCCGGCGCCGGAGCCGACACGGCTGAGCGGCGTCGAGGACTCGTTCGGCTTTCACCCTGCAGGTGGGAAAGCGGATCGGGCCGATGGTGATCTGCCGCCGGGCACCAATCTCGGCGGCGTGACGCTGATCCGCCTCGTCGCGGTGGGCGGCATGGGACGGGTCTACGAGGGGACGCAGGACGCCCCGTCACGGACCGTGGCCGTGAAGGTGATGCTGGACGGGTTGCTGTCGGCCACAGCCATCCGCCGATTCGAATACGAGGCCGAAGTGCTGGCCCGGCTCCGGCATCCGGGCATCGCGCAGATTTACACCTTCGGCACGCACGTCAGCGAACGGGGGCCGGTGCCGTTCTTCGTGATGGAGTTCGTCGCCGGGGCGAAGCCCGTCACGCAGTACGCCGTTGATGAGCGGCTCCCGGTGCGACGACGGGTCGAACTCTTCCGTCGGATCTGCTCCGCGGTGGCGCACGGCCATCAGAAAGGCGTCATCCATCGCGACATCAAGCCGGGAAACGTTCTCGTCGATGCGGGCGGCGAACCCAAGATCATCGACTTCGGCGTGGCCCGCTCCCTCGATGCCGACCGCCTCGACGCCACGGCGCTGACGCAAGCCGGCGACATCGTCGGCACGCTGCGGTACATGAGCCCGGAGCAGCTCGGCCTCGAGGGGGAAGATGTCGACGCCCGTTCCGACGTCTATGCCCTCGGCCTGCTGCTTCACGAACTCCTCGTCGGCTCGCTCCCCTACGACCTTCGCGGTCGCTCCGTGCTGGAGGCCGTGCGTCTGCTTGACGATGCCCGGCCGACGCCCGACGTGGTGGAACCCGCCGTGATGCGTGAGGGGCTCACGGTCCGGCGTGAGGCACGGAGCCTCGCCACCATCGTGGGCAGGTGCCTGGAGAAGCGGCGCGTCGATCGCTACGCGACGGCGTTCGAGGTCGAGGCGGAACTGGGGCGGTGGCTCGCCGGCGAGCCGATCCTCGCAAGCCCGCCGACGGCGGTCGAGGGCCTCATCCGTCTTGCGCGGCGTCATCGGTCGGGAGCGGTCGCCGCCGTGGTGATCCTGGTGTCGCTGCTCGGCGCGATGATCGGCATCGGGATCTTCTCCGTGCGGGCGGATCGGCAGCGGCTGCTGGCGGTCGAGGCCCGACGGCTCGCCGAGCAGCGGGAACGCGATGCCGAAGCGCAGGCCGCCGTGGCCCGGGCGCAGCTCTACCTCTCGAACGTGCTGCTCGCCGCGGAGGCTCGCGACCGCGACAACGTGGGCGAGGCACGGCGCCGACTCGCGGCCGCGGAGTCGCTCGTCGGCGATGCCGGCACGCCGCACCCGACCGAACTGTTCTGCCTGGCCGCCACGCTCGACGAGTCGGTGCGAAGCCTGGAGGGACACACCGGCATGGTGACCGCCGTGGCGTGGTCGCCGGATGGCAGCCTGCTGGCGACCGGTGGCGTTGACGGCACGATCCGCGTGCAACGGCGCCCCACGCGACTCGCTGCCGCCTCCCCGATCGTGCTCGACGGTCACGGGGGGCCGGTCTGGGGCCTGTCCTTTTCCGCCGACGGTCTCCTCCTCGCATCGGCGTCGGGCGATCACACCGTGCGGGTTCACGACATGGCGGGCGATCACGACCCAGTCGTGCTCGCCGGCCACGGCGCGACGGTCTACTCGGTCGCGTTCTCGCCCGATGGGGCACATCTGCTGTCGGCCTCGAGAGATCGCACGGCCAGGCTCTGGAGCACGGCGACCTGGACGCAAGACCGCATCCTGGCCGGGCACGGTGGCACCGTGTACTGCGGCAGTTTCTCGCCCGATGGGCAGGTGGTCGCGACCTCGTCGCTCGACCGCTCCGTGCGGCTCTGGGACGTGGCGAGCGGCGCGGAACGGGCCTGTCTCGACGGCCACGGCGAACGCGTGTTTCACGTCGGCTTTTCTCCCGATGGGTCGACGCTTGCGTCGGCGAGCCAGGACGGAACGGTCCGTCTCTGGGATGCGGACGCGGCGCGGACGCGGCTCGTGCTGCACCATCCCGTCCGCGTGAATGCAGCGGCGTTCGTCGCCGGAGGAGACCGGCTCGCCACCGCGTCGGGCGATGGTGTCGTGCGGCTCTGGAGCACCACCGACGGCCGGGAGATCATGCGGCTGCGCGGTCACGAGGCGGCCATCTGGACCGTGGCCTGCCTGCCGGACGGCACCGATCTGGCCACGGGTTCCGCCGACTGCTCGGCCCGTATCTGGGACACCGCGACCGATGCCCCGCCGGTGATGCGCTGCCCCGACAAGGTGACGGCGTTGGCGCTCTCGCCGGATGGCGGATTGATCGCCACCGGCCTGGCGAACTCCTCGGTACACCTCTGGGACTCCGCCACGCTCCGCCCCCGCGGGGTGCTCGGCGGCGGTGGCGGCAGCGTGAAAGACGTGAAGTTCGCGCCGGACGGCGGCATGATCGTGGGCGGCCGCGAAGACGGCACCGCCGGTGTCTGGCCGGTCGGCGGTGGTGATCCAACCTCGCTGCCCCTGCACGAAAAGCAAATCTACGGCATCGACATCTCACCGGACGGACGCCTGCTCGCCACCGCCTCCGAGGACCGCACGGCACGACTCTGGGATCTCGTGGCCGGGAAGTTCGACGGTGCACCGCTGAGGCATGCTCGCCGCGTGTATGCGGTCGCGTTTTCGCCCGATGGCACCAGGCTCGCGACGGCCTGCGAGGATCGGATCGCCCGGCTGTGGAACGTGGCCGGGGGCGTTGAACTCCTGCGTTTTCCCGACCACGACGGATCCGTGAACTGGGTCGATTTCTCGCCCGACGGCCGTCTGCTGGCCACCGCCAGTTCCGATGGCGCCGTGCGGCTGTGGAACACGGGCGACGGCACGCTGGTGACCGTGCTCACGGGCCCGTCACGGCAGATCTGGAAGGCCGCGTTCTCACCGGATGGCGGCCGCATCGCCGCGGTGTCGGCCGACGGCACCGCACAGCTCTGGGACGTGGCTTCCGGCCGTGCGGCACCCCTGCTTCGTGGCCACCGAGACCAGGTGTGGGGGCTCGCCTTTTCAGCCGACGGCCGCGGGCTCGTCACCAGCTCGTGGGACGGCACGGCGCGGCTCTGGGGGGTTGCCGTCGCCGAGATCGAGCGCCGCCGGCAGCAGGCCGAGTGATCGCCCCACGTGGTCCCCATCGCTCACGCGATTGGGCTTCCAGGGAAGGAAGGGTCACCGCTTGTCCCCATCGCTCACGCGATTGGGCTTCCAGGGAAGGAAGGGTCACCGCGTGGTCCCCATCGCTCACGCGATTGGGCTTCCAGGGAAGGAAGCGTCACCACGTGGTCCCCATCGCTCACGCGATTGGGCTTCCAGGGAAGGAAGCGTCACCGCGTGAGCGGTACGACCGCGTCACGCTCGGCGTGGCGGGGCTCAGGCGGACGCGAGCACCTCGTCGAGCGTCTTCTGGAGCACGCTCGCACTCGCCTTCAGCGCCTGGATTTCCTTCGGCCAGAGCTCGATCTCGAGCATCTTTTCGGCGCCTCCCCGGCCAACCACCGTCGGCACGGAGAGGGCGACATCGCGAATGCCGTAGCACCCGGCCTGCACCGTCGACACCGGCAGCAACCGCTTCGCGTCGAGCGCGATCGAGTTGATGACCTCCGCGATCGACACACCCACGGCAAACCCCGCGCCGGTCTTTTTCTTGATCATCTCGGCGCCACTCGTCTTCGCCCGCTGGAAGACGTCGGCGCCGAGTTTCGGCGTGAATCCCGGATACTTCTCGAGCGGCAGCCCCGCCACGCTTGCGCTCGACCAGACGGGCACCATGCTGTCACCGTGCTCGCCGAGGATCATCGCCTGCACCTGGGTGGCCGGCGCCTTGAGGTTCATCGCCAGCAGGGCCCGGAAGCGGAGCGTGTCGAGCAGCGTGCCGAGGCCGATCACTCGGCCCTTCGGCAGGCCGAGCTCCTTCTCGGCGAGGTAGGTGAGGATGTCGACCGGGTTCGAGACCACGAGCACGATCGCGTCGGACCGCATGCCCTTGGCCTTGATGTCGCCGAGGATCGAGCGGAAGAGCACGACGTTGCGGTTGATGAGGGCCAGCCGGCTCTCGTCGGGCTTCCGCCGCAGGCCGGCCGTGATGCAGATCACGTCGGCGTCGGCGAGGCAGGCGTAGCCACCGGAGCGGATCACCTGGTCGGCGATCGCGGGCGCCCCGTGCATCATGTCGAGGGCCTGGCCGTCGGCCAGGTCGGCATTGGCATCGACGATCACGATCTCGTGCACCACGCCCCCGAGTTGGAGGGCGAAGCCCGCCGACGAACCCACGATGCCACCGCCGCCGATGATGCCGACCTTCATGTGCCCGCGCTCCAGTGCGTGAAAACCTTTGTGAGTCTCTCGTGACCCGAGGAGACCCCGGGGTCGCCCCGCTGCTCAGGGAAGCCCGTCGATCAGGCTGCCGCGATGCCGAGCTGCTTGCAGACCTGCTCCGTCACCACCTTGATCAGGGCTTCGGTGTCGAGGCCGGCCGGCATCACGGGCCGCGTGGCGTTTTCCGGGTCCGCGCCCATCGGGGGCGGGGCGTCGAACGCCTTGCGGGTCACGCCCGTCGTGCCCCAGCTGGCACGGAACACGTCGTTGGCGCAGATGTCGCAGTTTTCCATGGTCTTGTCGAGCCGCGGATCGGTGTAGCCCCACTTGGCCTTGAGATCGAGGAGCTCCTTGGTCTCGGTCTTGGTGAGGTAGGTGACGCGGCCCAGGTCCTTGGAAAGCATCAGGATCCGGCAGTACGCATCGAGGATCTCGGTCCACCAGTAGGCCTTCTCGACCGTCTCGCCGAAGCTCACGGTGCCGTGGTTCGCGAGGATCACCACGTTCGACTGCTTCACGAACGGCTTGACGGTGTCGGCGAACTTCTGGCCGCCGGGGGTCTCGTAGCGGGTGATCGGCACATCGCCGAGGAACACCTCGACCTCCGGCAGCACGCACTGCGGGATCGGCTCGCGGGCCACGGCGAAGGCGGTGGCATGCGGTGGATGGCAGTGCACCACCGAGTTCACGTCAGGCCGCTCCTTCATGATCGTGAGGTGGAGCAGGATCTCGCTCGATCGCTTCCGGTTGCCCGCGATCTGGTTGCCATCCATGTCGACGATGCACAGGTCGGAGGGCTTCATGAAGCCCTTGGAGATCATCGTCGGCGTGCAGAGCACGGCGTCGGGGCCGAGCCGGAAGGAGATGTTGCCGTCGTTGCCGGCGGCGAAGCCCTTGTTGTAGATCCGGCGGCCGATGTCGCAGATCTCCTCCTTGAGCTGGTTCAGCGACTTGTCGGTGGTCTTGGGGGTGATGTTCGCCATGGCTGCTCCTTCGGGTGGCTGGGGGTGCGGTGGGGGTCGTGTGTGAGGGTGGGCGGCGATGCGTCCTAACGATTCTGGCCCACGCTGCGGGTTGCGGCCGGAGTGCGGACGGCGAAAACCCTGCGGCCCAGGCAAGGCGTGCGGGCTGTGGCGGTGGTGCCGGTCATGCGGGCGCCTCGAGGTGGTCGATCAGGGCGGCGATGTAGGCATCGACCGGCTTGTCGGCCGGGCGGAAGGGCTGGGCGGCCTCGCCTCCCTCGCTGAAGGCCACGAGTTGGCCGTCACCGGCGCCGAGGTCGTCCCAGGCGACGAGCGGTTCAGCCCGGCCATCGCCCGCCCGCAGGTCGGACAGCGAGAGCGGCACGACGAGCCGCAAGACTCCCCCGCGGATCGTGGGATGGGGCTCCACGAGCGTCACCGTGCCGATGGTCTTTCCGAGTCGCACGCGAGGCCTCAGTGGGTGTGGGACGTGCAGCCGCAGCCCGGCGGGGCGGCGGTCAGTTCGGCCGGCACCGCGGCGGGGCCCGCCCGGTGGAACTCGGCGCAGAACCGCTCGAGGGTGCTCCCGGCGAACGCCGCCGGATCCACGACGAGCAGGTTGGCCGCCGTCTCGGCCGCGACGGCCGCGAGCGTGGCGGCGTCGCGAGCCGTGACCGCCCGGAGGCTGGCGGATCGATTGGCAAGCACGACGGCCACCGCGGGCGTGCCGGTAAGGAGCACGCCTCGGGCGGCATCCCGAGAGGCATGTGACGCCAGCGCCGCGACCACGTCGGCCAGCCCCGAGGCCGGCAGCTGCGCCGCCCCGGGCACCGTCCGGGCAATGGCGGCGGTACGGGCCGACACGTCGCCACGGCAGGCGGCCTGTGCAATCATGAAGGGCCGCCGCGGCACGGCAGCCTGCGCGGCGTGCCTCGTCAGGGCGATGCCCCGCTCGCGCGCCCGGTCGACGGCTGCGGGCGTGACGACCGCCTTCGCGTCGATCGCCACCTCACGGGCCCCGGCGGGGATGCGGTCGAGGCTCGCCAGCGTGATCACGCGATCGGTCAGCCGCGCGGCCGGAGCGGCCACGGCGGGCCCTGGCGCGGTGGCCTGGGCAGGGGCGGCCACCCCTGCAGTGCGGATGCGGCGCACCACCTCGGCCACGAGGGCCTGGATGGCGGCGGCGTCGATCGCGGGGGGCGTCGTGGGTTTGCTCATGGGGTGTCCACCAGGGCGATCGTGCTCCAGCGTGCGGGCGTGGCCTCCGACTTCAGCACCTCCCGCAGGAGGCGGCCGTCGCTCGTGATCACCACCGTGTCACCCACGGCCGCGGCCACCGTGTCGACGGCGATCTGGGGGTCGCCGTCGGGCGAACGGCGGTCGGCCAGCAGCGGCTGCACCACGAGCAGCCGAGCGCCGACGAGCGACGGGTGTTTCACCGTCGCGGTCGCCGTGCCGATGATCCGGGCCAGGTGCATGGGTGACGTCGGGTGTGGGTCTGGGGCGTGTGGATCAGGAGCGGACGGCAGCCGCGCTGCCGAGGATGCGGAGATCGTCGACGAGCGTGCACCGCCGCTGGCGGGTGAAGGTCAGCGGCGTCGTCACGCCCTCGCCGGTCGGGGTCGCGATCGAGAACGAGAGGTAGCCCTCGCCACCGAGGCCGAGGCCGGCCACGCTGGGGCCGTTCTTCACGAACAGCGTCGTGTCGAGCAGCCGCCCCATCCGGGTCATGGCCCGCACGTCGTTGGAGTGGATGATGGCCGTGTGGCGGAAGCCGTGCTCGCTCTCGTGGGCCAGCCTGATCGCCTCGTCGACGTCCTTGCAGCGGACGAACGGCAGGAAGGGCATCATCTGCTCGGTGGGCACGAACGGGTTGTCGTTGTCGGTCTCGCCGAAGACGAGCGGAACCTCGGCACCGCAGACGGCGCCGGCGGCCTTGGCGAGCAGGGCGGCGTCCTGGCCGATGAAATCCTTGCAGGCACCCCAGTGGCGATGCTCGCCCTCGCCCGTCATCACGATCGCCCGCTTCGTGAGGGCGTCGACCTGCGACGCGGCGAGCCGCACGGCGCCGGCCCGCTCCATCGCCGCCATCATCCGGTCGAACACGCTCGCCACCACGAACACCTGCTTCTCGCCTATGCAGAGCAGGTTGTTGTCGTAGGCGGCGCCCGCGATGATCGAGCGGGCGGCATTGTCGAGGTCGGCAGTGTCGTCGACGACCACGGGCGGGTTGCCCGGGCCGGCCACGATCGCCCGTTTGCTCGACTGCAGCGCGGCCCGGGCCACCGCCGGTCCACCGGTCACGCAGATCAGCTTCACGCCCCGGTGGTTGAAAAGCTGGCCCGCCGACTCGAGGGTCGGCTCGGCCACGAGCGTGATCAGGTTGTCGATGCCGATGTCCCGGTGGATCGCGGCATTGAAGCGGCGCACGCCCTCTGCAGCCACGTTGCGGCCGCTGGGGTGCGGATTGACCACCACGGCGTTGCCCGACGCGATCATGTTGATCGCGTTGCAGGCGATCGTGGGGAGCGAATGGGTGACCGGGGTGATCGCTCCGATGACGCCGAACGGGGCGTGCTCGATCACGGCCAGGCCGTGGTCGCCGCTGAACACCTCGCTCTGCATGAACTCCACGCCGGGCACCTTCTCGCCGAGCACCTCGAGCTTCTCGATCTTGTGCTCCAGCCGGCCGATCTTCGTCTCGGCGAACTCCATGCGGCCGAGTTCCTCGGCATCGTCGATGGCGATCCGGCGGATGTGGGCGATGGCCTTCTTGCGCCCCTCCACGCCGAGCCGTTCGAGCTGCTCGAAGGCCTCGCTGGCGGCACGGACGGCCTCGTCGACGCTGCCGAAGACGCCATGGGCACCGGCAAAGGAGCCGGCGGCACCGACGGCCTCTTGCGGGGCCGGCGCGGGACGGCCGCCGTTGGCGGAGGTGATCTCGGCGATCACCTGGCGGACGATGGCTGCGATGTCGGGCGTGGTGGCGGTGGACATGGGGTCTGGCATCACTTTCTGCTGAAGACTTCCTTCCCCTCGACGCGGACGGTGTCGACCAGGCCGATCACCACGGCGTCGACGGGCAGAGACTTGGTTTCGGGGGTCAGGCGGGCGCTCGAGCCCTGGGTGACGAGCACGAACTGGCCCTCGCCAGCGCCGAGCGTGTCGACGGCGATGAAGGTGCGGCCCGTGGAGACGAGCGTGGAGCGGCTCTTCTCGTCGAGCCGGTAGGGCTCCACGACGAGCAGCTTGTGGCCGGTCATGGCCTCCGTCTTCTGCGTGGCCACGACCGATCCGGTCACCAGCGCGACGAACATCAGGCACCCTTTCCGTTGGCTGTTCCACGATCCGCCGCCAGCAGGTCACGCGCCTGCCGGGCGACGATCAGCTCCTCGTTGGTGGGAATCACCCAGATCGCAACCCGCGACGAGGCGGCGTGGATCGACCGTTCACCGGCGGCCTGGGCGGCGTTCTTCGCGGGGTCGATCGCGACTCCGAGATCCTCGAGGCCGGCCGCCACCGCGGCCCGGGTGAGCGGCGAGTTCTCGCCGATGCCCCCGGCAAACCCGATGGCATCGAGGCCACCGAGCTCCACAATCCCGGCGCCGAGCCAGTGCCGGACCGACGCCACGTAGACGTCGATCGCGGTCTGGGCGCGACGACTGCCCGCCGCAGCCGCCTCCTCGAGGTCCCGCATGTCGCCCGACGTGCCCGACATGCCGGCGAGGCCGGCCTTGCCCGACAGTTCCACGAGCAGATCCTCGAAGCTCCGGCCCGTCTGCTTCGCCACGTGGAGCAGGGCGAAGGGGTCGAAGTCGCCGGCCCGGTTGTTCTGGGGCAGGCCCGACTGCGGGCTCATCCCCATCGACGTGCCGACGCTCCTGCCCTCGCGGATCCAGCAGACGCTGCTCGAGCCGCCGAGATGGCAGGAGACCGCCCGCAGGCCTTTCGCCCCGGCCGACACCAGTTCCCCGAGCCTGCCCGCCACGAAGCGATGGCTTGCCCCATGGAAGCCCCAGCGCCGCACGAGGTGCTTTTCGACCCACTCGGTCGGCACCGCGTAGAACGCGTTGCGGTCTGGGATCGTGGCGTGGAAGCCGGTCTCGAAGGCCGCGACGAGCGGCACGCCGGGCATCCGCTCGCCCAGAAGCCGCATGGCCCGCACGTAGGGAGGATTGTGGGCGGGCGCGACCGCCGCCATCTCCTCCATCGCCGCGAGCACGTCGGGCCCCACCTTCACCACGCCGCTCACGCGGCCGCCATGCACCGCCTTGAACCCCACCGCCGCCACCTCGTCGACGCTCGTGAGCGGGCCGCCGTCGGCCGTGAGCTGCGCGAGCGCCGCCTGGAGGGCGACGGCATGATCCGGCACGGTCATGACCGTCTCGATCACCCGCCCGCCGACGGTGGCATGGACGCGGCTCTCGGCCGCGCCGATCCGCTCCACGCCCCCGCGGGCGAGTTCCCGTTCGGCACCGGCTTCGCCCGCCCGTTCGGGCAGGTCGAAGAGCCGGTACTTGAAGCTGGTGGAGCCGAGATTGGCGACGAGGATCTTCATCGTGGTGTGTCCTGCGGGTCCGTCCGCACCGGCACGGGCCTCCGGGGCCCGCGCCGGAGTGGGATCAGGCAAAAAAGGCTGCCACCAGGCTGTCGGCCGGCCGCGGGATGACGTGGCTGGCGACGAGCTCGCCCACCTGCTGGGCCGCATTCGCACCGGCCTCGACGGCCGCCCGCACGCTGCCCACGTCGCCCTGCACGATCGTCGCCACGAAGGCGTTGCCGATGCTGATCCGCTTGAGAATCTTCACGTTGGCCGCCTTGGCCATCGCGTCGGTGGCCTCGACGAGGCCCACGAGTCCCTTGGTCTCCAGAAGTCCGATCGCCGTATTCATCTGATGTCCTTTGTGTTTGGGAAAAAGTTCGTCGTTCGTCGTCGATTCAGGGTCACGTGCGTCGGGCCGCTCAGGCCGTCGGCAGCACGATCTGCAGGTCTTCGTGCGGACGCGCGATCACCTGCACGCTCACCACCTCGCCGATCCGGCCGCCGGCCGCCGCACCCGCGTCGGTTGCCGCCTTCACCGCGGCCACGTCACCCGAGACGAACGCCGTCACGAGCCCGCTACCGATCTTGTCCCAGCCGACGAACGTGACGTTCGCAGCCTTCATCATCGCGTCGACCGCCTCCACCAGGGTCGTGAAACCCTTCACCTCGATCATGCCGAGGGCTTCCGTATGCTTCGCCATCTGTCGCTCCGTTGCTGTGTCGAACAACCATCCAGCCTTCGCGGGGACCTCCCCGCTGACCGCACCGGCGCGCGCCGGCTTCACGGTCGGGTCTTGTCGTCGGGCTCGTTTCGCCGCTCTCTTCTTCGCCATCGGATCAGCTCTGCCTGATGAGTTCCACGCTGGCCGCATGGTCGAGATCGGCCGCATTGCCTTCGTCGGTGTCGATGTGCACCTCGAGCTTGCTGGTGGCGTCGGCCCGCACCAGCAGGTTTCGGAAGACGGTGCCGCACGATCCCTTGATCACCAGGCTCATGCGGTCGCCATCCTTGACGCCGAAGTGTTCGGCGTCGGCGAAGCTCATGTGCACGTGCCGTTCGGCGCGGATCACACCCTCGCGGAGTTCGATCGCCCCGGCCGGGCCCACGAGCACGCAGCCCGGCGTGCCGGCGATCTTGCCGCTCGGCCGCACCGGCAGGTCGATGCCCAGCGAAATGCCGTCGGTGAACGCCAACTCCACCTGCGAGGCCTTGCGGGTCGGGCCGAGAACCCGCACGGTGGGCAGCATCTTCCGCTTCGGGCCGACGAGCATCACCGTCTGCTCTGCGGCATAGAAGCCGTCCTGGTAGAGATTCTTCATCGGCGTGAGCGTGGCGCCGGGCCCGAACAATTTCTCGACGTGCTCGTCGGTGAGGTGGCAGTGACGGGCGGAGATGCTCACCACGAGCTTCGGCTCGGACTTCGCTCCGGTCGCGGCGTGCGACGGGGGCACGCCGCGGGATGCGAGCACGATCTCGCGAACGATCCGTTCGACGGAGCCACGGTCGAGGGCTGCAGGGAGCGCGGGGGCGATGCTCATGGGGGCGTCACTCACGATGGCGGCGGGAGGAGATTGCAGCGGCGACCGGCTGGCCGGCCTCGGGCTCGGGCACGTCGGCCACCAGCACCTCGGAGCCGGCGTCGGCGATCTTGCGGCGCCACACGTCGCTGAGGCCCGTGTCGGACACGAAGAGATCGACGGCGTCGAGGCCGGAGACGAGCGTGAGGCTCTTGTGGCCGAACTTCGAACTGTCGGCCACGACGATCACCCGACCTGCGGCGCGGAGCATCGCCTGCTCGGTCTCGGCGAGCAGCAGGTGGGCGTTGAAGAGCCCCTCTTCGGCGATGCCGGCAGCGGACAGCACCGTCGTGGTGACGTGCAGTCGGCCGAGGAGTTCGTTGGCGTACGGGCCGAGGCATACGCCGGTGCGCGGCGACACGTAGCCGCCGAGCAGCACGAGATCGGTGCGGGACTCGGAGGCGAAGAGGTTGGCGACGGGCAGGCTGTTGGTGACCACCTGCAGCGAGCGGCCGACGAGCAGGCGGGCGACCTCGTAGGTGGTGGTGCCGCCGTCGAGCAGCACGGTTTCGCCGTCGCCGATCACCGCCGCAGCCCGGGCCGCGATGGCCCGCTTCGCGGCCCAGTTGGCGGGCTGCCGCTCGTCGAACTCGGCGAGGCGGGGCATGCCGCCGGCATAGAGCACGCCGCCGTGCGTCCGGCGGGCCGAGCCCTGCTCCTCGAGGGCATCGAGGTCGCGGCGAACCGTCGACTCCGAGACGCCCAGTTCGCGGACGAGTTCCTCGAGCGCGGCAAAGCCGCGCACGCGGATCACTTCGAGCAAACGGCTGCGGCGTTCGTGGTTGTGCACGTTTTCTGGCTTCCTGCGACCGTCATTATCCACAATTCGTGGAAGGTTTCTATCCTTGCGTGAACGATTCCCGGCTGCTTCGGCCACTTTTGATTTACACCAGTCACCGTTTACGCGCAAGTCTATGGTGCGTCGTAACTTATGCCGGTTACGAAAACCGTGCGCTCGCCCTGCCTCTCGGCGAGGGTAGTTCGCGGCGACGCCGTTCGCCCCTCAAAAAAGCGACCCACAAGCAGGGTTTTTCAGACCGGCGGCGGTGAATTCGGCATAACCCGCACACCATGACCGTGGTTCACTTCTCCCTCGATGTCGGGTCGGCCCTCCGGGTACTGGGCACGCGTTGCCCGGCGCCGCGGGTCACTGTGGCCGAGACAGCGATCAGGGCCACCTGGCCGGAGTTCACGTCGATCCTCCATCAGTCTCGAGCGGCTGCCCCGTCCGGCCTGCGGTTGCCGACGGAGACCGGGTTGGCTGGCGATCTGACCGCGGGCTCCGGATGCCGTGTTCGAGTCTGGCTGGCACGTTGCAACGGCGATCCCTCCGGGTTCGCCAGCCTGCGGGAGTCGCAACACCGTGAGCCGTCGCGGTTCTCCATCGGTTGGCTGGTGGTCGCGCCGGACTTCAGGCGGGCCGGCGTCGGACTGTCGCTCGTGGCCACCGCGTTCGCCGCCGCTCATGCGCGACGGACTCGAACGATCCACGTCGAGGTGCACGCTGGCTGGCCAGAGGCTCATGGCTTCTGGAGCAGGCTCGCTGCACTGACGGCGGCAATCAGCCCGCCGTGATCACCGGGCGATGATTCATCGCCACGTCGCTGACGTCGCTCCGGCCGCCCGTCAGCCGAGCCGTTCCTTCAGCCAGAGGCCCGAGGCGAGGAAGGCAGCGCCGCTGGCAAGCAGGTTGATGCCGATCAGCGTGCCCAGGAACACCCCCGACTGCTGCGTCGGGCTTATCAGCAGCATGCCTCCGAGCACCGCCGCCAGCAGGCCGTCGGCCAGCATCCAGCCCCACGGGAAATCGCGGGGCATGGCGAAGGCCGCGGTGAGTTTCGCCGCCGACTGGAACAGGAAGACGAGCCCGATGAACACGGTCATCGCATGCACGCCTTCGGCCGGGATCGCCAGCATGGCGGTGCCGGCGACAAGCGACAGCGATCCGCAGAGCACGGTCAGCCAGAAGCCTCGCCACGTGAACGTGCCCGCCGCAGCTCCGAGCTGCGTGACGCCCGCAGCGAGCAGCGAGCCGGCGACCATGAAATCGACGAAGGCCGCCGCCGCCCACGGCGTGGCGATCGCCAGGATGCCGAGAATGGTCAGGGCGATCCCCAGCCAGACGAGCCGCGACTTCAGGCGTGACAGCGGGCCTTCGTGACGGTGGGCAAGGTCCATCGTATGGTTCTCCAGTCGCGTGGTTCGTGATTCGGGGTTCGTGAGGCAGGGTTCGTCATCGAGGAAACTCAGGCCGCGGCCAGCCCTTCCATGCGCCGCCAGGCACTCATCTGGCCGAGGTGCATCATCATATGGCCACCGCAGTAAAACGTGATCGCCGACCCGATCGTCGGGAACAGTTCCTTCATGCGACCGTCCGCCGGATTGGGCTGATCGAGAATTCCATCGGACGTGCTCCGGAGGGCGCCGGTCGTCATCCGATGCGTTTCCTGGAAGAAGGCGACGACCTCGGCGAAGGGGGGATACAGGTCGCCGTCCTCGTCGTCGACGCACGTCGCGTCCTTGGAGAAGCGGATCTCGAAGCCCTCGGGGAGCGAGGGCGCCGGATGGCCGATCAGCCGGAGCATCCGTGGAGCGTAGAGGCTCAGGTGGCCGTAGATGAACGTCGGGTGATTCGACGCCACCATCACGCCCCCGGGGGCGGCGAACCGCGGAGCCCTGTCGGCAGGCACCCCCGCGATGAGCCGCTCGGCGTAGCCGATCGAGAGGTGAAGCGAATCGGCGATCACGTGACCGAGGGACCGGGGCATGGCGTTCTCCGAGGCGGCATCAGGTGGTGGTACACGGAGTGAATCGGGCGATCGCCTCCGGCAGCGCCTGACATTCCGCGGCGAAGACCCGGGCGGCGAGCGACTCGGGCGTGTCGTCGGCAAGCACCGGCACCGTCTTCTGGAGCAGAATCCTCCCGTGATCGTACTCGTCATCGACGAGATGGACCGTGCACCCCGATACCGTGCATCCGCGATCGATCACCGCCCGGTGGACATGCGTGCCGTGGAAACCCTTGCCGCCGAACGCGGGCAGGAGCGAGGGGTGGATGTTGACCACGCGGCCGGCGTATTCGGCCGGAATCCGCACGAGGTGCAAAAATCCGGCCATCACCACGAGGTCGGGGCGGACACTCCGGCAGGCCTCGAAGACCGCACGGCTCCAGTCGTCGAGCGAACGTCCCTGTGGCGGCAGGACGTGGACGGGCACGCCGGCCGCCTCGGCGATCCTCACCCCCCGCACGTCGGCCCGGCTCGAGACCACCACGTCGACCGAGGCAGCGAGCCTGCCGGACGTGATCCACTCGAGCAGATTGTCGAGCGTGCGTCCCGAGCCCGAGAGGAGCACGGCGAGCCGCAGCGGCCGATCCGGCGATGCAGGCCGTGTCATGCCCGAGCTCCCGGGTGTTTCGTGACCGAGAGAGCCAGCGGATGGCCATCGATTTCGTGCGACGCGGCCGAGGCCGGGGGCACTCCAAAACGAAGGGAGGCGGCGAGCGTCTCGCTGGCGACGTAGTCGTGATGCTGCTCGAGCGCCGCCCGCAGTTCGGCCGACTCCGTGGCGAGCACGAGGTCGATCCGGTCGGTGAAATCGAGGTCGAGGGTCTTCCGTTCGGTCTGGATCACGTGCACGACCTCACGCACGAGACCCTCGGCGATGAGATCGGGCGTGAGGTCCTTCGCGATCACGACCACCGCCCGCGGGCTTTCCGCGGCGGCCCAGCCGGGCTTTGCGGTCGTCCGCACGAGCACGTCGTCCTTGTCGATCACGGCCGTGCCTCCCCCGGCCAGGGGAACCTCCGCGTGGCCTGCGGTGGTGAGGGCGTGCAGCAGCGTCACGGCATCGGCCCTGGAGAGGGCGTCTCTCGCCTTGGGGAGATCCTTGCCCAATTTCGGCCCGAGCTTCTTGAGGTCGGGCAGCACCTGCCGCGTGATATAGCGGTCGGGCTCACCGCAGACCTCGAACTGCTTCACGTTGAGTTCGTCGCAGACGAGATCGGCGTGGGCGGCGAGCCAGGCGGCGTCGTCGGCCCTCGGGTCGGCGAGGCTCACCTCGACCTTCGCGAGTGGCTGTCGCACCTTGAGCTTCTCGGCCGCGCGGGCCGCACGGCCGAGCGACGCGACATCGCGAACAACCGCCATCCGCCGCACGAGATCGTGGTCGACGAGCCCCGCGTCACCGGTGGGATAGTCGGTCAGGTGCACGCTTTCCGGAGCCCGTTCGCCGAACGACGTCCCGACGAGGTTCCGCCAGATCGCCTCCGTCGTGAAGGGAACGAACGGAGCTGCGAGCTTCGCCACGGTGACGAGTGTCTCGTAGAGCGTCCAGTAGGCATCGAGCTTGCCTGGGTTGGTGTCGGGACCGCCATCGGCCCGGCCCGCCGCCCAGAAGCGGTCGCGGCTGCGCCGAACGAACCAGTTGCTCACCGCCTCGACGAGGGCCGTGAGTTTCTGGGCGGCGCCGAAGTGGTCGTAGGCATCCATCGTGGCGGTCATCGACCCCGCCACGGCATTGAGTTCGGAGAGCATCCAGCGGTCGAGTTCGCCGCGCTGCGAAGCAGGCCGCCAGCCGCGGCCGCGGGCAAGGTCGGCGTGGGCGAGCATGCCGGGATCGGCAAGCATCGCACCGGCATCGAAGCCGTCGATTCGGGCGTAGATCACGAAGAACGAGTAGACATTCCAGAGCCGGAGCAGAAACTCGGGAATGCTCTCCTTGATCGCCCGCTCGCTGTAGCGAATGCTCGTCCACGGCGCCTGGCCCGCGAGAAAGAACCAGCGGAGGGCATCGGCGCCGTACTTGTCGAAGATCTCGGCGGGCTCGCGGTAGTTCCGCTTGCTCTTGCTCATCTTCTGCCCATCCTCGCCGAGCATGTGCCCGAGGACGATGCAGGTCTTGAAGGGATGGGGGAACGGCCTCGCGTCGCCGGGCGACGTCGGGCCGAAGAGCAGCGTGCTGATCGCGAGTTGGCTGTAGAACCAGCCGCGGGTCTGGTCGATCGCCTCGGAGATGAAATCGGCGGGAAACTGCGTTGCGAACTCGTCGTGGCCCTTGTGCGGCCAGCCCCACTGGGCAAAGGGCATGGCGCCCGAGTCGAACCAGCAGTCGATCACCTCCGTGACCCGCCGCATCCGCGCGCCGGCGGCGAACGGCGAGTCGTAGGTGACCGCGTCGATGTAGGGCTTGTGGACCCGGAGGTCGTCGGCCAGGTCGGGGTTGGCGGCCTTGGCCTTCCCGAACACGTCGGCCCCCTCCATCCCCGGCTTGGCGAGCAGGTCGGCGTACGACCGCACCGCTTCGGCCCTGCCGGTCTGTTCACATACCCAGATCGGCAGCGGCGTGCCCCAGTACCGTTCGCGGGAGAGGGCCCAGTCGACGTTGGTTTCGAGAAAGTTGCCGAACCGGCCGTCCTTGATGTGCTCGGGGAGCCAGTCGATCGTGGCGTTGTTGGCGAGCATCTGCTCGCGGAACTCGCTCGTGCGGATGAACCAGCTCTGCCGCGGGTACTGGATCAGCGGGTCGTTGTCGGCCCGCCAGCAGAACGGATAGTCGTGGACATACTGCTCCTGGTGCACGAGCAGGCCGCGGGCCCGCAGGTCGCGGGTGATGTCGCGGTCGCAGTCCTTCACGAACCGGCCGCTGCCCATGCCGAAGACGTCGGTGAACGTTCCATCCGGGGCGACGGCGTTGATGAGCACCGGGCCGTGGCCCGCGGCGAAGCGGGCCTGCTCCGCGACGAGCACGGTGTAGTCGACCTCGCCGAAGGCCGGGGCGATGTGCACGACTCCGGTGCCGGAGTCGGTCGTCACGAAGTCGGCCGAAACGACCCGCCAGGCGACGGCTTCGGCACCGCCGGAGGCCAGGGAGCCCTTGGCCGGTGGGCCGGCCGGCCGAAACACGTCGAAGGGCGGGAGGTAGGCGCGGCCGACCAGCGCTGAGCCCGGCATGCGTTCGATGACGTCGAACTGCGTCTTGAGCTTCTCGCCCAGGGATGCCGCCAATGGCTCGGCGACGACGTACTCGGCGGCGTCGGGCTTCGCGGCGTCGCGGAGCACGACGTAGTCGAGGTCGGCCTTCACGGCGGCAAACTGGTTCGACGGCAGCGTCCACGGCGTGGTCGTCCAGGCGACGAGGCTGCGATTCGTGGGCAGGCCAGCATCATCGAGGAGCGGAAACGCCACGTAGACGCTCGGGTCGGCCACCTCGCGATAGCCCTGGCCGACCTCGCCGCTCGACAGGGCCGTGCCACCCTGCGCCCACCACCACACGATCTTGTGGCCTGGGTAGAGCAGCCCGCGATCGAAGAGTTCGGCGAGCGCCCACCAGACGCTCTCCACGAACGACTGGTGGTAGGTGACATAGGCCGTGGAGAGGTCGATCCAGAAGCCGATCCGCTCGGTGAGCGTCTCCCACTCCCGCATGTACCGCCACACGCTCTGCTGGCACTTGTGGATGAAGGGCTCGACACCGTACGCCTCGATCTCGGCCTTCGAGTGGATGCCGAGCTCCTTGCAGACCTCCACCTCGACGGGCAGGCCGTGGGTGTCCCAGCCGGCCTTCCGCTCGCAGTACTGGCCCCGCATGGTGCGGTAGCGGGGGTAGAGATCCTTGATGGTTCGCGTCAGGCAGTGGCCGGGGTGGGGCATTCCGTTTGCCGTCGGCGGCCCTTCGAAGAACACGAACCGCGGCGCACCGCGGCGGCGGCCGAGCGACTTCTGGTACGTGCCGCGATCACGCCACCAGGCGGCAATCGAGGC
>JBJTDZ010000001.1:0-5696 GCA_046092585.1 Pirellulales bacterium | reverse complement strand
CACACGTCGGAAAGCGTAACCGCGTGAGCGGTACGACTGCGGGACGCTGGGCGTGGTCCCCATCGCTCACGCGACTGGGCTTCCCGATAGCGAGCAGGGCCGAGGTCAGACCTCGGCCTCGCCCTCGGCCTCCTCACGCTCGCCATCCTCGCACCGATCCCGTCGCCTCCGTCGTTCGGGTCACGGCGCCGGGAAGCGTAACCGCGTGAGCGGTACGACTGCGGGACGGTGGGCGTGGTCCCCATCGCTTACGCGATTGGGCTTCCCCACAACGGCACCCTCACGCTCGCCATCCTCGCACCGATCCCGTCGCCCCCGGCGGTCGCGTGAAACGTCAGCGATCGTCGGTCGCCGTGTCGCTCGTCTTGCCGCGGACGTAGAGCCGGATCGGCACCTCGTGAAAGGGCAGCTCCTTCCGGAACACGTTGAGCAGGTAGCGGCGGTAGGGATCCGACACGCTCCGCGGGGCGCTCGCCGAGATCACGATGGTGGGAGGGGCCACCTCGACCTGCGTCGCGAAGTAGAGCCGCACCGGACGGCCGCGGGTGTCCGCCGGCGGCTGGTTGGCCTCCACGGCCTGACGCAGCACCGTGTTGAGCCGGGCCGTGGGAGCCCGCTGGTGGCTCTGGCGGTAGAGTCGCTGGGCCGTGTCGATCGTGGCCTTCACGTTGCGGCCCTGCGTCGCCGTGACAAACGCCACCGGTGCCCAGGGCATGGTGCGGAACGTGTCACGGAGGTACTGGGCCCACTCCCGCTTCTTCACGTCGGCCGCGTAGAGATCCCACTTGTTGACCACGAACACCACCGGTTTCGCCTCCTCGGTGATCGTCTCGGCGAGCTGCTTGTCGACCTTGCCGATCGGCTCCGTGGCGTCGAAGAAGAGGAGAACCACGTCGGCCCTGCGGATGCTCCGCTGGGCCCGGTGTGTGGAGTAGAAATCGATGTCGGTGGTGCGGCTCTTGGTTCGCCGCAGGCCCGGTGTGTCGATCGCGAGGAACGACCGGCCGTCGACGTCGAACCGGACGTCGATGCTGTCGCGGGTGGTGCCGGCCACCGGGCTGGTGATCACCCGCTCCTCGTGGGCCAGGGCATTGACGAACGTGCTCTTGCCGACGTTCCGTCGGCCCACCATGGCGAGTTTCATCTCGGGCAGGTCGGCCGATTCGGGCTCGTCGACGGGGGGCGGCAGTCGCTCCATGATGGCGTCGACCAGCGGCCCGCGGTTGCGGTGCTGCCGGGCGCTGACGACCAGCGGCGGCCCGTAGCCGAGGGCTGCGAACTCGTGGGCCTGCGGATCGAAGCCGGGCGAGTCGGCCTTGTTGGCCACGAGCAGCACCGGGCAGCCGGCCTTGCGAACCCGCTTGCCGACCTCGAGGTCGGCGGCGACGAGACCCGTGCGGACGTCGACCACGAAGAGCACCACCGCCGCGTGGGCCAGACCCGATTCAATTTGCCGATCGATCTGGGCGGTGAGCCCGTCGGGGTCGTCGAAGCCCATGCCGCCGGTATCGACCAGTTCGATCACGCGGCCGTCGAGCTCGATCCGCTGCACGAGCCGGTCGCGGGTCACGCCGGCGGTGGGATCCTCGATGGCGATCCGCTTCTCGACGAGCCAGTTGAAGATGCTCGACTTGCCGACGTTGGGCCGGCCCACGATGACGATCTGGGGAATCATGCCGCAGAGTGTACCCGGCCGGCGGGTCATTCGGCTTCCACGTGAGAGTCGAACCTTGCGTGGCAGTGATACCGTCTCCGGGGCAGCCGTACCGCTCACGCGGTTACGCTTCCTGCATCGGGAAGCCCGATCGTGTGAGCGATGGGGGCCGACGGATCAGGGGCGGCCGAGCACGTCGCGGATCCGGTCGGCGTTCACCGGCTGGATCACGCCGCGTTCGGTGACGATGCCGCGGATCAGCTCGGCGGGCGTCACGTCGAAGGCGGGATTGAACGCGGCGGCGCCCTGCGGCGCGGCCGCCACGCCGAGTGGCCGGAGCACTTCGGCGGCGGCTCGCTGCTCGATGGGGATGTCGGCCCCGGTCGCCAGTTCGAGGTCGAAGGTGCTCGAGGGGGCCGCCACGAAGAACGGCACGTCGTGGGCGGCTGCCAGCAGGGCGAGCCCGTAGGTGCCGATCTTGTTGGCGGTGTCGCCGTTGGCCGTGATCCGGTCGGCCCCGACGACGCACGAGCCGACACGCCCGGTACGGAGGAGGTGGGCCGCGGCGGAATCACAGAGCACCGTCACCGGGATGCCTCGCTGGACGAGTTCCCAGGCCGTGAGCCGGGCGCCCTGGAAGAGCGGCCGGGTCTCGTCGGCGAACACCTCGAATCGCCGCCCCTGATCCCAGGCGGTGGTGATCACCGCGAGCGCCGTGCCGGCACCGCCCGTGGCGAGGGCTCCGGTGTTGCAGTGGGTGAGCACGCCGCCGGGCGGCAGGATCGCCGCGCCGTGGCGGCCGATCGCGTCGCAGAGCCGGCGGTCTTCCTCGTGGATCGACACGGCCTCGGCGAGCACCGCCGCGCGGATCGCGGCCGGAGGTGTCTCGTCGGGAAGTCGGTCGATTACCGCCACGCACCGCTCCACGGCCCAGCGAAGGTTCACGGCCGTGGGGCGGGCCGTGGCCAGTTCCTCCGCCCGCGCGAGCACGTGGGCCCGGCCCCGAGCCGCGTCCATCCCTGCGGCGGCGGCTTCGGCGGCCGCGAGAACCATGCCATAGCCGCCGGCGATGCCGATCGCCGGCGCCCCGCGCACCCGCAGGCTCTGGATCGCCTCCACCACGGCGGCCACGTCACGGCAGGGAATCATGGTGAGTTGCGACGGCAGCAGGGTCTGGTCGACGAGTTCGAGGTGCCCGGAGACGTCGCCGATCCAGCGGAGCGACGCCGGAACGATCGTGGAGGGGCTCGCGGTCATGGAGCGAAGGGGTCGCAGGCCAGTCCGAAGGCGGCGGCCACCGCGGGCTGCACGAGCCGCCCCTCGAAGACGTTGACCGCCGAACGGATGGCGGCACTTTCGTGGGCGGCGGTCGCCACGCCCGCCGCCGCAAGCTGCATCACGAAGGGATGCGTGGCATTGCACAGGGCGTAGGTGCTCGTGCGGCCGACGGCGCCGGGCATGTTGGTGACGCAGTAGTGAACCACGTCATCGATGACGAACGTGGGGTCGGCGTGGGTGGTGGGCCGGCTCGTCGCCACGCAGCCTCCCTGGTCGATCGCCACGTCGATGATCACGGCCCCGGGTTTCATGAGCTTCAGGTCGTCGCGGCCGACGAGGTGCGGTGCCCGGGCCCCCGGAATGAGTACGCTGCCGATGACGAGATCGGCCCAGCCGAGCCGTTCACGGATCGCATGCCGGTCGGAGTAAAGGCAGTCGATGTTCGGGGGCGTGACGTCGTCGAGGTAGCGAAGCCGCTCGAGATTGGTATCGAGCAGGGCGATGTTGGCCCCGAAGCCGGCCGCGACCTTCGCGGCGTTGGCGCCTACCGTGCCGGCGCCGAGCACCAGCACGTTGGCCGGGGCCACCCCCGGCACGCCACCGAGCAGGATGCCCCGGCCCATCTGCGGCTTTTCCAGGTATTTGGCCCCCTCCTGGATGCTCATTCTCCCGGCCACCTCGCTCATCGGCACGAGCAGCGGGAGCCGGCCACGGTCGTCGCGGAGCGTCTCGTAGGCCACGGCGGTGGCCCCCGTGGCGAGGAAGCCCTCCGTGAGCCGCCGGTCGGCCGCGAAGTGGAAGTAGGTGAAGAGCGTCTGCCGCGGGCGGATGAGCGCGAGCTCGGCCGACTGCGGCTCCTTCACCTTCACCACCAACTCGGCCCGGCCAAAGACCTCGGCGGCCGAGTCGACGAGCGTGGCGCCGCCGGCAGCGTAGGCCTCGTCGGCGAGGCCCGAGCCGGCCCCGGCACCCCGCTCCACGAGCACGGCGTGGCCGGCCCGAACCAGTTCCTCCGCCCCAACCGGGAGCAACCCCACGCGGTATTCGTCGCGTTTCGTTTCGCGGGGCACCCCGACGATCATGACACGGCCGGATTGGTCACCGACGTGATCTTGAACGTCGCCGGCATGGGCACCGGGTAGTTGCCATCGGGGCCGGGCACGACCGGCGGCGTGGTCTCCCAGGTCGGGTTCTCGGGCATCGTGCGGTAGTCGAGCTCGAGGGCCTGCCGGTAGTCCCACGACTTGCCGGAGTAGGTCGCCAGGCGACCGAGCACGCTCGAGAAGCTCGAGGTTGCCCCGTAGACGGCGTCGTTTTTCGGCGTGTCGTTGCGGATGGCCGCATGAAGTTCGTCGTGCTCGACCTGGTAGGGATCGGGATTGGAGCCCGAGAACGTCCAAAGCTCCTTGCCGGACAGATCGGTGATCTGCGCGAAGCCCGGATGCAGCCGGAGCACGCCCTTGGTGCCCTGGAACTCCTCGTCGACGCGGTTGTCGCCACCGGGGAACTGCTTGCACTGGCTCGAGATGCGGGCGCCGCCGGGGTAGACGAAGTTGACCGCGTGGTGGTCGTAGATTTCGCTCGGCTGGCCGGGGATGATGTGCTGGCGTCCGCCCACGCCGTAGGCCGAGGTCGGCAGCTTGTCGAGGAACCAGTTGGCCACGTCGATGTTGTGGACGTGCTGTTCGGCGATATGGTCGCCGCAGAGCCAGTTGAAGTGGTACCAGTTGTTGACCTGGAACTGCATCTCGGTGGTGTCGGGCTGACGGCCGCGGTACCAGATGCCGCTGCCGTTCCAGTAGACCTGGCCGCCGAGGATGTCGCCGATCATGCCCTCGCGAACCTTGGCCAGCGCCTCGCGGTAGTTGTTCTGATAGCGACGCTGCAGACCGACCACCACCTTGAGCTTCTTCTCGTCGGCCTGCCGGGCTGCTTCGAGCACGAGCCGGGCGCCGTAACTGTCGACGCACACCGGCTTCTCCATGAACACGTGCTTGCCCGCCTTCACGGCGGCATCGAAGTGGAACGGCCGGAAACCGGGGGGCGTGGCCAAGATCACGAGGTCGCAGGCATCGATCACCCGCAGGTAGCCGTCGAGGCCTTCGTAGCGGCGATCCTCGGGGCAGTCGATCCTGTCCTGCATGCCCTCGACCGCCCGCATCGTGCCGTCGATGCCACCCTTGAAGGCGTCGGCGACCGCCGTGAGTTTCACGTTGGAGCCGGGCACGGAGAGCGTCTGCACCAGCGCACCACGGCCGCGGCCTCCCGCGCCGATGAGCCCGATCTTGAGCACGTCGCTCGACGGGTTGTCGGCGTGCACGCCTCGCATGCCGAGGGTCGTGGCCGCTGCGGCCGTCGCCCCGACGGCACGGAGGACATCACGGCGGGAAACGGAAGTCGAGGACGGTGTCGGCTCGCTCATGCGATTGCGCTCCGGGGATCGGGCCGACGGGATCGGTCGACCACGCGAGGAAGGAAAAACCAGGCGGCAGAATACCGTCGGGCCGTGGTGCTGGGCAAACGGCCGGCCGGCACGGGCAGCCCGACGCCCTGTCGCCGGGCGTCCCTGCCGCAGGAAGCCCACTCGCGTGAGCGATGGGGATGGCTCGGGGCTGCCCCGGTTGTGTCGCCGTGAAAAAACCGGCCCGGGGAGGGTTCCCCGGGCCGGTCGATGATGCCAGTGAAGCCTGACGATGCGGGCGTCAGAAGTCGGACGGCGTGTTCTCGCCGCCGCCCACCGTGCTCAGGCTCAGGTAGACGCTCG